>JAVERM010000075.1:0-9121 GCA_034007105.1 Trichlorobacter sp.
CCTACCCCCAGTTTATGGTTACTGCGGGGGCACAGGCAGATGGTAACGCCCCGTTTTTTCAGTAGTTGTGCATCTGTCTGTGAGCAATGAACACAATGTACTGCGATTGTTTTATCTGTCAGCAGACCGCCTGCATCAAAAAATCTGGCAGGGGTGGTTTTGCGAGGTGGCGGCAAAAACTGCTGCCAACCTGCCAGCGGATACAGTTTTTCTGCAATAGCTCCGCTGGAATCATGGAGCAGATCAATTTCTGCTGCCGATTCAGCCAGGTGCAGGGATAGGGGCAGAGAGTGCTGTTTTGCAGCTTGGGCAATATCTGCAAGTACGGTTTCATTTAATGTATAGGGTGCATGGGGAGAAAGACCTGGATAGATTGTACCGACCTGTTCCTGTAGCAGTTGCAGCAACGTATTTAACCGCTGCCGGAAACTACTTTGCTCATGACCGATAAGTTCACTGAAGTAACGTCCGCCAAGCCTTACAGAGCCAATAAACGGCAAAAGCTCGGGACTACTGACAATATCTCCGACAAAAGCGGTGCCAGCCTGCAAACAAGCCTGCGCACCTGCCTTAAAAGAGGCAACAACATCCCCTTCATTTATACTCCGCTTCACTCTTACCATCTGTAAAATCCAGTCCGTAAAATCAGCAGGTATATCAGTTATTTCAGCCTGTTTTCGCCAGTCAGGGAAATGGGTCAGCTCAAGGTGGGTGTGGGCATTAACAAACCCGGGAAGCAGGACGCAACCCGGGTAATCGACATATTTATCAATATTGTAACGCCTTGCAAGCTCATCTGCTGTACCAACATCCAGTATGATGTTGTTACGCACCGCCAAAGCACCACCTGCAAGCGGCTTTTCTCCTGGATTAAACAACCAGGTAGCGGTGTACAAGACAGTTTCAGACATTAAAGCTTTGTTCATATGCTTGTAGCTGCCAGTTTATTTGATAAAGGTTTCAATTTTTGCATTTTTGCGCAGGTCTGCAATGGTTTTTTCAACCGCTTCATTAACTTTCTGATGTTTAAGCTCGGCCTCAAGCTGTTCTTTCACATCGTTGAAGGGAATCTTGCCGGCAGGTCTTTTCTCCGCAAGCTTGATGATGTGCAGACCAAACTGGGTTTCCACAACATCGCTCACTTCGCCAGGCTTCATGGCAAAAGCTTTATTTTCAAACGGCTTTACCATCTGACCTTTGGCAAAATAACCAAGGTCTCCACCTTGCTGACTGCTGGGACAGCTTGAGTTTTCCCGAGCAAGTTTTGTAAAATCAGCACCAGCTTTAAGCTGCTTTAAAAGCTCATTAGCTTTGGATATTGCCGCTGTACGCTCTTTGGCAGTTGCTTTTGGATCAAGCGGAATCAGAATATGGCTGGCACGCACCTGTTCCGGCTGCTCAAACAGCTGCGGGTTGTTATCGTAAAAGGCTTTGATTTCAGCGGCTGATACCTGCTGACCTGGAGCGACTTTTGTGTCCACATAATGACCCACCACAATATTACGGCGCATGGCTTCACGCAGGTCTTTTTCAGTTATTCCCTGCTGTTTAAGAGAGCTAAGCATCTCCTGT
Organism: Trichlorobacter sp.; assembly: GCA_034007105.1. Taxonomy (GTDB): domain Bacteria; phylum Desulfobacterota; class Desulfuromonadia; order Geobacterales; family Pseudopelobacteraceae; genus Trichlorobacter. The sequence continues at coordinate 1,573 of JAVERM010000075.1, forward strand.
CTGTTTTTAAAGCGGCTTTCTTGCAGACCTTTAATATTTTCATCAATCATGGCTTCAAGATTTTTGGGCGGGTTGGCATTTGCCTGCTGGTATAACAGTTCACCGGAAATCAGTTGATCCAGTAGAAAGCCTTTAACTTCCGCTTCTTTACCAGCAGGAAGCTGCGCGCCCTGGGGTGAATTTTTAAAGGCTGTAAACGCCTTGTTCAGTTCCTGGACAGTAATCGGCACACCATTAACCATTGCAGCACTGTTCATGGTTTTGGGTGCAGCAACAGCCTTGCCGGCAACAGGTTTTTTATCGGCACCATATGCTGTGGCAAAAGGTACAGACAGGGCTGCAATCAACAAAAATGATAATAATACAGGCTTACGGGACATAATAAATCAGGCTCCTTTCAGTTGAGGCTTTTGTTTTTGTATAACATGGGCTGCACAAGCTGAACAGGATTTTGCTGGCAATGCTGACCCGGATCAAAAACATACGGCTTACAGCATCAAAACTGGTCTTTGTTGCTTTGACTTTTCTTTACTCTTAAACTAAAGTTCCTGTTTGTTTAGATGGTTTCCGTCCGTAAAGGGTTCTTTTCCTTTCCGGTTTGGATACTGATATTGACGTGTAAAGCAGTTTCCACCCGGAAACTATATTGTATTTCACCAAACTGTTTACCAAAACGGAGGATTAATAGCTTATGAAAAGAGTTCTTGTGGTGGATGACAGCATTGCAGTGGCACGCCAGTTGGAGAAAATTATCAATGAATCTGGTGATTTTACCTGTATAGGTCATGCTAAGGATGGTGCTCAGGCCATAAAAATGAACCACTCCGAAGACCCTGATATCATCTGTATGGATATGAACATGCCTGGTATGGATGGGCTTACTGCTTTACGCAGTCTTTCTGTGCTTGATAAAGATGTAAAAGTGATCATGGTCACCTCTTTGGGCGGTGTTGGTGATAAATTTGCCGAAGCTTTAAAACTAGGGGCAAAAAATGTTGTTTCAAAACCTTTTGATGCCGAAACAGTTTTGAAAACTTTAAGAGCACTTTAACAGTCAACTTTATTCTAATACTGGAGATATAAAAATGGCCGTCAAGTTTTTTGGACAATTTCTGATAGAGAAGAATCTGGTCACCAATGAAGCCCTGCTGCGTGCCATAGATTTGCAGGAGCGCACCAACCTGAAACTGGGAGAAATGGCAGTGGCCATGGGGCTTATCACCAGCCGTGATATTGAGACTGCCCACTCTGCACAATATAGCCGCGACATGAAACTTGGTGACCTGTTGGTTGAGCTTGGTATGCTCACCAGCAGTCAGCTTGATGATGTGATTAAACACCAACGAGCAACCCATATTTACATTGGTGAAGCCCTGATTAAAGTCGGGGCACTAACTCCTGATCAACTTGAGCAATATCTGGCAGATTTCAAGATAGATCAGGCAGAATATGCCACAGAACAGATGGAGCTGCCCGAATGGCTGAATAAAAACCGTGCGCTATGGGAAGCCATGATTGATCTGACCTACAAGATGATCACCAGAATAGTGGGGGTACAGTTCAGAACGAGTACGTTTGAAGAGATTACCAGCATTGCACCAGGGCGTTTACTGGCTGCCATGGATATCAGCGGTGATGCTGATGCACGCTATATGCTGGCAGTATCAGATAAAACAAGCAAGACAATTGCCAAAGCTATTTTAAGGGAAGACGATGTGGAATCTGAGCCGGAAGAGGTTATAGAAGATTCTGTGATGGAATTTGTTAATATTGTATGTGGTAATGTGGTTGCCAAAGCATCACAAGACGGCATGTTGCTGGAAATTGCACCGCCTGAAACCATCCACCCTCCGGATGACGGACTGCCAATACCCAAGGGTATGCGTGGTCTTAATTTTCCGATTCACCTAAGTGATGGAGATTTGATGGAACTGATTATCCTGGCAAAAGTGTAAAGTATTTAGCCCCCTCTGCATCCTGCGGAGGGGGAGCTGGCAACAAAAACAGAATCAGGGCAGAAAAAATTCTGCTTCCTTTCTGGTGCTGCAATGTTCAACCAGAAGTTTACGGCGTTCAGACACCATCGGATGCTCCAGAAACCTGGCTTTGGTGGGGCATACTTTTACGCAGGCACAGCACAGTATGCAGTTGGCTGCATCAGTGACAACCGTTTTTCCTTGCAGCTTCACGGTCTCAACAGGACAGGCTCTTTCACATGCTCCGCAGGCAATGCAAAGTTTATGGTCAGTATCAGGTGCAATTGCGCCACGCTCGGGTCTTTTCTGATAAGGGCGTTTGCCAGGTATTGCAAGCAGGCTGTCTGCACCTGCATCCAGAGGCAAAGTGACAACAATCTTGCCAAACTCTGTTGCTTTCACAAGGTCTGCAATATCCGGACGATTGCTAGCAACTGGCTGACTTGCAGTGGAAAAAGAGTGCTCCCCCACAAAAGCTGCGGCTGCAATCACCTTAAAGCCTTTTTCCTCCATAAAATCCTGTAACTCCACCAAAGTATCTTCAAAAGCACGATTTCCGTAAACTGCCACCAGCACAGCAGGGGTGTTATTCCCTTTTATATTCGCCATCCTTTGCAGACAGATTTCCGGCACCCTGCCGGCATAAACCGGCACACCCACCAGAGCCAGGCACTCGGCAAGCTCAAGCTCTGGTGCAGCTGTCATTTTGGTGAGATCCACAGTTGTGGTTTCAAGAGGGGCAATTGCAGCGGCAATCTGGCTGATAATTTTTGCTGTTGTTCCGGTTGGGGAAAAATAGATCTGGTGGATTTTACACATTGTATGTTTACTCCTTATCAGGCTGCTTGTGGTGGTATTGCCAGTAATCATACTCTGCCGACCACTCATCCTTGTAGTATTCCACCAGCCGTCTCATACGGGTTTTAAAGGCACCGCGATAACCTGCCTGATCAGGAAAATGTTCTTTATCCCTGATGCACTGGCAAAGGCTTTTGCCAAGCTCCCTTGCTTTTTCAAACAGGGCATCCTGCTGCGGAAAAACACGCGCGCCGGCAATGGGTGATCCAATACCACCAACTGATTGGGCACCTGTGGAGTTTACAAAACGGGTCATATATGCAAGCACATCATCATCGTCACCGCCGCCAGATGTCTCCACCAGCGCACCGTACTTGTCTTCCAGCATCAGGCAATGGATGATGTTGCCACAGCGATCAAAAAAAGCTTTTAACTGCGCGGAAACACTAAAGATGTAATTAGGGCTGGCAAGAATAAAACCATCTGCTGCAAGCAGGCTTTTCTTGATCGGCTCATAGTCATCCTTAATGGGGCAAACTCCGGTTTTGTGGCAATGGTCACAACCTGTGCATGGCTTTACATTTAAGCGGGAAAGCTCCAGCAGTTCCAGCTCTGCTTCCGGCTCCAGACCAGCCAGTACCTCCTCAAGCAGGCGTCCGGTATTTCCTTTCATACCGTGGGGGCTGGCAATAATGGCTACAATTTTCATGATTGCTCCTTGTTTTGTTTAAATTAGTTTCTGCATTGAAACCAATTTATTGCTACAGTAAACAGAAAAATCAGTGTACCAAAAAAAGCAAAGCTTGAAAACAAACCCTTTAAATGACCTTTTTCCTTTTCACATATTTTCTGATTTATGGCAGCGGACATCTGTTTATGCTCTACCTGCTGCAAACAGCTTTGCCAAAACATGCCACAAGCTGGATGCTGCCTGCTTCACTTTGGTCATTTTTGATGGTGCTGGTACCAATACTGGTGCGCTTTCTGGAACGCAACAACCATGAAAATGCTGCGCGGTTAATGGCTATGGCAGGCTTTTGCTGGATGGGCTGGATATTTATCTTTTGCTCGGTGGCAGCCTTGCTCAAATCTTGCCAGGGTATACACTGGCTTTTACGTCGCCTGATGATTCTGCCGGATTTTACCTGGCTGCACCCACGTCAACTTTTTGTATTTTGTTTGCTGATATCCACAACAGTTTTTATCCGAGGTTGGTTTGAAGCCCAAGCTGTTCGTACAGAAAAGGTAACACTGGCAACAGAAAAACTGCCTTCTGACAGCAAGCTACGGGTTGTGCTGATAAGTGACCTGCATGTGGGGCTGCTTAATGGTGAAAGCTTTGTCCAGAAGGTCACTGCTAAAATAAGCAGTGAAAAACCGGATATAGTTATCAGCACAGGTGATCTGGTGGATAGTAACCTGCGGGATAGTAACGGCATATCAGCAGCTTTGCAGCAACTGATGCCACCATTGGGAAAGATAGCCATACCTGGCAATCATGAGTATTACGCAGGTTTTGGGCGGGCAAAGGAATTTACAGATAAATCCGGCTTTAAAATGCTGCGCTCTGATGCTGCTGCGTTTGGGGAAAGGCTTTGGGTAATTGGGGTTGATGATCCGGCGGGAAAACAAACAAGCGACTATGATACTGATGCAGAAAGCAGATTACTTGCAGATGCTCCGCAAGACAAATTCATACTGCTTTTAAAACACCGCCCTGATGTTGATGGCAAAAGCCTTGGCAGGTTTGATTTACAGCTTTCCGGCCATGTGCATAACGGGCAGATATTTCCTTTTGGTCTGATTACCAGACTGAAATACCGGATGCCCACAGGATTAACAGCCTTTAAAAGTGGCGGCTGGCTTTACACCAGCCGTGGAACTGGCACCTGGGGACCGCCGATCCGTTTTCTGGCACCACCGGAAATCACTGTAATTGATCTGGTTGGTCACCAGTAACGCTTGGGCGGCTCCTTAAATCCGGTTTTTATGATTTCACCATCAATAATCCTGAACATATCGCCAGCTTCACTGATCCACTCATCCCCTTCTTCCGGCGGATTGGGGAAGCTGCGCCGCCCAAGAAACAGTTCTTCATCATCAATATAGCCAAACCAGTCCAAAGAACCGGTCATCCATATTCTTGTTTTAAGTGACATGTAATACCCTCCGTATTTTGCACCAACCAATTCCAGATTGGAGTAATTCGGGCATCTTGCCCAAAAGCCGTCAACAGGTCAACGTGTTTCAGACAGTTCCTTGACAATCACACCTGCAATGGTTACATCTGAAATTACTGCGTATCCACAACGACTTGATGTAACAAGAGATCAAAATGTCACCCTGCACAGGCAACAAAGCACAAATTGCAGAGCAGTACCATCGCCTGTTTAAAAAGGTATATGCCCTGCTGTACACCCTTGATCAGCACTACTATAACGATAACAACACCAGCCTGACAGTGACCACGGATATTTTTGAAACTGATCAGGCAATGGTGCTGGAGTTTGAGTTACCCGGTCTTTGTATTGACGATATAAGTATAACTTTGCAAGGCAGCCTGCTTACACTGGAAGCAGACAAAAAGCCGCCACCAGCACAAAAACAACAATACTTTTGTATTGAACGCAGGTTTGGCAAAATACGCCAGACTGTACGGCTGCCGGATCAGATTGATTCTACCCTTGTGTATACCGAATATAAACGCGGTCTGTTGCGTGTCATCTGCCCAAAGGGGCAAAAGCGATCCATTTTGATAAAGGAGCAATAAGTGAGTAGAGCTAAAAAGGAAAAGACAATTGCCGAGCCGATCATAACCATAGAGGAAGAGCTGCATATTCCGGAAGAGCTTCCCCTTTTGCCGATTCGGGATGTGGTGGTCTATCCGTTCATGATTATACCTTTGTTTGTGGGTCGTGAAGCATCAATCAAGGCGGTTGACCATGCACTGGCTGGCGATCGGATGATTATGCTGGCAACCCAGCATGAAACAAGTGAAGAAGAACCAACCTCTGAGCAGATTTACAATGTTGGCACAGTGGGCATGATTATGCGGATGCTGAAACTGCCCGATGGTCGTGTAAAAATTCTGGTACAGGGGCTGGTTAAGGCGCAAATTACCGAGCATCTGGAGGGACAACCTTTCCATACCGTAAAAATTGCCCGTCTGCACGAGCCTGCTGCCGTGGAAAATCTGGAAACCGAAGCCCTCATCCGCACAGTGCGGGAGCAATTAACCAAAATCAGTGAGCTGGGCAAGCAGATTTCCCCTGAAGTCACCATGATTCTGGAAAACATTACTGATCCGGGCAGTATGGCTGATCTCATCTCCAGCAACCTCGGGTTAAAGCTTACTGAATCACAGCAACTGCTTGAGACCGTTGATCCGGTACAGCGGCTGACCAAGATAAATGAGTTTCTGGCAAGGGAGCATGAAATGCTCTCCATGCAGGCGAAAATACAAAATGCTGCCCGCGAAGAAATGGGTAAAAACCAGAAAGAATACTATCTGCGTGAGCAGATGAAAGCTATCCAGAACGAGCTTGGCGACAACGATGGCAAGGAAGAGCTTGCCGAGCTGCGTAAAACCATTGAAGCCTGCAAAATGCCGCAAGCCACTGAAAAAGAAGCATTAAAACAGCTGGGCAGACTGGAGCGGATGCATGGCGATTCTGGCGAAGCAGGTGTAATCCGTACCTACATTGAGTGGCTGGTTGAACTGCCCTGGAACAAAACCACCCGTGAATCACTGGACATAGCCAAGGCGCAAAAGATTCTGGATGAAGACCATTGCTACCTGGATAAAGTTAAAGAACGGGTTCTGGAGTTTCTGGCAGTACGCAAGCTTAACCGCAAAATGAAAGGACCTATACTTTGCTTTGTAGGACCTCCCGGGGTGGGCAAAACATCTTTGGGACGTTCAATTGCCCGTGCCATAAACCGCAAGTTTGTCAGAATATCCCTTGGCGGGGTGCGTGACGAAGCTGAAATCCGTGGTCACCGCCGCACTTATCTGGGGGCAATGCCGGGCAGGCTGATTCAGGGATTGAAGCAGGCTGGCTCCAAAAATCCGGTCTTTATGCTGGATGAGCTGGACAAGATGGGCTACGACCATAAAGGAGACCCATCGGCAGCACTGCTTGAAGTACTGGATCCGCAGCAAAACAGCAATTTCTCTGACCATTACATCAACCAGCCATTTGATCTTTCAAATGTGCTGTTTCTGGCAACTGCCAACCATGGCGATGCCATCCCTTCTGCCCTTTACGACCGGATGGAAGTAATCAACCTGCCTGGCTACACAGAAGAGGAAAAGCTGGAAATAGCCAAACAGTTTTTAGTGCCGCGCCAGATGAAGGAAAATGGTCTTAAAGAAAAGCATATCGCGTTTACTGATGAAGTTTTGCAGGAGATAATCACCAAATATACCCGCGAAGCCGGACTACGTAATCTGGAGCGGGAAGTAGGTAATATCTGCCGTAAGGTTGCCCGTAAAATCGCCGAAGGTCGCAAGCAGCAGGTAAAAATCACTGTAAACTCCCTGGCAACCTACCTTGGTGCTGCCAGGTTTTTGCGGGATGATGCCCTGGATAAAAATGAAATCGGCATGGTAAACGGACTGGCGTGGACAGCAGTTGGCGGCGAAGTGCTGCATATTGAAGCCACAACCATGCCTGGCAAGGGCGGTCTGGCACTTACCGGACAGCTGGGTGATGTAATGAAAGAATCTGCCCAGGCTGCGTTGGCATATGTGCGCTCCCATGGCAATGAGTTTG
>JAVERM010000192.1:0-2863 GCA_034007105.1 Trichlorobacter sp.
CCGGTGGAGGTCTGGACAGACAAGGATAGCTTCCGGCTGGATATTAACGCCATTGAGCAGGCGATAACCAGTAAAACCAGAGCTATTATTATCAATACTCCCAATAATCCTACTGGCGTTATTTACCAGGCTAATGAGCTTGATGCACTGGGTAAACTGGTGAAAACTGCCAGCGCAAAAACGGGGCAGCAGATTTATCTGATTTCAGATGAGCCATACGCCAGGTTGGCTTACGATGGGCAGCATGTACCAAATGTTTTCAAGCATATAGAAAACAGTGTAATTGTCAGTTCACACAGTAAAGATCTTGCCTTGCCAGGAGAGCGTATCGGCTATCTGGCAGCAAACCCTGCCAATCAGTTTGCTGCACAATTTATTGAGGCAGCTGTTTTTTGTAACCGCACCTTGGGCTTTGTTAATGCACCGGCTCTGATGCAGCGGCTTGTGGCTGATTTGCAGGATGAATCAGTGGATATTGCAGCCTATCAGGAAAAACGTGACCTGCTGTACAACAAGCTGACTTCCCTTGGTTTTTCAATGGTCAAACCAGATGGAGCTTTCTATCTTTTCCCAAAATCTCCCCTTGCTGATGATCTTGAATTTGTCCAGATAGCGCAAAAGCACCTGATTTTGCTGGTGCCAGGCTCGGGTTTTGGTGCCAAAGGTTACTTTCGCTTAGTGTATTGTATTGACAAAAACACCATTTTGCGCAGCTTCCCTGCCTGGGAAGCATTGGCAAGGGAAGTAAAATTATATAGTTGAGAGGCTGCTGGTTCTGTTAACCGTATTATTGACAGAAAAAGGCAAAAACTGTATACATTATGCAGTTTGAAACAATTAAAATGTACGCTAAGTACCTATCAAAACAAGGAGGTTGTACTGATGATTGAAGCTTATCTGGCCCATGAGGCCGAGCGTGCTGCACAGGGTATCCCTGCATTGCCGCTGTCCCCTGAACAAACTACTGATCTTTGCAAACTGCTGGAGGCACCACCGGCAGGCAAGGAAGATTTTCTGCTTAACCTGCTGAAAGAGCGTGTTTCACCTGGTGTTGATCCGGCTGCCGAGGTTAAGGCAGCGTTTCTTGCAGCCATCCTTGATGGCAGCAAAAAATCCCCATTGATTTCCAGGGTGGATGCAGTACGTATCCTTGGCACCATGATTGGTGGCTACAACGTTGCTCCACTGGTGGAAGCATTAAAGGATAGCGAGCTGGCTGAAGAGGCTGCAACCGCACTTTCCGGCATGACGCTGGTGTATGATGGCTTTGAGCAGGTGGTTGCCCTTTCTGCTTCCAATGCTGCTGCCAAAAAAGTACTCACATCCTGGGCAAATGCTGAATGGTTTACCAAACGCCCTGGTGTACCTGAAACCATCAAGGTAAAAGTGTTTAAGGTTGAAGGTGAAATCAACACCGATGACTTCTCTCCTGCAGGTGATGCCTGGAGCCGTCCTGATATTCCGCTTCATGCGCTGGCAATGGGTAAAACCCGCTTCCCCAACAGACTAAAGGATATTGCTGACTGGCGTGCTGCAGGTCATCAGGTTGCCTTTGTGGGTGATGTGGTTGGTACCGGATCTTCCCGTAAATCAGCCTGTAACTCAGTGCTGTGGCACATGGGACAGGATATTCCTGCCGTACCCAACAAAAAAACTGCCGGCGTGATTATCGGCGGTGTAATTGCCCCGATTTTCTTCAACACTGCCCAGGATTCCGGCGCACTGCCGATCAAGGCTGATGTAACTAAAATGAATGATGGTGATGTAATCACTATCAATACTGCAAAAGGTGAAATCTCCAATGAAAAAGGTGAAGTTGTTTCCACCTTTGCACTTGCACCAAACACTATTGCCGATGAATTCCGTGCTGGTGGACGAATCCCGCTGATTATTGGTCGTTCAGTGACAGAAAAAGCACGCAAAGCCCTTGGCATGGGTGAAATTGAAGTCTTCACCAAGCCGGTTAACCCGCAACCAAAGGCTGACCAGGGCTACTCTCTTGCCCAGAAGATGGTTGGCAAGGCGTGCGGTGTTGAAGGTATTTTGCCTGGCACAGCCTGCGAACCCAAAATGACCACTGTGGGCTCCCAGGATACAACAGGTCCGATGACCGCTGATGAACTGAAAGAGCTGGCTTGCCTGAAGTTCCTATCCCCGATGTTCATGCAATCTTTTTGCCACACAGCTGCTTACCCAAAGCCGGCTGATGTTAAAATGCACAAAACTTTACCTGACTTTATTTCCGAGCGTGGCGGTGTTGCGCTAAAACCTGGTGACGGTGTTATTCACAGCTGGCTTAACCGTCTGCTGCTGCCTGATACTGTAGGTACTGGCGGTGATTCACACACCCGCTTTCCAATCGGTATCTCTTTTCCGGCTGGTTCCGGTCTGGTTGCCTTTGCAGGTGCCATGGGCTTTATGCCACTGGATATGCCAGAATCTGTCCTGGTTCGCTTTAAGGGTAAGTTTAACCCGGGTATCACCCTGCGTGATGCTGTAAACGCCATCCCTTACTGGGCAATTAAACAGGGTCTTTTAACTGTGCCCAAAAAGAACAAGATCAACATCTTTAACGGTCGTATCCTTGAAATGGAAGGACTGCCGGATCTGACAGTTGAGCAGGGATTTGAACTGACTGACGCTGCTGCAGAGCGTTCTGCTGCTGCCGGTTGCATACAGCTTTCCAAAGAATCGGTTGCCACTTACCTGCGTTCAAACGTGGCACTGATGAAAAAAATGATTGCCGATGGCTACAAAGATCCGCAGACCCTGCAAAACAGGATTGATGCCGTAAATGAATGGCTGAAAAATCCACAACTGCTTGAAGCTGATAAAAATGCCGAATACGCAGCTGTAATTGAAA
>JAVERM010000193.1:0-2816 GCA_034007105.1 Trichlorobacter sp.
CTGGTCTGGCGGCATGTTTCTGGCAGGATTTATCGCAGTTACCGGCTCTCCGCCTTTCGCGCTGTTTATATCCGAATTTGGCATTGCAAACAGTGCCTTTAGTCAGGGCAGGTACTGGAGCGGCGGGCTGTTTCTGCTTTTTCTGGCGATTGTCTTTGCCGGCATGGCACTGACTGTACTGCCGGTGGTCATGGGTAAACCAGTGCCTGGGCAGGGCGAAACACCGTACCATGAACAGCCTTTAACTGTAGTACCACCGCTTTTTATGCTGCTTTTGTTGCTGTGGCTTGGCATATATCCGCCTGAAAGCCTGCTTTTGCTGATGCAGGAAGCTGCCATGTTGCTTGAGGTACAACCATGAACAACCAGCTTAGCCTGATTAAAAATGGACAGCCTGTACCCCTTGCTGAAATCCCCTGCTGCCATCTGGATGATTTTGGCGCACAGATTAACAGCCTTTGCCAGCAGGGATGGAGGATTTGCTCTTACTTCGGGCTGCCTGGTAACAATCACCGGACCGCGCTTTACTGCCTGCTTGCCTCACCATCTGGCACTATTCTGGGGCTTTTACACAGTAGCTGCAAAGGGGGTGAATTGCGCTCCATTACAGCAAAAACAGCACAGGCTCAGCTGTTTGAGCGTGAAATAGCCGAGCAATGCGGGACAGGTTTTACAGGACATCCCTGGTTCAAGCCGGTAAGGTTTACCTCTGCTCCGTCTGGCAGGCGTGATGCCTGGAACAGACCACCTGACCAGCCCATAGCTGTGGGGGTAATGGATTTTTACCAGGTTGATGGGGATGAAGTGCATGAAGTGGCTGTTGGCCCTGTACATGCCGGTGTGATTGAGCCAGGGCATTTTCGCTTCCAGTGCCACGGTGAACAGGTGTTTCACCTTGAAATATCACTGGGTTATCAGCATCGAGGTATTGAAAATCTGCTGCTTGGCGGTCCGCACCGTACCAGTTTACGGCAGGTTGAAGCCATAGCCGGAGATACCAGTATTGGTCATGGCACAGCCTACTGCATGGTGCTGGAAGGGCTTTCCGGTGTGCAGCCGCCCCATGCAGCAGAGCTTATGCGGGGGCTTGCACTTGAACTTGAGCGGCTGGCAAACCATACAGGCGATCTGGGGGCAATTGCCGCAGATGTGGGTTATCTGCCAACTGCATCGTTTAATGGTCGGATAAGGGGTGATTTCCTCAATATGTCGGCAACTTTGTGCGGCAGTCGCTTTGGCAGAGGGTTACTACTGCCCGGAGGTGTTGGTTTCGGGCTGGATAAACAACGCTGCGAACAGCTGCTTGAACAGCTTGCAATTGCCCGCACCGAGCTTGCAAGCTCGGTTGAACTGCTTTGGGATACCCCTTCGGTTTTGGCGCGTCTTGAAGGTACAGGCATTGTTACAAAGGAAACAGCTGTTGAGCTTGGCATGGTGGGTCCTGCTGCACGTGCCAGCGGTTTAAAGCGGGATTTGCGTACAGATCTGCCCTTTGGTATTTATCGCCAGTATCCGCTTCCCATAGTAACTGCCGATCATGGTGACGTATGCAGTCGCGCCAAAGTACGCTGGCAGGAAGCAGTTGTATCCCTTGATTTCTGCGAATCAGTCCTTAATCAGCCTTGTGAAGATATATACAGAAAAGAGCCAGGACAATTGCTGCCGGATCATCTGATTGCCTGTTTAACCGAAGGATGGCGCGGCGAAATCTGCCACCTGGCCATTACCGGTAAAGACGGTCGTTTCAGAAAATACAAGATAACAGATCCGTCATTTCATAACTGGCAGGGGCTGGCAATGGCACTGCGTAATGAGCAGATTTCAGATTTTCCGCTTTGTAACAAAAGTTTCAATCTGTCGTACTGCGGGTTTGATTTGTAACTTTTTGAGGTGTTTTTATGCTGCGTATGCTCAGGGAGCGTTTTACCATTCAGGGGCACAGGACATTTTCCTGGCCAAAAGGCAAACTTTTACTGCCGGACCGCTTCAGAGGGTATCCGTCATTTAATACTGCTGAACTGTTGCCAGAGCAGGCAGACAGTCTGGTCAATGCCTGTCCCTTTGCAGCCATAGTGCGCAACCAGAAAGGTTTTGCCCTTGATCTGGGACGCTGCCTTTTTTGTGCCGATTGTCCGGCAGCAGCTTTTGTAAAATTTGGCAATGATTACCGTCTGGCAGCATCAACCAGGGATGACTTGCTGCTCGAATCTGGGGACAAGCAAAAGCTTGCCCAGGCATTGCCTGCTGATTTGAAGCGATTGTTTGGCAGATCACTCAAATTCCGTCAGGTAAGTGCAGGTGGCTGCAATGCCTGCGAGGCAGATAGTAACGTACTTACCACCATTGGCTGGGATATGGGCAGGTTTGGTATCCAGTTTGTTGCTTCACCCCGCCATGCCGATGGTCTCTGGGTCACCGGTCCGGTGAGTAAGAACATGCGTGAGGCTTTGCTTAAAACCTGGGAAGCGGTGCCTGCGCCCAAGATTGTTGTTGCCTGCGGTGCCTGCGCTATTAGTGGTGGTCCGTTCGCAGGTTCTCCTGAAGTTGCCTGCACAGTTGACAGTCTGCTGCCGGTTGACCTTTATGTCCCTGGCTGTCCGCCCCATCCGGCAACTATTCTGGATGGTCTTTTGCGTTTGCAGGGACGGATATAATTTGATCAGCCAGTGCAAGCCAGGCAGGACGGTGACTGATAATCAGCACGGTGGTATCCGCACTTTTGAACCGTTTTTGCAACCGCTGTATAATCCTTTGTTCTGTTGCCCTATCCAGCCCTTCCCCTGGTTCATCCAGCAAAAGCAGCGGTGTATTTTTTA
>JAVERM010000194.1:0-2813 GCA_034007105.1 Trichlorobacter sp.
ACTGTGATCAGCTCCCGTGAGGCTTTAGAGCTTGATAAGGTACCAAAGCATCTGGTGGTGGTGGGTGCCGGTGCCATCGGGCTTGAGCTGGGGTCGGTCTGGCGCAGGCTGGGTGCAGAGGTTACAGTTCTTGAAATGCTGCCGGAAATTTTACCAAATATGGATAAACAGGTGGCAACGGGTTTGCAACGCTCCCTGAAAAAACAGCAGATAAACGTAAAAACCGGTGCGGTTGTGCTTGGTACTGAAGAAAAGGACGGCGGGCTTAAACTTCGCTACAAACAATATGAAGAGGAACATGAAATTGATTGTGATGCAGTCCTTGTATCCATTGGTCGTTGTCCGGCATTGAAGAACCTTGAGCTTGAAAAGCTTGGCGTACAGTTGCTGGATAATGGCAGAATCAAAGTTGATGAAAACTACCAGACCAATCTGGCAAACCTGTATGCCATAGGTGATATTGTTGCTGGTCCGATGCTGGCGCATAAAGCGTCTGAAGAGGCGATTGTGGTTGTGGAGCGGATGTCTGGCAAAGATGTTGCTGTAAATTATAGCTGCATTCCTGCGGTTATTTATACTGCACCGGAAGCAGCATCTGTCGGGCAGAGTGAAGAGCAACTAAAGCACGCTAAAACCCCGTACAAAACCGGACTTTTTAACTTTATGAATAATGGGCGGGCAAGGGCTTTTGGCGAAACCGATGGCTTTGTAAAAATTATTGCAGATGCAACAACAGATCGTTTGCTGGGTGTGCATATTGTTGGTCCCCGTGCTTCTGACCTGATTGCCGAAGCTGTGGCAGTTATGACACTTAATGGCACGTCACGGGATATTGCCTATATGGTGCACGCCCATCCCACTTTTTCAGAGGTGATTAAGGAAGCTGCACTGGTGTTGCATGGTAAAGTGTAGATTGAGTTTTTAGATTAAATGAATACATGGGGATAACTCTGCATGAATCGTGAAAAAAGAAAAACTAAAATTGTGGCAACACTGGGTCCCTCCAGCAGCAGCAGGGAGGTGATGGAACGTCTGATCAATGCTGGTGTTGACCTGTTTCGCCTTAACTTCTCCCACGGCACCCAGGATGATAAACGGTATATGATTAAGGTCATCCGTGAGCTTTCAGCCAAACATGGCAGACAAGTGGGAATACTGGCTGATCTGCAAGGTCCCAAAATACGCACTGGCAAAATGGCTGGCGAAGGCATGTTGCTGAAAAAAGGCGATCAGGTGGTTATCACCACTGATAACATTGAAGGTAAAGACGGTGTGATTCCCACTATTTATACCGAGCTGCCCCGAGATGTAATGCCAGGAGCCCAGATACTGCTGGACGATGGTCTGCTTGAGTTGAAAGTTTTGGCCATTGAAGGAGAAAAAGTGCGCTGCCTGGTGATAAATGGCGGGCTGCTTAAAGATAATAAGGGTATCAACCTGCCCGGAGTACGGGTTTCTGCCCCTTCCCTAACAGATAAGGACCTGGATGATCTTGATTTTTGCCTGAAGGAAGATGTTGATTACATTGCGCTTTCTTTTGTACGTACCCACGAAGATGTTGAAAATATAAAACGACACATTTACGCAGCCGGAAAAGATATTCCGGTTATCTCCAAAATTGAAAAGCCGGAGGCTTTACGAAATTTCAACAAAATTTTGAAAGTTACCGATGGAGTGATGGTTGCAAGGGGTGATCTTGGCGTGGAAATGCGCGCGGAAAAAGTGCCTCTTATCCAGAAAAAAATCATCAAGGCCTGTAATGAGGCAGGTAAGCCGGTTATAACTGCCACCCAGATGCTTGAATCCATGATGGCTAATCCGCGACCAACCCGCGCAGAAACCTCTGATGTTGCCAACGCAATTGTGGATGGCACTGATGCTGTTATGCTTTCAGGAGAAACAGCGGCAGGACGCTTTCCGGTACAGGCGGTTGAAACCATGGTGCATATAGCCAGGGATGTGGAGATGGCTGGTTACGGTAGTCTTACAGATACACCGGTTTCACCCACACCAAGCATTGCCCAGGCAGTGGGGGAAGCAGCCTGTCGTGCTGCCATCAGTCTAAAAGCCAAGGCTATTGCAGTTTTTACAAAATCAGGCAGTACCGCGACACTTATTTCAAAATTCAGACCACCGATTCCGATAATTGCATTTACGGTGTCGGCGGAAATACAACGCAAACTGTCGCTTTACTGGGGAGTACATACCAGAACCATTCCAGAGCTGGAAAGCATGGAGCAGCAGATTGAAACCACAGAACAGATGCTGTTGGAATCAGGGCTAAAGCGCGGCAATGTTGTTGTAATTATTATGGGAACACCTGTTGAAGCACGCGGTTCCACGAACCTGATGAAAATACACAAGCTTGGTACCGGCAGGTTTTTTGAGATTTTTTAATTTTTTTCTTGTTTTATTTTATTTTTTATATTACAAGACTCTTCTTTGTTTTTCAGGAATTTGCTTTTGTTCTTTTGTTTTATTTTGCTTTTGTTTTTGTTGATTTCTTTTTTTATTTTTAATTTGTTTTGTTTTTATTTTGTTTGTTTTAAAAAAAAGTTATTGACAGATATTTTTTAGTTTAGTATAACTCGTTTTCTTGTTTTGAGATTGGTCTTTGAAAACCGCATAGTAGTTAACAAAAAGGATTGCGGGCCAAGCAATTCGAAAAAATTAGTTAGTGTTTTTATTTGATACAGGAATACCAAACTGGAGAGTTTGATCCTGGCTCAGAACGAACGCTGGCGGCGTGCCTAACACATGCAAGTCGAACGGGATTATGTAGCTTGCTATATAATCTAGTGGCGCACGGGTGA
>JAVERM010000195.1:0-2776 GCA_034007105.1 Trichlorobacter sp.
GCGAAGGGGCTCCGCCCGTGCCGGTGCCTGCGTTACTACTCACACTTCTTGCTGGGGCGGCCATTGGTGGAATACTTTGGTGCGCTGCCAAGCTTGGAGACAAGCTTGACGTACAGCCATTGAGAGGGAAAGGTCGCTTTTCTGATCGCAACGAGGCCAACCCTCTTGTGCCTGGATCGCTGGCGCAGTGGGCGGACGAGCTGAACGAAAAAAACATGTTCGACGATTAACCTACTCCCCTCCAAGGCGGCTCTCCAACGAAAGCCGCCTTTTTGCTGGCGGAGGAAATACAAGGCTGTGCAAAGCATCGACACGAAGTAGCGACCCGCAGCGTCTTTGCTGACAACCACATAAAGCACAGTGAATTTCCATCCGAGCAGACCCCACAGCAGCACAACGGCAATCTCATTGATAAGCGGCGAGGCTATGAGGAAAGACATGGTTATGCCGATGGGGATACGCGAAATGAGGTTGTTCGGCACACCCTGCCGAGACCGTAGTCACCCAAGCCTGTACCACACCCCGCGCCCCTTGCCCTGCATAACCAACTGCCTGTTTTCCACCAGTTTTCGAAAATGCTCTTTAAGAGTGTTGCGACTGACCTCGGTCAGGATGGTCATCTCCTTCAGCGTCACTCGGCCATGCTCACGGGCATACTCCAGAATGCTCAAAGAAAGTTCTGGCAAAGCCGCCAGTACAATGTGTTCTTTCTCCACCTTCTTTTGCAGCCGTTTCATCTGCTGGTGCAGGGCTTTCAGAAAGAACAGTAGCCAGGGCTGCCAGTTGGGAGAGCCTGTACGGATCGTTATCTGCGTTTGTCGCAGAGCCAGGTAATATCCTTCCTTGCTGTTTTCAATGACACTTTCAAGTGAGCTGTACGGAGTATAGGTGTAGCCACAACGCAGCAGCAGAAGCGAGGTCAGGATGCGGGACAAACGTCCGTTGCCGTTCTGAAACGGGTGTATGACCAAAAAAGTCACGGTGAAGACGCCAATGGTCAGCAAAGGGTGCAGGTTTCTGGCATCCAGAGTGGTGTTCACCCACTCAACCAATTCACACATGAGGGCAGGCGTATCAAAAGGCGAGGCTGTTTCAAAGATGACACCGATCTGTTGTCCCTGTTCGTTAAAAGCCGCTACACTATTTGAAGAAGTTTTGTAGCTTCCGCGATGGTAGTTATCTTTGTTGCTGTGACGCAGCAAATCCCGATGAAGCTGGCGTACATGGTTTTCCGTCAGTGAAATGTACTCCCAGGACTGGAATATCTGCTCCATGGTTTCTGCATATCCGGCAACCTCCTGTTCATCGCGCGAGGAAAAGGAACTGATGGCAAGATTGGACAGCAGCTTTTCAACCTCGCTGTTGGAAAGCCTGCTTCCCTCGATGCGGGTGGAGGAGCCTATGCTCTCAATAGTCGCAACTCGACGTAAGGCTGAAAGACGCTCAGGTGCAAGGGTTCCCAAAGCTTTCCACGCACCTTTGAATTCGTCAATTTCCGCAATCAGGGTAAGAAATTCTGGTGTGATGCTCAAGGTATCAGTATTAATCATATCCGTTTATACATCCGAAACCATCCGATTTGTCAAGGAATTAATTCATCCATTTTCATCCAATTGTCTGTTGTGCAAGAATAAGTCTCTATGGAAAGCAGCGGTCAAGAAATATTTACACAACGGCTTGCTTTCCGGAGAGCCACTTTTTTTGTTACCAACTTCCTGCAAAAATCCACACTGAAAAGAAGACCACACAGTAATAAAATAAAATATAATTTGCGTTATTCGTTAATATCCGGCATAAATAAAATTATATTTTGTTTTATTGTGAGGATGCAATGGAAGAACTTTCTGCTCTTGGTGCAAGGCTCAAAGCCGAACGGCTTCAAAGAAATGAGACACAAAAAACTTTTGCCGCACGAATTGGGGTAAGCATACCAACGCTTAACAAGATGGAAAACGGAGCAGCAACGGTTGCCATAGGACACTGGGTAGCAGCTCTTCAGATGCTCAGCAGGACGGATGATATTCAGCACCTCCTTGCTCCCCACAAAAATCTGTTCATGCAGTATAAAGAACAACAACAGGCACCGGGTCGTCAGCGGGCATCGAGGAAGAGATTATGAGCATGTACCTCATTGATATTTGGGTGTCCTTTTCCGGGCAGCAGATGAAGGCTGGTGAGCTTGTCTGCAAGATTAACCCTGCCAACGGAAAGGGAAAGGGGGCTTTCCGTTACTCCAAAGACTTTCTGGGTCATCCTGCGGCGTATGCTCTTGACCCAATATCATTACCTCTTGGTGAAAATGACTTCACTGTCGATCATCCAGGCGTGTTTGGTGTCTTTCAGGACAGTCTGCCAGATGATTGGGGTAAGCGACTTCTTATCCGTAAGCACAACCTTCCGCGCGGTCGGCAAAACTTTCCTGAGATGTTATTGGCTCTTGGCTCATCTGGTCTGGGTGCGCTTTCCTATGCTGAATCCGGAAAACCGTTACGTCTGGAATCCGAATCTTCCATTCTTACCCTCGACCAGCTCGTCTACGAGGCGGAGCTGTTTGAATCCGGCGTGTATAATGATGATGCTATTGCTCACCTGCTTTCAGCTGGCAGCTCCCCTGGCGGTGCCCGACCAAAAGTGCTGGTACGTGATTACAAACAGGGCAGATACTATATAGCTAAGTTTCCCAGCTCAAAAGACAATGTTGATGTAGTTCGGATCGAAGCGGCAACGATGTCGCTTGCGGCAACAGCAGGGTTAGTCGTCCCTGCTACCAGCATGG
>JAVERM010000196.1:0-2769 GCA_034007105.1 Trichlorobacter sp.
TATCTGTTGTGGCAGTGATTGGTGGGATAATGCTTTCATTTGTACTTAATCTGCCCACCGGAGCCACAATTATTTTGCTGGCATTTGCCATGTTTGCCCTGTCGCTTGCTGCCCGCCAGATTCAAATAGCAAATATCTGATATTATTTCTTTCCCTGAGCCATCCGTATACTTTGCGGCTGTCTTCTTAAAAGCCACATGAAAAACGGCCCCAACATGGCTCCCAATGCCAAGGTTGAAAAAGCCAATCCCCAGGCACCCTCCATACCTGGCAGTGGCTGCCAATCCTGAAAGCGATCCAAAGCCCAGCCAAATACTGCCGGTGAAATCATACCCATGGTATAGCCTGCCAACGACTGCATCCCCATTGCTGCTCCCAGATAGCCAGGGGCAACAAGTTCGGTTAATGCTGTGGAAAATACCGGTGATTCCGCTACGATTAACCAACCGTAAACCAATCCTGCCAGCAGGGTTATAATGGGGCTTGTGTTAATCAGCCAGCCAAAAACAAGGGAGCAGCAGCTGCTGCCTGCCATCACCACCATAACAGTACGGGTGCGACCAAACCGGTCTGATAAAAGACCGGTGATGGCTGTGGAAAAAGTGCCGATGCCCACCAGTAAAGCAGCAATGGTTGCGGCAATGCCGGTTGCTTTGGCTGTTGCCATGCCGCAACCAACCAAAGAAGCGGTAAAAAACGGAGCCAGCCAGCTGCGCATTCCGTACATCTCCCACATATGGCTGGCGTAGCCGGCTATTACCAGCAGTGCCGGCTTGTTGCGTAAAATCTCGCCGGAAAATCCGGCTTTACTTTTGACAACAGGTGCAGGTTTGTAGCCACGAAAAACCGGAAACGCCAGGCAGATACCGATAAATACACCGGCAGAACAGACCATCATGGCTGTACGCCAGCCATGGCTGCCAGCCACAAAGCCGGGTATGGCAAGGGATAATGATGCCCCAAGTACCAGTGAGCCAACGTACATACCAATGGCACGTCCTCGCCTGCTGCTGTCAAACCGTTCTGCCACCAGTTTCAGCCCGGGCATGTAAGTTCCACCCATGCCGATGCCGGTAAGACCGCGTAAAATCAGTCCGGAATAATAATCATTTGCATAAATGGCAAAAAGCAGGTTGGCGATGCAAGACCACAGGGCAGAGGCAAGAAATATCCAGCGGATGTTAAGGCGGTCGGAAAGAGTGCTTAGAATTACACCAGAGGCGATGTAACCAAACTGGTAGGATGAGAAAATAATACCGGCGCGGGTGTTGTTCATCCCCCACTCGACCTTTAAAAGCGGCAGTATGGCCGAATAGTTGATAAACACCAGCATGATGAAAATCTGGCTGAAGCAAAGCAGAATCAGCCAGGCTGTATCATTACGCTTTTCAGTCAAACAGATCTGCCTGTGCAAAGGTATTGGCTGCTGCATCTTTGGCAGACAGCAGCGGTGCTCCGTTTAATGGCCAGTTGATGTTCAGCTGCGGATCATTCCAGATAATGCTGCGTTCATGTTCTGGTGCGTAGTAATCGGTGGTCAGATAAAGAAATTCAGCATATTCAGAGGTAACGTAAAAACCATGGGCAAAACCTGGTGGTATCCATAGTTGCCGCTTGTTTGCAGCAGAAAGGATGCAGCCAAACCATTTGCCGAAAAAGGGGGAAGAGCGGCGCAGATCCACAATAACATCAAAAACCTCACCGGCTACAACCCGTACCAGTTTACCTTGCGGTTGCCTGATCTGGTAATGCAGACCACGCAGCACGTTTTTGGCTGAACGGGAATGGTTGTGCTGCACAAATGAGACATCAAGTCCGGTTGCCTTTTGCCAGTCACGCTGGTTAAAGCTTTCAAAAAAGAAACCGCGGTCATCGCCAAAGACCTTTGGTTCAATAATTAAAACTTCTGGAAATGTTGTGGTAATGCATTGCATAGGTTATAAACCTTTCAGTATGAGAACAGATTAGTTTTCAATTAGAAGCCTTGGATTTGAGCTGAAAATTCTTTTGAAGTAACCCCACCCAACCTCCCCTTAACCTAAGGGGAGGAGCTAAAGCCTCAACATATTCCCCCTCTTAAGATAAGAGGGGGGCAGGGGGAGTTATGAAAAGCTGGCAGTTTAGTTTGAAAGCATACTCAAGCTGACTTCATAGCAGAAAACCGGTCATAAGGGCAATCAACTAAAATATTACCAATGGAGCGCGAAAATTTATGGAATACCGCAGTAAACATCACCACGCAGTGCAGGAAACAACTTTTGATAACGGATTACGGGTCATTACCCAGCAGATTCCCGGGATGCATACGGTTTCCCTGGGTATCTGGCTGGCATCCGGTGCCAGACATGAACAGCCAGCAGAGTATGGCATAGCCCATTTTATTGAACACCTGCTGTTTAAAGGGACTGAACGCCGTTCTGCCCGTCAGATAAATCGCGAGATTGATTCCCTGGGCGGACTGCTTAATGCCTTTACCAGTTATGAATATGTCTGTTATTACGCCAAATCCCTTGCTGGTGTGCTGCCCCAGGTGACAGATATTCTGACAGATATGTTTTTGCACTCTACCTTTCCTGACGAAGAGCTGGAACGAGAGCGTGGAGTGGTTTTGCAGGAAATCAAAATGCATGAGGATACACCGGATGAGCATATCCATGACCGGCTGCACCAAAGCTTTTGGCAGGGGCATCCTCTGGGACACCCGATTCTGGGGAATTTTGAGACCATTTCCAGTATCAGCCGTAATGATATCCTTAAATTTCGGGAAAA
>JAVERM010000197.1:0-2759 GCA_034007105.1 Trichlorobacter sp.
AGCGCAGCACCGGATATTTTACAGACCAGTCCCAATGCTTTTCTGCGTATAAACCTGTAAACAGGGCAGCGTTACCTTCAAACAGCTCCTTTAAAGTGTCCAGAAACAGGCTTTTACCAAAGCGGCGGGGGCGAGAGAGAAAGTAATATTTACCCTGGTTGATAAGCTTTAAAGCCAGGGGAGTTTTATCAACATAATAGTAAGTGTCATCTTCACGAATTTCACTAAAGGTCTGTATGCCAATGGGCAGCTTTTTACGTTGCATGGGTAATACCTCGCCTTGGTAATAAATCACGAGTTACATAAGGGTAAATGAAGATGTACATGCGGGGAAGATTCATATGGCAGTACCCGTACTGTCCAGTGATGTCAGTAAACTTGCCATGATGCTTCGACCTTTTTCCGAGAGTCTGTAGCGTTGTAATCGACTTTTAGGCTTTTCAGGTCGTGTCATTTCCACAAGTCCAAGCGTTAGTGCAGGCAACAGGTAAGCTGTCCTGAAATGACCCTCGTGCTTCAATCCTAACAGGTGCTGAAGTTCCAGCCGGCTCCTCTCACCGTCACAGACGTGCAGCAGGCGTATAACTTCATCGGTAACTTCATCGGTAACTTCATCGGTAACTTCATCGGTGACTTCATCGGTGACTTCATCGGTGACTTCATCGGTGACTTCATCGGTGACTTCATCGGTGACTTCATCGGTGACTTCATCGGTGACTTCATCGGTGACTTCATCGGTGACTTCATCGGTGACCTTCGGCAGCACTCCTGTTACTCGATCGTCAGTCTGTCCTTTTACAAAAGAAACCAAAATGCCGTTAGCAATTTCTTCAATGTTAAATGTAATGTGTGGATACTGTGCAAGCTCCTGACGAATCCTGGAAATACCACTGCCGTACTTCTCTATTCGCCTTGTAAGGTAAAAAACTTCTGCAATCAGTTTGTTGCGAGGGTTTGACTGATAGGCGTTACGCATCAGCTTTTCAATGGTAAGGTCACCATACAATGCTCCCGGGCTGTAAATGGTAATCCGGTCATCAAAAATTTTGATCTGAATGTCAGCAGGCTGTGCGTAATCTCTGTGGACAATGGCGTTTAGCACCGTCTCCCGTAGCGCAGATAGCGGATACTCCCAGGTTTCAATCCGCTTTACGCTCCCGTCAAACCGGTACCCTAATGAAAGATGTGCTTGCACAGACCGCATAGTTTCATCAACGGCAGTGAAAAGCTGTGCGGTTATCCGGCGATCGTCCAGGATAGTCGCCTCGTTCTTGAACCGTCCAACACGAATGTGATAATCAAGCGGGCTATGTGCAAAAAGCAGCATTGCCGCATGGGTAGGTGTTTCACCAAGTACCAGCCTCAGCTTCTCCAGTGCGGCGAGCGGTGAGGCATCAAGCTGAAAGCGACCACTTGTATTGACCTCGTTTACAAAAGCTTCAATTAGTGCGACATCAAGATCATCAAGCCCGGATCGCTCATCGGGATACGCATCCCAGGATAGTTGCAGGGACTGCATGTTAATACCTCGCCTTGGTAATAAATCACGAGTTACATAAGGGTAAATGAAGATGTACATGCGGGGAAAATTCATATGGCAGTACCCGTACTGTCCAGTGATGTCAGCAAACCCGCCATGATGTTTCGACCTTTTTCCAAGAGTCTGTAGCGTTGCAATCGACTTTTTGGTCAGCGTAGCGTTTTGTTTTCTGTTGGTATCAGCAACTGTCAAATCCGGCGATATCCGGGAGTACCGATCAGCGGTCATACAGTCGCCGGATATTGTCCTGGGCCCGGCGGAATCGCTCCGACCCACTTTGATGCGTACTCCTTGTTATTGCTGGCGGGCTCATTCATTTGATTTTCGCCTAATAGCATATAGTTATTTTTTAATTAACTGTCCTTTTGCTTTTACTATCCTATATGTTTCTTGCATATGATTACTAAACGACAAAGATGTGTAATCAGTTCTCCGTCTAAATTCAGATGTAAGCTTGGCTATATGATAAAAACGAAACTGCTGTGACATACGCATCCATAAATCCCAGTCTTCATGACTTCTTAAAGACTCATCAAACATTCCGACTACTTCCATACATTCTTTTGCATGAACAATACAAAGTATAGGTATAAAATTTATATGAAAAATACGCTCATAATCAAAATCAAAAGAATATGGTACATCTTTTTTAACTACTACATAGCCACCAACTCCATCTGGTTCCTGATGTGCTCTATAAGCATCGGTATATGCAACTTTGTATTCTGGATTATTTTCAAGCCATGACACCAGAATTTCGAGGTGGTCAGGGTAGTAAATATCATCATCATCAAGGTAAGCTATATATTTACCCCGTGCAGCACGGATACCCGTATTGCGTGTAGCAGCAGGTCCTTTGCTGACTTCATGGTTAATGTAAGTAATACGCTTGTCATCAATAACAGTAAAAATCTCTGAAACATCAATTCCGCAATCATTGATTACAATAATTTCAAAGTTGGTAAATGTTTGCGCAAGTACACTTTTTACTGCGCCTACAAGCATATCCGGTCGGTTGTAAGTGGGGATAATAACAGAAACCAGCGGAGTAGAGCTGTGGCAAGTGGCACTTCTGCGGAGTGTGGCTCTTTTGCGTGCCAGCATAGAATTAGTTTTACAGCGATAGATAAAGAGCGGAAGATGAATATTTGTTCCTATGAAGCCTTTTTCAACGGCACTGATCCAAAAATCCCAATCTTCGTTGCCATACTTCATATTA
>JAVERM010000198.1:0-2710 GCA_034007105.1 Trichlorobacter sp.
TACACAACCAGCACAAGAACAAAAAGCGGAAATACTGTCAGTAATACTGATATTACCCTTGATATGTCGGGTGCATCTTTTACCAACTCAAACAAAACCTTGAACAACATAACCATAACCAACAAGGATCAATCAAAACAACTGGTTATCAGAAGCCTTACCTTAACCTATGATACCTCAAAAAGAACTGTACAGTTTAAGGATATAACAAACAGTAATACTGTGATGGCAACCTGGACTGCCAACCAATCTCCGTCCACCATAAGTGGTTTATCCCATATCGTAAAAAACAACACTACTATTGAAGCCCCTGATTCAACCTGGAGCTACCTGATCGGCAGGGGTATTTGCAGTGATTATAAAATAAGTCCTTATATGAGTAGCTGTGAAATAGACTGGAATGCTAACTACGGTAATGGCAAGGCTTCCAATACCTGTGGTGCCAAGTTTGTTTTAAATACTTTGCTGGCTCTGAAATTCCAGACCGTATCCAATGAATTTTCAAAAACCCAGCCAATTGTAAAAGATAATATTATGTACAAAGCCAGCTATGATTATCCTGAATACCGTGGTCATCTGCGCATGATAAAGGTGCCGACAAACATTCAGGCTGCTGAAACAGTGTGGGATGCGGCAGACAGTGTGCCTGCGGCTGGTGGCAGTGGCAGCGGCTTTAAAAGCGCACCGCTGTCCTCCAAGGATACAACATCGCCACGCTATATCTTTACAACTGAGCCTGGTGCAACCAAACGTGAAAACTTTGATGCCGAAAACTGGTCAAAACTGGCAAGCCTGCTTGGAACCAATGGTCAAGACGACACCAAAGTAGTTATCAACTCGGTGCGGGGTCGGGCAGATGCAACTACTAATGAACCATTTGGCACCAAAGAAGACAGCAAACGGTTGTGGGCAATTGAAAACTCCACACCTGCACTTAAAACCGTCTCCCGCTATGTTGAATCAACATCTGCAATGGTAACAAAACAGAGCATTGATGACGGCAGGGACAGGCGTGACCGCGTACTGTTTGCCGGTGCTGCCGATGGTATGCTGCACGCTTTTTGGGCAGGCAGCTATGATGAAAAAACAGGCGGTTATCCTGACACAATCAATGGCAGGGGCAATGGCAAGGAAATCTGGGCATATATCCCCTCTGCACTGTTGCCAAAACTGAAAGAGCAACCCTTTAACCCTGATCCGGAGGATGAAGTTACCTTTGAACCAAAGGTGCAGGTTGACGGCTCACCCTCGCTGGCAGATTTTCTGGTTTGCAATGACGGCACAGCCAAGGCATGCAAGTCATGGGTGTGGAAAACAAGGCTTGTGGGTACTGCCAGAATAGATGATGCCAACCGAGGTGTAATCTTTGCGCTGGATGTTACTGATCCTTACGATCCAAAGCCACTTTGGGAATCAAGCTACGATGACACCACCAATACTGCTGCCTGTGGCGGTAGTGACAAAAACTGCAACATGGGCAACTCAAAAGGAGTTGCCATCGGCAGCACTCAGGTGGGCAGTGAACTTAAAAACTATGCCTACCTGACCGCAAGCTGGATAAGCAGAAAAAACAAGGACAAGCCACTTAAAATAGACGGCAAGGAAGTGGATGGACAGTATGAAACCTGTAACGATAAAACCAAACCCGAATGCGTAAGAGGCATTACTGCCTATGCCCTTGATCTGGAAAACGGCAACATAGTTTGGGCGCGTGATCTGCCCTACACCGGAGATGCGGTAAACGTAAACGACACCCCGGCAGTACCGGCTCTTATGGATAAAGACAATAACGGCTCTTACGATTATGTTGTTTTTGGTGATATGCAAGGCAGACTTTGGGCTTTACGCACCACAGACGGCAAAAACCTAACCGGTAAAGATCCCGTATATGAAGTGAAAAAGCTTGATGCCAATGGTAAGGATACTACTGTTAAAGCCGGTGCAGATGAGCCGATAGGTGCCTCTGTTGCTGTTTACCGCGATTATGTGGTACTGGCAACAGGCGGAGCAGATTCAGCAAGTGATGGCAATGGTGATGACAAGCGCACCTACCGAGTTGAGGTGGTTAAAATCGGTCAGAAAGGTGCAACCAAGCTGGATAACTTTACCATTTTGCTTGATCCATCAACAAATTATGTAAAAAGCGAAAAAGTATGGGCACAACCAACCATAACCGCTGATTCTAAAATATATATTGCCACTGCCAGAAACTACACCAGCACAGCATCATCAATGGCATCGGTGGGCAGTGAAGGCAGAATCATAGTTATGGACCTTAAAAAAGAGCGTGGCGCACAGACAACCCCGGAAAACGCCACCACAGCAGAAGCCAAAGATACCAACGTAACCGTTGTGGAAGGTATTGACGGACAATGGATTGCAGGCGGCTTTGTGGGCGGCTTTGATTTTGACAGCAAACATGGCTATGTGGTTACCCTTAACCCGGATAGCAAAGATGCCGGAAAAAGCTTTATACAGCTGGGCAACAAGACAGATTTCAAATCTTCTTCTGGCAGCAGCAACCCGTATAAAGTCCTGTGGTGGAAAAAACTGTGAGAAACAGAACCGGTTTTACATTGATTGAAATGCTTGTTGCTGTTGCAATTTTTGCAATAATTGCCGCAATGGCAAGCCCGATGCTCACTGGCTGGCTGCGCAAAAGCCGTCTGTCTGCCGATGCCGGTAATCTTTACGATGACCTGAAATGGGC
>JAVERM010000001.1:0-84123 GCA_034007105.1 Trichlorobacter sp.
ATTATTGAGAACAAGATCAGCTATTTTATAGCTGAACCCGTGATGGTCTGCTGCTACCTTATTCTGCTTTTCCGGCTTTTGTTTTTCCGGATGATGCTGTGTAGCTTCTGTTTCATCAACATCTTGTTCATCTGCACTTTCACCATCAGTAATCGCTGTTTCATGTTCAGCCGCACGCTTTAATATCAGCATCGGGGACAGCTTGCCATTAGCCCCGCGGGTAATCTGAATAGTGCCACCTGCAAGCTTTGTTGCGGCTATCTCCAGATGGTTTTCCTTTTGGCTGTAATTGACACCATCAAGATTTAAAGCTGTTATTCCGGATTTATCATCTCCGTATGCAGCCCGAAGGTTCTGCAATTGCAAGGCAGAGTTCAGTAAAAGCAGACCACCAGCATTGCTATACTCCATATTGGTGGTAAGCTGCCTGATGTTGCCGTTAAGCGGTGCCGTCAGATGTGGTTGCAGATATGGCCAACTGCGCTGTATTTCCAAATCAGCCAAAACCAGCTCAGCCTTGTAGTTATTTTCTGCCAGGTTGAAACTGCCGCTACCGGTAAGTGACTCTCCTTTGTCACCAGCCACTGACAGCTTGAAAACCGCATCATCTTTACTTTTGGTATCAAAACCAGCTACTTGCAGATTAACTGCTGATAATGTTGCGTTAAAACCGCTTGCTGGCACCTGATCCTTGAATTTGACACTGCCGTTATCAATAATCAGCTCTTTTGATGCAAAAAAGGTTTCAATATTGTCAGTTTTTTTGGCATTTGCAGCATTTGCAGATGAAGCCTGTTTTTCCCCTGAGCTAGACAGTTGCAGCAGATTCAAACGACCGCTTTTGTCACGGTTGAGGACAAGCTCAGGATTTTGCAGGGCAATCTGCTCAAAGGAGTAATGCTGGCTGAAAAACTCAAGTTTGTCCGCCAGCAGCTCTAGGCTTTGGAATTTAAGCAAAGCAGCATCCTGTTTTTCGTGCAATTCAAAGTTATCCAACCTGCTTAAACCATTTATAAACAGCTCAGGTTTTTTGTTTTTATGTACCCGATAGGTAAGCTGCCAATCCAGACCAAGCTGACCATCAGCCAGCTTTACCGGCAATTGCGTCGGAATATAGGGCTGAAACTGCGCCAGGGCAAGTTTATCCAACTTGATATCTGCGGTTACCTCCATCGCCTCTGCAAGCGGCTTTGCTTTACCACTAAAACTTAATTCAGCTCCGTCCAGCAGTGCATGCAGGTAAGGATCAGTATATTTTTCAGCCAGATACGGGATATTACTGATAAAGGGAATGGCAAGCCCAAGTTCCTGCACCCTGTGGGTAACCGGCGTTTTTGTGGTCTGGTTGATGAAAACAATATCACCGTCAGCAATGCTGATATTGTTGAAGGAAAAGCGGGATGTACTGCTTTTTTCTTCCTTTGGGCGAGAAGCTGTTTTTTCAAGAATATCATTGAAATTGTACTGGTTCGTCCCATGGTAAACCAGCCGCAGCTCGGGCTTTTCAAGTTGCAGCAAGTCAACCACCAGTGCGCGGCGGAAAAGGCTTGATGAGGAAACAGACAGCTTCAGACTGTCAAACCTGAAAAAAGAGGTTTTTTTATCCTGTTCAAAACAGTTAAATCCGCTGGCTGTCAGGGTTAAGCCAAACGGATTAAAGCTGACCTTATCCAGCGTAGCAACGCGACCGGTAAGGGCAAAAACCTGTTTTTCCACCTGCTGGCGGACAATAACCGGCACCAGCAAGCTGCTGGCAATAAGCAGTAAAACAACAAAAGCTGCAATAAAAACAGCCGCTTTTCTGCGGCTGCCTTTTTTATTGCTTGCTGGCGACTGATCTGGCTGCATTTAAATATCCTCCAGCATTTTTCAAATCACAGCTGACAGGTAGTACTCTTCATTGACTCCAGCTCCTTGATTACCTCTGCACCTTGCGCCCGCCTTGCGTCCATATTATCAAACATCTCGGAAACCATACTGTTTACCGATGCCACTGTCTGACGAATACGCTTTGTATCACTAACCTGTGATGAGGTTGAGCGCACCATTTCATGGGTCATTTCTTTAATGGTTTCAATGGCGCGGGCAATACTGCGGGTAGCTTTTGCCTGATCTTTTGAAGCATTGAAGATTTGTGCAGTCATGGTGCTGACATCTTCCATTGAACGTGCCACCAGCTGCGCACTGGTGGATTGTTCTTCTGTGGCGTGCTTTATCTCCTGGGTCATCTGCATGGAGGAGTAAGCACGATCGTAAATGGCCTGCAAAGTCTCTTCCATTGCATGACCAAGCTCCACACCACGGCTTACAAGCCCTTTGGTGGAGGTAATCCGGTCAGCAGCTTCGTGGGATTCAAACATTATTTCATCAATAATACCGGTAATTTCACCGGTAGAATGACCGGTTTGCAGGGAAAGATTGCGGATTTCATCTGCCACAACACCAAAACTTCTACCGTATTCGCCAGCCTGGGCAGCGATAATAGAGGCGTTTAATGCCAGCAGATTAGTGCGTTTGGTAATGTCATTAATTACGCCGATAATCCCTTCGATACGGTTACTTTTTTCTGCCAGGCTGGTAATCCGTGCGTAAGATTCTTCAACAGAATGCTGGATATCTGCCAGAAAACCGATGGTATCATTTACGGATTTACGACCTTCGTCAGTTCGGGTTTGTACCTGGCTTGAAACATCGTGGGACATGGCTGCGCTGCGCTCAACGCTTAAAATTGTGGAGGAGATTTCTTCCATTGCCGATGCAGCCTGGTGCACGATGCCGGATAATGTATCCAGGTTGCGGGAGACCTCTTCAATTGCCACCGATATCTCATTAACCGCCGTACTGGTCTCATCAACAGATGCCATGGCTCCCTCGGCAGCAGAAGCGATTACAGCAGCACCATCTGCCACTGATTCAATACTTTCAGCCATGGCCTTTTCATTACCGGAATATTGCTTGCGATGACCAAGCATAAAGGCAAATGAGCTGTCCAGCTCACTGGTTAAAGTATCAATTGATGTGAGCAGATTGATGCGGGTAATGGCACTGGCAACCTGGCTGGCAAACAGCATAATGGTGTCAAGGTCAGATTCATTCAGGGCACGCCGGGAACGCTTGTTATCAATGGCAAAAACACCCACTGTCTCACCCTTTACCAGCATCGGGCAGATGATGAAATTACGGGAGCGTAAAGCCTCAATCTGATCATGGGGCGGTTGCAAATGGTAGTCAGTACCGTATCTGGTAATATCATCAATCAGGTATGGTTTTTTTTCCATAACACTTTTGTAAATTACGCCAATACTTTGATCAAGTGGCAAGGTTTTGTTTTGCAGGGTTTCAACATCACTACCGCTGGTGGTGACAAAGCGTAATATCTGCCCGTTTTGAGCAAGCATCAGAATATTTACCCGTTCATAGCCAAGGACATTATGCAGACCTTCGGCACAAAGTATAAGCACCTCTTCAAGGTTAAGCGATGTCTGGATACGGCTGCTTATCTGGTGAAAGTTTTTGATATTGTTATCAAGCACCAGAAAACGATTTTCAAAAACCTCTTTTTGGGCAGCCACTTCCTCATGCAGGTGTTTAAGCTCACTGGCTTTTGAAACCAGCTCATCTCCTCTTTTACCGATCATGAAACCGGTAACCCCCAGCACCAGCGAAGTTCCAAGCCCCATATAGGTGTAAAGGGCAAGCTGTCCGGAATCATTCAATACATCCAGAAACAGAAAACTGAAAAAGGATTGCCCGGGCTCTGCATAAAAAAGCACCCGAATCAATGTCCAGCCAATGGGAGCACCCAACCCCAGCAGAATGCCGAAAATTGCGTAATTTCTGCTGTTATTTGTGGAAAAGCTCATGAGTTACTCCAGTTTGTCGCTGTTTTCTGCTGCACTGCCGGCAATTTTCTGATCTATGTCAGCAAAAATTTCATCCATCACTTTTTCAGCATCTGCCATGTTGTAAGCAATGATATTACGTAAATGTGTGTATGAATCAATATCTATCATCTCAAAACGAAAGGCGATATCCTTGTCAGTCTGGCGGCAGGTGCGACCGGTAAATGCTATTTCAATCACCGGTTCTGTACCTGGCAGGCTGATGTTTATATCCACAACTTCATTTAGCGGCAGTTTTTCATCTGTTTCCAACAGCATTCCCTTCATGGAAAGATTACTGACCTGCCCATTGAAGCTGCGTCCACCATGGGTAATATTGGCAATCACATGAAAACCAACCCTGGAAAATTTACGAGTACTCATCGGCAAACCTCATTATTGTTGGAGTAAACCTTGGTTTGGTTCCTGTCCGCAAACTCTGGTTTTTAGCTGAAACCTGCATTGCCATAACCATAAGTCTTTGCGAACAGGAACCTGAAAACATTAAAAATATTAGGCTTTGCCGGCTGAACCCAGCACCGCTTCATTTTTATGCTTGATCAGCTTTACAAGCTCTTTGCGGGCTTCGCCAAGATATTTGCGAGGATCAAATTCTTTGGGGTCATTGGCAAGATATTCACGGATTTTGGCTGTTACAGCCAGGCGACCGTCGGAATCAATGTTGATTTTACAAACAGCAGATGCAGCTGCCTGACGCAACTGCTCCTCAGGCACGCCAAGCGCACCTTCAAGATTGCCACCATACTTGTTGATAAGCTCCACATAAGCAGGCACAACCGATGAGGCACCATGCAAAACAATGGGAAAACCCGGAATCCTCTTTTCGCACTCAGCCAGAATATCAAAACGCAGCGGAGGCACCGGCTGACCAGGCTTGAACTTGTAGGCACCATGACTGGTACCGATGGATATTGCCAATGAATCCACACCGGTTTTTTTCACAAAATCTTCCACTTCTTCAGGGCGGGTATAGGTTGATTTTTCAGCCACCACATCATCTTCAATACCGGCAAGTACACCCAGTTCACCTTCAACAGTTACATCATATTTGTGCGCATATTCCACCACGCGGGCAGAAAGCTCTACGTTTTCTTCGTACGGCAGGTGGGAGCCATCAATCATCACCGAAGAAAAACCGCTGTCAACGCAGGATTTGCAGGTTTCAAAGCTGTCACCATGATCAAGGTGCAAGCAGATGGGGATATTGGAGCCAAGCTCCCTTGCCATCTGCACAGCACCCATAGCCATATAGCGCAGCATGGTTTCATTGGCATAACTGCGGGCACCTTTGGAAACCTGGATAATTACCGGTGAAGAGGTTTCAACGCAACCAAGCACAATCGCCTGAAGTTGCTCAAGGTTATTAAAGTTATATGCCGGAATGGCGTATTTGCCTGCCATGGCTTTGGCAAACATCTCTTTGGTATTAACCAGCCCCAATTCTTTGTAATGAATCTGTTGCTTTCCCATCTTTTCCTCCTTTTTTATGGTAATGGTTGAACAGCCTTGCTAAATTGCAGAGCAACTGCAATCAGTATATTTATCATTTAAGTTTTTCCTTAGCAAGGAACCTGTCAGACTTTAAGGATGTGAAATTACAAGATGTCAGATAAAACTGTAGCATTTGCTCCTGCCTTACTTGCCAGCCACTGCGTTATTGATGTACGCACTCCCCTTGAATTTGCCGAGGATCATCTGCCTGGTGCCTGTAACGTACCACTTTTAACCAATGCCGAACGGATTGAAGTTGGTACGCTGTACAAGCAACAAGGAGCGTTGATCGCCAAAGAACGGGGCTTGCAGCTTACCTGCCACCGTTTTCCTGCCCTTGTTGCAAGCATAGCCCGCCTGGCTGCTGGCAGACCAATACTGGTTTACTGCTGGCGCGGCGGTATGCGCAGTGAATCGGTTGTCACCCTGCTTGAAGGCTGCGGTCACCAGGCAGTTAAACTTACCGGCGGTTACAAATCATTTCGTGGCTTTGTAAATAGATATTTTGAGAACTTCACTCCATCGGCACCGCTTTTGGTGCTGCATGGCATGACCGGATCAGGCAAAACCGAATTTTTACATCTGCTGGCTGCAAAAGGCTGGAATACCGTTGATCTGGAAGGGCTGGCACACCATCGCGGTTCTGCCTTTGGTTCCCTTGGGCTTGGCAAGCAACCGACGCAAAAACGGTTTGAAACAACCCTATGGCAGGCTTTTATCAGCTGCAAACCCGGAAAACCGATTGTACTGGAAGGAGAAAGCCGCCGCATCGGCTGGCTGTTGTTGCCAGGCAATCTGTATGATGTGATGGACAAAGCCCATAAAATCTGGACAGATGTTTCGGTTGAAACACGTGTCAACCGCCTGGCAGCCGAATACGCAAAGCAGGAGTTTCGCCCACAAATGAAAAACGCGCTGGAGCGGATCAGAAAAAAAATTGACGGCAACCATTACCCTGCATTGCAACATTCTCTGGACACATGGGATGTAACCGGACTGGCAAAAGGACTGGTCGAACATTATTATGACCGTCTTTACTACAAGGTTAAAAAATGGGAGCCAGCCATGACCATCAGCCTGGAAGATTATGATGCTGCCGAACAGCAGTTATCAGATTATGCCCGCAAGCTTATAAAAGCTCCTGCATGATACTCACATTTTTCTGCTCAACCAGCTCAGCGGTTGCAGCAACGTAAGCCTTAAAATGTGATGAAGCCATGTGGCTGTCCAGACAGCTCTGGTCACGCCAGTTTTCGTAGAAAAGAAAACGACCTTCCTTTGCAGCATCACGGTGCAGGCGATATTCAATGCAGCCTTCTTCGCTGCGGGTTGGCGCAATCAGCTTGGTCAGCTCTGCCAGTAATTTCTCTTTGGCACCTGGTTTGGCAATCACTTCAGCTACAACAGTTACTTTGGACATCCTGATCTCCTGATTTAGCTCTGTATTTAACCAGGCTTTGGAAAACGTTATGAGGAAGGCTGGATACAAGGCTCACGTAACGCAGCGACGAGACATAACATTTTAGTTAGTCGAGGAAGCGAGTAACGCGCAACGAAATAGACAGCCTCCGCAGTAGTTTTAAAAACCTGGTTAGAGTTTTCTTGTTATAACACAGCAATTAAGTTATATAACCCCATTATGCAAAGAACAGCACTTACTTTAAATATCCTGATTGCCATCTTGCTGCTACTGGTTTCAGCAAGAATACTGGCAGACCTGGCTGCCTATAAAATAGGCACACTTACCCCGTCCAGAAAGGCAACACAGGCAGAACCTGCCATTGCTGCCCCTTTTGCCATGCCATTTAACAGCTTTGGTGTAATTCTGGAAAAGGGGCTGTTTGGTGCAGCAACCAAAGGTCAGCTGACCACTATTGAAGCCCCCAGAACAGCCATTGCTGCCACCAGCGAGGCTGCCCAGCCGTCTGTGCCAACTGATCTTACACTGCTTGGCACCGTGGCTGGCACACCAAGACAAAGCTTTGCCCTGATCCGCAAAACCAGCACCAATGAAGAACGGGTATTTAAAATCGGTGAACAGGTTTTTAACCTGGGGCTGCTGTCTGCGGTGGAAAAAGAAGCTGTTACCCTCAATAATAATGGTAAAACCACCACCCTGCGTACACCTGATTCTGCACTTGAAGAGCCAAAGCCTGCCGCTGTTACCCCAAAAGCAAATAAAAAACCTGCTGCCAGTGGCATTGTTGCTGCCTCCGCAAGCAGTGGCGGTATTATTGAGCAACGCGCCTTAAATGCTGCTTTAAACAACATTGGTCAGGTAATGACCGACGCCAGAATGCTGCCCTACTCCAAAGATGGTGTGGTTGAAGGCTTTGAGCTTTCAGAAGTAAGAGCTGAAGGTGTATTTGGCTCCATCGGCCTGAAAGACGGCGATGTTTTGCAGAAAATAAATGACTTTCCCATTGATTCGCCTGAAAAAGCGATTCAATCCTTTATGACCCTCAAAGGACAGACCAACATCAGACTGGGGCTTATCCGTGATGGTTCACCAACTACTTTATCCTATGAAATCCGTTAATTTCCGGAGGTATATGTGAAACGCTTTCTGGTTCTCCTCTGTGCAGCGTTTATGCTGACCATCTCAGTGCGACCTATGCCTGTATCTGCAGCACCGCAAGGGATTGTGATGAATTTTTCCGATGTGGATATCTCCACCATGGTTAAGTTTATCAGTGAACTTACTGGTAAAAACTTTGTGCTGGATGAACGGGTTAAGGGCAAAATATCCATTTTTTCACCTTCCAGGCTAACTGTTGATGAAGCTTTTGCACTGTTTACATCGGTTTTGGAACTAAAAGGCTTCACCCTGGCACAATCTGGCAAAATCTATAAAATTGTACCGCTCACCAGTGCCAAGCAATCCAGTATGCAGCTTGTTGACGGCACAGAACCGGTTACAGTAAGTGATGCCTATCTGGCACGGGTATTTACGTTGGATCAGATTTCCTCACAGGATGCACTTCCTTTTTTACAACCCCTTGTTTCGCGGGATGGTCATATTGCCTCTTTTGGACCTGGCAACATGTTGCTGGTGGTTGATGCAGCCTCCAACCTGCAAAAAATTGCCAATCTGCTTACAGCCATTGATACAGCACAGCGTCGTGATGGCGGTGAACTTATCTACCTGCAACATAGTAATGCCGATGGCGTGGCTGCAATTTTGCGGGAATGGCTTGGTGGCAAAGGCACCCGCGCACCCAACCTTGGCAGTGGCGGTCAGCAGCCGATCAGCACCGCTGGCGTACAGATATTCCCTGACCAACGTCTAAATGCCTTACTGGTTTTTGCATCTGAGCAGGACAAGCAGGATATCCGCAACCTGGTAAAGCTTATGGATATCCCGCCTCCCACTGACAGCAGCAAAATAAACGTGGTCTTTCTTGAACATACCGATGCCGCGGAAATGGCAAAAGTGCTTGAAGGAGTAATCAAAGGTATATCTGCAAAAAGCACAACCAGACCTGGTGCAGCTGCTGCCACAACACCGCAGATGTCACCCATTGACAGCGGCAATATCACCATAACAGCAGATGAAACCACCAACGCACTGGTGATTATGGCTTCACCCACTGATTACAACAACATCCTGCAAGTGGTTAAAAAACTGGATCGCCGCAGCAAACAGGTATTTGTACAGGTGCTGATTGCCGAAGTATCCCCCTCCAAATCAAACAGCCTTGGTACCCAGGCCGGTGCGCTGGCTGCCGGTACTTTGGGCAAATACTTCCAGGGTGGCGGTCTGTACGATCCGTTTGGTGCCTTTGGACAGATTCTGGGTGGCGGGACATCTGGCACAGGTGCCGGCATCTCCGGTCTTATCGGCGACAGGCTTAATGATACCGACCGCCCTGTCACTGGTGCTGCACTGTTGCAGGCAATGGAGGCAGAAGGGATGCTGAACATCCTTTCCACCCCCAACATACTTACCACCGACAACAAGGAAGCTGAAATCAATGTTGGTGAAAACGTACCTTTCCAGGGTGCCACCAACACCATTGTAGGGGGCGGCACCACCTCATCGGTGGAGCGTAAGGATATCGGTATCAACCTGAAGATAAAGCCCCAGGTAAGCGAAGGCGAGTATATCC
This sequence comes from Trichlorobacter sp., assembly GCA_034007105.1. Lineage (GTDB taxonomy): Bacteria > Desulfobacterota > Desulfuromonadia > Geobacterales > Pseudopelobacteraceae > Trichlorobacter. Next base: position 9,503 of record JAVERM010000001.1, read on the forward strand.
GCATGGATATTTACCAGGAAATTTCGGCTGTTAAAAATGATAAGGGGCAAGCCATTGACCTGGTAACTACCAAACGCTCGGCAAAAACCAGCGTGGTGGTCAGGGACAAGGAAACCATTGTCATCGGCGGGCTGATTCAGGACACTGAAGACACCAGTATCACCAAAATCCCCATTCTGGGCGACATCCCGCTTTTGGGTTGGCTGTTTAAGGTAAAGAGCAAAACCCGCCAAAAAACCAATCTGATGATTCTGCTTACCCCGCAAATCGTCAAGGATGATGCTGACCTTTACAATGTTTCCCGTGAGCAGCGCAGCCGTTTTGATTCATCCAGCAAAGAGTTTGGCAAGGTGGATGTGGAAAAAACTGTCACCGAACAGTTTGAGCAGATAAAGCATAACGAACAGGATAAAACAGACAACCAGCCAGCGGTGGAAAATGAGTAAGGAACAGCCTCAGGATAACCAGCGTCAACTGGCGGAACAGTTGGGACTTGCCTACAGCGAAGTTATTGATGATACGCAGGCAGATACCACACTGCTTGCCAGGCTGCCCCTTTCCTTTGCCCGCTCTCGTTTGCTGCTGCCTTTATCTGAAAAAGACGGACAACTGCTGTTGGCTGTGGGCAAACCGCTTGACCTGCTGGTTCAGGATGAAGTTGCCCAGCTTTACGGTATGCCGTTATCAGTACTGGTGGCACCGGAAGAAGAGGTGCTGGCAGCCATCAACCGCCTTTACACCCGCACCGCCGGCAGTGCTGCCGACCTGGTGGAAAACCTGGTTGCCGATGATCTTTCTGCCATTGCCACCGAACTTGCCCACCCAAAGGATCTGCTGGATCTTACTGATGAAGCACCGGTAATCAGGCTTTTAAACGCCATCCTTTTTCAGGCAGTAAAAGAGCGTGCCAGTGATATCCATATTGAGCCATATGAGCGTACCATGGAGGTACGCTTTCGCATTGACGGTATCTTGCACCTTAAACTGGAGCCGCCCAAACTGTTGCAGGAAGCACTGGTATCCAGGGTCAAAATCATGTCCTCCCTTAATATTGCTGAAAAAAGATTGCCCCAGGATGGTCGTTTTAAGGTGCTGGTGGCAGGTCATGAGGTGGATATAAGGGTTTCACTGGTGCCAACTTTTTTTGGTGAGCGTACTGTTTTACGTCTGCTGGATCGTAAACAGGGTGTGCGCTCTTTAAGTGACATCGGCTTTTCCCACCGCGATGTAACCCTGATGGAGCGGCTGATTGCCCGTACAAACGGCATTGTTCTGGTAACCGGTCCCACTGGCAGCGGTAAAACCACCACCCTTTATGCAGCCCTTTCAAGGTTAAACCGTCAGGAACGCAACCTGATTACCATTGAAGATCCCATAGAATACCAGCTTTCCGGCGTGGGGCAGATTCAGGTCAACTCCAGAATTGACCTTACCTTTGCTGCTGGTTTACGTGCGGTTTTGCGTCAGGATCCGGACGTAATCATGGTTGGTGAGATTCGCGATGCCGAAACAGCCGAAATAGCCATGCAGGCATCTTTAACCGGTCACCTGGTGCTGTCCACCCTGCATACAAACGATGCTGCCACTGCCATCACCAGATTGATCGATATGGGAATAGAACCGTTTATGGTGGCATCATCACTTTCCGGAATCCTGGCACAGCGGCTTGTGCGTACCATCTGCCCCCACTGTAAAGAAGCTTACAAAAATGATCAGCAGATTCATGGCCTGCCGGAAACCCTTTATCGTGGTCGTGGCTGCGACCACTGCTATGGTCAGGGAACTCTGGGCAGAATCGGAATTTACGAGCTTTTACCCATAGATGCCGAACTTTGCGGCATGATTACCCGCCGCTGCTCTGCCGGTGAAATCAAGGAATACGCCATCAGCAAAGGGATGAAGACCATCCGTGAAGATGGTATGGCAAAAGTCGCCGCCGGAATCACTACCCTGGAAGAAGTACTGCGGGTAACACAGGAAGAATATGCCGAGCTACCGGTATAAAGGATACCGTGAAAACGGCAAGGAGCTTTCAGGCACACTGGAAGCCGACTCACTGCGCACAGCCAGAGAGCTTTTACGCCAGAAAAATATCCTGCCCACCGAGATTACTTCGGAAGCAGATATACCATTTGCAAAGCGTGATGTTTTGCAACAGTTTAAACGCCGCGTTCCGGTGGCAGCCCTGGCACTTTTCACCCGTCGGCTGGCAACCCTGGCTGCCGCATCAGTGCCGATACATGAAGCACTGACCGCCCTTTACAACCAGGAACAACACCATGAGCTGCGGGCAGTTTTGGGCAGAGTGCGGGAAAGGCTTGCCGAAGGCGCACCGCTGGCACGCTCGCTGGCAGAAGAGCCAAAGGTTTTTAACGCCGGCTACGTAGCCATGGTTGCTGCCGGTGAAACCGGTGGTGCCCTGGACAGGATTCTGCAAAGGCTAGCTGATTTTCAGGAACGGCAAGAAGAGATACGGCGTACTGTAAGTGCAGCAATGGCATACCCGATTTTAATGGCACTGGTCAGCAGCGGGGTAATGGTTTTCCTGCTCACCTACGTGATTCCCAAAATAACCGGCATATTTGCCGATAACAAGGCAGCACTGCCCATACTCACCGTAATCCTGCTCAAGGTTAGTGCAATTTTACGCAGCGGCTGGTGGATTATTTTACTATTGCTGGTTTTAATAACCATCGGCTATCGTCATCTGGCAAAAAAAGAGAGCTTTCTGGTGCTGCGTGACCGCCTTGTTTTACGTGCGCCGGTGCTGGGCGGTCTGCTGCAAACATTGGCACTGGCACGCTTTTCAAGGGTGCTTGGGCTTTTGCTGGGCAGCGGCGTACCACTTTTGCGCAGCCTTGAAATCAGTGGAGATGCAGTGGTAAACCGCAGCTACCGCAAGGTGCTGGATGAAGCCCGCATCACTGTCTCGGAAGGGGGCAGCCTTTCGGCAACCCTGGAACGCTCTCCACTTTTTCCGCCTCTGCTCACCCATCTTATATCCGTAGGTGAAAAAAGCGGTGCCCTGGAGGAAAGTCTTGAAACTGCCGGGCGCAGCTTTGAACGGGAATTTGAAGCCCATACAAGCCGGGTAATGGGGCTTTTGGAACCAATGATGGTACTGGCAATGGGATTGATGGTGGGACTGGTGGTAATTGCCGTACTTTTGCCAATCTTCCAGCTAAACGAACTGGCACGCTGAAAAAAGCTGAATTATGTTAAACAAGGAGGAACCTGAATGCTGACCCAACAACGTTTCAACAACCGTAAAGGCTTCACCCTGATTGAAATCATGGTGGTAATCGTTATCCTGGCACTGCTGGCAGCCCTGGTGGGTCCCAAGATTATCGGTCGCTCCGATGATGCCAAACTGGCTGATGCAAAACTGCAAATTCGCAACCTGGAAACCGCGTTAAAGCTGTACAAACTGGATAACGGCGTTTACCCGGGCACCGAACAAGGTCTGGAAGCATTGCTTGAAAAACCTGCTGTAGGACATATACCGCGCAACTACCGTGCTGGTGGCTACCTGGAAGGTAAAAATCTGCCCAAAGACCCCTGGGGTGGCGAATATATCTACATCTCTCCAAGTGAGCATGGTGATTATGAAATCTGCACCCTTGGTGCCGATGGTGTCAGGGGCGGTGAAGGCGTAGCAGCAGATATCTGCAACTGGAACATTCAGTAATCACAACAAAGGCTGCACCTTGAAATGGAATCATAACAACAGCGGCTTTACTCTCCTTGAACTGGTGGTAGTCGTTGCAATTCTGTCACTGGTAATGTTGCTGGTTATCCCCAGGTTGCCCGCCTCAGGAGAATCTGCACTGCGCACCTCCACCCGCCAGCTGGCTGCACAACTGCGCTACCTTAATGAAAGGGCAGCCATAGGTAAAATTGGCAACCACCGTTTGCGGGTAGACCTGGATGAGCAAAAAATCGAGATTGTGCGCCGCAGTGTAACCGGTGAGGAGGTTCCGCCGGATGACCTTGCCCTGACACGCAACCCGCTGCTTGAAGGAGTTACAATTACGGATATCCATACCGAGCGTCATGGCACGGTAAAAGAGGGGATAGTACGTATCGGATATGGTGCAAGTGGTCTGTCCGAAGCATTGCTTTTTCATCTGCAAGCAGAAAACGGAGCTGCCACAACCATACAGGCTTTACCGGTTAACGGAATTGTCCGTATTGCTGAAGGCTATCTGGAGGAGTTTAAATGAGCAGCAGTTCCTCCGCCGGCTTTACCCTGTTGGAAGTACTGGTAGCCCTTGCCATTATGGCTGGCGCATTGACCACCCTGGTGGTTTCATTTAACTACCATCTTTCCATAACCTTGCGGGATCGTGAAGAAACCACCGCCTTGTTGCTGGGACGCTCCTTGCTGGATGACCCTGAATTTAGGACAAGCAGCGAGAATAAAGGGGATTTTTCACCGGAACATCCGGATTACAAGTGGCAGCAGGAAACCACTAACTCGCCTTTTCCAGGACTTGATCGTTATCTGCTGACCATCTCCTGGCAAGATGGCGCCCGTACCCTTGCACTGGTGACCTATGGCCGTGGCAGTCTTTAGTCGGAAGCGGCATAAAAGGAAGCTTCAACAAAACAGTGGTTTTACATTGCTGGAGCTTTTAGTGGCACTGGCAATCGGTTCTTTGATTATTGCTGCCGCTTATACTGTGTTTTTTTCAATTAACCGCGCCCAGGAAATCGCTGTAACTGATATGGAGCAACGCCGCGCCCTGCGTGCCACCATGGATCTGCTGCGTCGCGAGCTTTCTTCTGTTCTTTACCGTACTGGTGATGAAAACCTGCGCTTTTTGGTGGAAGACCGCGACTTTTTTGACAAACCAGCCTCAAACCTGAGCTTTACCACCATTGCACCACCGGCAGATGGCGGTGTTTCCGATCAGTTGTCGCTGCTTTATCAACTGTCAGAAAAGGAGAATGAAGAGGAAAATCTGCAACTTATCCGCATTGCCAAGGATTTTTTTCTGGATGAAGAACAGTACACACTGACCGGATACCCGATTATGGAGCATCTGGAAGGTTTTTTTGTGGAATGTTACGATGGTTCCCAATGGCAAAAAAGCTGGGATACGGCATTAACACCGGTTCTGCCGCGGTCAGTCAGAGTTACCATCAGCCTTAAAGACCGCGACCAGGTTGTTTCATACAGCATGACAACCACCCCGAAAGTGGTCATACAATGAAAAACCGTCAGGGCTTTGCACTGGTAATTGTACTGATTCTGGTTGCACTTTTAACTGGTATCACCGTGCTTTTCATCACCGATGTTCAGCAGGAAACCGGCTCAAACCGCAACTCCATCAACAGCGTACAGGGTGGTCTGTTTGCCGAAGGTGGTATTGAAGGAGCTTTACAGCTTTTAAGCTTTACCCTTGGAGCCAACGATTACACCACATTGGAAGATACCTGGGCAAAGCCCATCCTGCTGGAAGAAGAGCAAGGTCGCCTGCTGGTAACCATTATTGATGAAAGCGGCAAACTTAACCTGAACACAGTTGTATTGCCCAACGGGATGCTTAATGAGCCGTACAACAAGATGATGCGTAATCTTTTCAGAATACAGCAACTACCGGAAGATATGGTGGATGCCATTGCAGACTGGATTGATCTGGGGGATACCCCCAACCCTTCCGGTGCAGAAACCGACTGGTACCGCTCACAACGGCCATTTATAAAACCGCGCAACGGGTATATGCTTACTGTTGATGAACTGAACAGAATCAAAGGTTTTGATGGTGATACAGTTGACAAACTGCGCCCGTTTGTAACGGTTTATGCTGAAGGACAGTTGGGATCACCGGCATCACCGATTAATATCAATACTGCACCAAGGGAAGTGCTGGCAGCTCTGGATGAAAATATGTCCTTGTCCCTTGCCGACCGGATTATTGAACACCGCAAAACCAATCCGTTCAAAAATCCGGCAGAGCTTGTACAGGTTCCAGGCATGTCCAGCATTGCCACTGCCTTATCCACCAGCATCAGCACCAAAGGGTATGTTTACCGGATTCTTGCTGAAGCCACGGTAGGTGATACTGTACGGGTAATAGAAGCGGTAGCCCGCTTTGCCGGATCAACACCTTATATAATTTATTGGCGAGAGTTTTAGATGATCATCCAAACCATACAATTAACAGGCGAGCAGATTATCGGTGCCCGTTTCAGGCGCAACGGCACAGAAGTAACACCGGTCAGCGGTTTTTGCCTGCCTTTTACCACAGAGGAAGAGCTTGGCGAAACCCTGAAAGTCCAATGCCCGCCAGTATCTGAAGATATCCGCACGATTTTGATACTGCCGCCCGCGATGATCACCCTGAGGGAGCTGCCACTGCCCTTTGGCGATCGTCGCAAGGTACGTGCAGTACTGCCATTGGAACTTGCCGGGGAAACTGCACGGGAAACCGAAGCATTACTTTGCGATGCCATACCGCTTGATTCAGGCAACTGGCTGGCTGGCTGGCTGGAAAAATCAGACCTTGAGCCTTTGATTGAGCAGTTGCGTCAGGCAGACATGGACCCGGAGATTGTTACTGTTGCCTGCTTTAACTGGCAATATCTGTTTAACTTCGACCATGGGCAGGAGCAGCCGGTAACCGCTGTTTATGATGATAAAGCCATGTTGGTAACAAAAAACGGCAAGCCTTTTTTCTGCCGTCACCTGGGCAGCAGCAAAGCCAGTGCAGCGCAAACAGTTGCCACGCTGGAGCTTAACCACAAGATAAAAATCAGCCAACGATTTTGCATCAGTAGCCGCAGTAACAGACAGCTGGCAGAGCAGGAAAAACCGCTGCCTTTGCCCACAGCACTGGCCACAGGGATAAGCAGCGGTGAGATGCAGCCCGGCAACCTGCTTTCTCCCTATGCTGCGGCAACTGCCTACTGCTCTGGCGAGCCGATGTTTAACCTGCGTACCGGCAGTTTGGCATGGACAGGACGCAGCAGCCGTCTTTTGCGCACTTTCCGCATCCCGCTTGTTTTGCTTACCATCCTGCTAATACTTTTATTTGCCGAGCTGGGAGTACGCTGGCGATTACTGACAACTGATCTGACTGCCCTAGACAGCTCTATCAGCAAAATTTACAAGGATGTTTTTCCAAATCGTAAAAAAGCAATGGATGAAAGTGCAGAGCTGAAAGCTGAAATTAAAAGACTTGAGGGCAGTGCTTCTTCCCTGCATCCTCTGCCGTTTCTAAAACTTCTGGCTGAAGCCAAAGGTGAGGGAATCAGCGGAATCACGGAAATCGATCTGGATGAAAACAGATTTATGCTGAAAGGTGATGCTGCCTCGGCAGTTGATGTAACCACTTTCAGACAACGGCTGACCAGTGGTACGACGGTTCCGGATCAGCCGGAAATTACCACCCGCCCCAACAAAACCATACTGTTTACCCTGCGCGGCAGCCACGGAGGTAGCAAATAATGAGTACCATTGCCGCCATTAAAGAACGTTTCAACAACCTTGATCATGATTTGCGCCGGCTGCTGATTATTGCCTGCTGCCTTACAGCAGTGCTGATCACGGCATATGTAATGATTTTCGGGCATCTTAAAAAACTGGAAATCCGCAAAGCTTCCCGTGAGCAAACCCTGACAGAGATGATGATCCTTAAACAACGGCACAGGGAAGCATCAGTTGCCGCATCCCGTCTTACCAACCGGCTGACAGCTGTAACAACAGAAGATACACCGGCACTTTTGATTGAGCAAAGTGGCATCAACATCCGTGGCGGCATCCAGTCCAAACCTCTGCCCCGCGCCGAGCAGGATGGTCTTATTGAAGATGGTGCTGAAATCACCCTGAATGGACTTACCTCAAACGAACTGGTTAACCTGCTGCACCGCCTTGAACAACATCAAAAGCCGGTGGTTATCCGCCGTTTCAATGCCAAGACCAACTTTGATGATCCTTCCCGCATTGATCTGATTATTTCCCTTTCATTACTGCGTGCTGCCGCTGAGGGACGCTGACCCGATGAAAAAACTGCTGACAGGCTGCGCACTGTTTTTTGCATTTATAATCCTGTTGTTTATGCTGGTGCTGGTGATGATTCCTGATCAGGTGGTTAGCCAGTTTGTTATTCAGACTGCTGCCAGCCAAGGGATTAAGCTACAGGCAAGACAACTGGGTACTGCCCTGCCCCTGGGTCTTAAAGGACGGGAAATCAGCATTATGGACAGGGAAAAAACCCTGGTCAGTATTGATAATGCTGCTGTCCGCCTGCGGATTCTGCCACTTTTTACAGGCAAGGTGGCCCTGTCTGTAAAGGCGAACATCGGTGCTGGCAAAGGCAGCGGTAATATTTATGTTTACCCAAAGCAGGCAGGCAGTTTTCAGATAACAGACTTGGAGCTGGCTGCCATACCGGTGCTTGCCAACGCCATTGAAGGTGACATTAAAGGCACTGTAAAAGTTGATGCCCAGTTTAAAGATAATAGTGGTGAAGCAAAGCTGCGTATAAACTCCCTTGGTCTTTCCAAAGCAAAATTTGCTGCCATGCCGCTGCCTGATCTGACTGTTCCGGAAACCCGCGGACTGCTCAGGTTTAACAACAACAAAGTAAATATCACCAACATGGCAATGCAGGGAGAGGGAATCTACCTGCGCCTTAATGGTTCTCTTTCCTTAAATCCCGATGCACCGCTTAATCTTAAACTGGAGCTTTTACCCTCTGCCGAGCTGCTGGAAAAGCAGAAATCCGTTTTTTTGATTATGCTCCCCTACACTGTTGCGCCAGGTCGCTACACACTGCCCATTGGTGGAACTCTCTCTGCACCGCAGCTGATTTCACGCTGAACCTGTTTAACCCAAAAAACTCCAGCCACGAATTTACACGAATAAACACAAATGAAATCAAAGGCTTTCAATAGGTATAAACGAATACTGTTCGGATTGCAGACTTACTTGCAGTTAACAGACTTAAATTCTTATAAAATTCGTTTGGATTAGTGTTAATTCGTGGCTAATTGCTTTATTTGAGTTTAATCAGAGTCAGAACGGTAGAAAGATTGCCAAGCAGATTAAACATGCTAGAATAGTAGTTTACAAAATGTGTGCATCTGGTCTGTCTGTGAATAAAAAACACGAAAGGGCTTACATCAATATGGATAACATGCTCAAAAATGAAAGAAAAAAACCAACCATCACTGATCTGCAAAAATCCTTTATCTACCACCTGCACCACACCCTGGTGAAAGACAAATTTTCAGCCACCAAATCCGATCTCTACCTGGCACTTGCCTATGCAGTGCGCGATCTGATGGCCATCCGCTGGCTGGAAACCCAGCAATCCTATTACAAGACCTCTTCCAAGCGGGTGTACTATATCTCTATGGAGTTTTTGATGGGGCGCACCCTTGGCAATGCCCTGATTAACATGGGCTTAATGGAAGAATGGGATGAAGCATTAAAAGAACTGGGGCTGACCATTGAAGAGCTTCAGGAAAACGAGTGGGATGCAGGGCTTGGTAACGGCGGTCTTGGTCGTCTGGCAGCCTGTTTCCTTGACTCCATGGCAACCATGCAGCTTCCTGCCTACGGCTACGGTATCCGTTATGAATACGGCATGTTCTTGCAGAAAATTGTTGATAACGGTCAGCATGAAGTGCCTGACAACTGGCTGCGCTACCAAAACCCTTGGGAATTCGATCGCCAGGAGCATCTGCACCCCATCCGTTATGGCGGAAAAGTTGTGGACTATATAGATAAAGATGGCTCACAACGCCACTCCTGGATTGATTTTTACGAGGTTATGGCACTGGCTTACGACATGCCGATACCTGGTTATAAAAACGACACTGTCAACACCCTGCGCCTTTGGTCTGCCAAGGCAAGCCGCGACTTTGACCTTAACTTTTTTAACCGTGGTGATTATGTCGGCTCTGTAGAATCAAAGATGAAAACCGAAAACATCTCCAAAGTGCTCTACCCTGCCGACCATATGCTGGAAGGCAAAGAGCTGCGTTTACGGCAGGAATATTTCCTTTCCTCGGCGACCATTCAGGATATTTTTTACCGTTTTGAAAAAGAATGTGATGACTTGCACAAGTTTTCAGACCGTGTGGCAATTCAGCTAAATGACACCCATCCGGTACTTTCCATCCCTGAGCTGATGCGCATCCTGATAGATGAGAAAAAAATGACCTGGGAAGATGCCTGGCAGATAACTGTTAAAACCTTTGCCTACACCAACCACACCATTTTGCAGGAAGCCCTGGAAACCTGGCCGGTACCGATGATCAGCAGCCTGCTACCTCGTCACCTGCAAATTATCTATGAAATAAACCGCCGCTTTCTGGAGGAAGTAAAAGAAAAATTCCCCAATGATCTGGCACGTTTGCAGCGCATGTCCATTATTGATGATTACGGTGAAAAAATGGTGCGCATGGCACACCTTGCCATTGTTGCCAGCCATTCCATAAACGGTGTTTCGGCACTGCATTCAAACATCCTTCAGGAAGAGCTGTTCCGCGACTTTTACGAGCTGTGGCCATCACGGTTTAACAACAAAACCAACGGTATCACCCAGCGTCGCTGGCTGCGCTACTGCAACCCCTGGCTTTCAGACCTGATCAGCGAAGCCATTGGCGATAAATGGACAACAGATCTGGATGAATTGCAAAACTTGCGGCCAATGGCTGAAGATACCGAATTTCGCAAACGCTGGATGGAAATAAAACGGATCAACAAAGAAAGACTTGCCCGCAGTATTTACGAATGCAATGGCGTTGCTGTATCACCTGATATGCTTTTTGACTGCCAGACCAAGCGTATTCACGAATACAAAAGACAACTACTTAATATACTTCAGGTTATTGCCCGCTACAACCGATTGAAGCAATATCCAGGACTGGAGCTGCCACCGCGCACCGTTGTTTTTGGCGGCAAAGCTGCACCTTCTTACACCATGGCAAAACTGATCATCAAGCTGATCAACCATGTTGGCATGATCGTCAACAATGATCCGGCAGTACATAATCAGCTGAAAGTTATTTTTGTACCCAACTATAACGTATCCATGGCTGAAAAAATCTTCCCTGCGGCTGATCTTTCCGAGCAGATTTCCACCGCAGGAACAGAAGCTTCCGGAACCGGCAACATGAAGTACGCCTTAAACGGTGCCCTCACCATCGGTACGCTTGACGGTGCAAATATTGAGATTCGCGAAGAAGTTGGTGCCGAAAACTTCTTTATTTTCGGGCTGACCACCCCGCAGGCACTAAGTCTGCGTGCCTCCGGCTACCGTCCGCAGGATTACTACTACCGCCTGCCGGAACTAAAACAGGTAATTGATCAGGTAAACTCCGGCTTTTTCTCACCAGGCAACCCTGATCTGTTCAAACCACTGGTGAACAACCTGTTGGGCACTGATTATTACCTGCTGCTGGCTGACTTTGATTCCTACATGGACGCACAAGCCGATGTGGACCGGCTGTATATGATTCCGGATGAGTGGGCACGTAAATCAATCCTCAACACTGCCGGCATGGGTAAATTTTCCAGCGACCGCACCATTGCTGAATATGCCAGCGAAATCTGGGGCATCAAACCCCAGCCGGTTGTGCGTAGCGGAGCATATCACTGGTAATGAAAACAGCATTACCAGGCACCCCCCTTGCCGAGCGTATCCGCCCTCGCAATCTGGCAGAATTTTACGGACAGGAACATCTGCTGGGGGCAGGCAAGGCATTACGGGTAATGATTGAAAAAGATCAGGTGGTCTCCATGATTTTCTGGGGACCGCCTGGCTGCGGCAAAACCACCCTTGCCCATATTGTTGCCAATGCCACTGGCGCAAATTTTATCTTTTTCTCGGCCATCATGGCTGGTGTAAAAGAGATCCGCGAGATTTTCAGGCAGGCAGAAGAGCAGGCAGCAAACAACATCCGCACCATTTTGTTTGTTGATGAAATCCACCGTTTCAACAAAGCCCAGCAGGATGCTTTTTTACCTGCCGTTGAAAAAGGGCTGGTCACCATCATCGGTGCCACCACTGAAAATCCCTCCTTTGAAGTCATCGCCCCCCTGCTTTCCCGCTGCCGTGTACTCAAGTTGCAACCGCTGGAACAGGAAGAACTGGCAGAACTTGTACATTTTGCCCTTACCGATGAAGAGCGGGGGTTGGGCGGATTAAAAATCACCATTACTGATGATGCACTGGATTTTTTAAGCGAAGCAGCGACAGGTGATGCCCGCAAAGCCTTAAATACAGTTGAGCTGGCAGCAAAACTACTACCGGAAAACGTGACCGAGATCAGCCTTTTGCAGATGCAGGAAGCATTACAGCAAAAAGCCCTGCTTTACGATAAAGGCGGGGAAGAACATTACAATGTTATTTCGGCATTTATCAAATCAGTGCGGGGCAGCGATCCGGACGCTGCACTTTACTGGCTGGCAAGAATGTTGGAAGCGGGCGAAGACCCGCTTTTTATACTGCGCAGGATGATTATCCTGGCTTCAGAGGATATCGGTAATGCCGACCCCCGCGCCTTGCAGCTTGCAGTATCTGCATTGCATGGCTTCCAGATGGTGGGAATGCCGGAAGGGCGCATCATCCTGGGGCAGGCTGCCACCTACCTTGCCGTAGCCCCCAAATCCAACGCTTCCTATTGCGGCATTGATAACGCCCTGGCAGCAGTACGCAAAAGCGGAGCATTACCTGTGCCGCTGCATATCCGCAACGCCCCCACCAAACTGATGAAAGAACAGGGCTACCACCAGGGTTATCGTTACGCTCATGATTATGAAGACAGCTATGTGCAGCAACAATATCTGCCGGATAAATTAAAGGACAAAAAGTTTTACGCACCCAAAGGCAATGGTTATGAGAAGTATATTATTGAAAGAATGCAGTGGTTGCAAAACAAGAAGAACAGGGGCTGAAAACTGCGTTGAATATGCAAACAACCTGCTTCACATTTACAAGACACCTTTGGTGGACATCACCACCCCACTAACCCTGCTATCCAGAGCAGTGGCAACATCCATTGCACGTCCAAAAGCCTTGAAACAGGCCTCAATAATATGGTGGGCATTACTGCCGTAAAGCAGATTAACGTGCAGATTACAGCCGCAACTATTGGCAAATGCCTGAAAAAACTCTTTTACCAGCTCGGTGGCAAAGCTGCCCACCAGCGGTGTGGATATCTCAACATTGTAAACCAGGTAGGCACGTCCGGAAAGATCAACTGTAACCTCTGCCAAAGCCTCATCCATCGGCACCCGTACAGAGCCAAAGCGGTTTATCCCCTTTTTATCCGCCAAAGCCTGCTTAAATGCCTCACCCAGCACAATCCCCACATCTTCCACAGTATGGTGGAAATCTATCTCAATATCGCCAACAGCCTGCAATTGCAGATCAAAAAGACCATGACGGCTAAATGATGTCAGCAGATGATCCAGAAACGGCACAGAACTGCTGATTTTCGAAACACCTCTGCCATCAACTGCAAGATCAAGGTTTATATCGGTTTCTGATGTTTTACGGCTGATTGTTGCAGTACGTAATATTTGAGACATTAAATACTCCTTTTTTACCCCTTAATTTCCTGTGACAACGCCAAAACAGCTAAGGTGCGCTCCATCTCCTCATCAGTACCAATGGATATACGCACCCCATGCGCCAGAAGCGGATCAGCAAAGTAGCGCACCAAAACCAGATGGCGGTACAGATTGTCATACATTTTCCAGCCATCCAGATCAGGCGGAATGACAAACAGAAAATTACCGCTTGAAGGCAGCACCTGAAAACCTGCTGCCACAACAGCCCGCGAAAACCAGTTGCGGGTATCCACAACCTTGTTGCGCTGTTGCATAAAATAATCCTGATCCTGCAAGGCTGCCAGGCAGGCAACCTGCGCCAGTCGGTCAAGATTATAATGATCCCGTATCTTGTCCAGCGCAGCAATAACAGCTGGTCTGGCAATGGCAAACCCAAGCCGCATACCTGCCAGAGCATAGCTTTTGGACATGGTGCGGGTAATCACAACATTTTCATACTGCCTTACCAGATCAAGTGCGTTATACTCATTAAAATCAGCGTAAGCTTCATCAATAATCAGCAAACCGTCGCAGCGCTCGGCAAGCTCGGCGATATAATCAAGCTTGAATGAAAAACCAAGGGGTGAATTTGGCGTAGTCAGGAAAAGCAACTTCCCGTTATAACGCTCAGGAAAATCAGCAAGCTGCTGCCTGTCATCGGTAAGCCCGAAAGTTCGTACCTTTGCCCCCTGCACCTGGGCCAATGTGGCGTAATAAGAATAGGAGGGATGTACGTAGGCGATCTCTTCACCTTCGGCAGCACAGGCACGGATAAGGTTATTCAGCAGCTCATCTGATCCGTTAGCCATAATCACCCATGCCGGATCAAACCCGTACAGATAACCAACCTCCTCACGCAACCGCTCACTGCCCGCACTTGGGTAAGTGCGCAAAAGGGTAGCATCAGCACCCAGCTCTTCCAGGATAGCCATTTTCACTCGCGGGGAAGGTGGGTAAGGATTCTCATTGGTATTAAGCTTAACCCAATTGGCTATATCCGGTGGCTGAAAACCCGGGATGTAGCCTGCCATCTCTTTTATATTTTGCCGTAAAATTTTCATGGACCAAAAAATATCATGGTATGCTGGTTTTAGGCAATAGCAGGACGCTTATACAATAAATTACCGTAACAGTTATGCCAGTACAAACAGTTTCTGTATGCAATATTTATCATCATGTAAAACCGTTTTTTTGATTTGGTTGCAAAATCGGCGTTTTCGTTATACATATTACCCTGTTTTTTCAGGCAATAAATAAGCATGTTTCAGGAGGAATAGATGGCTAAGGAAGAACAAAACGGTGCAGAAACCAATGAAGGCGGTAAAAAGAAGCTTTTTATCATCATTGGTGCTGTGGCTTTGGTGCTGATTATCGGTGGTGTGGCTGCTTTTATGATGCTTGGTGGTAAAAAAACAGAGGCACCGCCTGCTGATGGTGCTGCGGCAGCAGCCCCTGCTGCTCCGGCTCCGGTTGCTGCCGGTGTTGATACTGTCTTCTCCATGGATCCGTTTATTGTGAATATTTACGATGGTATGGAGTTGCGCTACCTGAAGGTCAAGGTGGAAATGGAAATGGCCAATCCGGCATTTAAGCCTGAGCTTGAGGGCAGACTGGCTGCTATCCGTGATGCAATTTTGGTGCTTTTAACCACCAAGACTTTGCAGGATATTCAGGATGTTCAGGGGAAAAACCAGTTGCGCGAAGAGATTTTAGCAGCAGTTAGCAGGATTATTTCCCAGGGCAAGGTTACCAAAGTTTATTTTACTGATTTTGTGGTGCAATAGCGGCAGATTATGGAGAAGATTCTTACCAAATCCGAGATTGAATCGCTGCTTAATGCTGTTTTTGATGGCAGGATAGACCCAGAAGAAGAGCTGGTAAAATCTGAAGGCAGTGCAATCAATTACGATCTCTTTAATACCGAGGCGTACCGCGGGTTTGTGCCAAACCTGGATATTGTCTATGACGGTTTTATCCGCCATAGCCGGATTACTCTATCAAACCGTTTGCGCAAATCCGTGGAAATAAAAAAGATTGGTGCAAAATCATACAAGTATGATGACTTTATCCAGACTTTGCCTTCACCGGTATGCATGGGTATCTACAAACTTGATCCGCTTAAAGGAGCTGCCCTGGTGGCAATGGACAGTGCCCTTTCCTTTGCCGTTATTGACAGCATTCTGGGCGGCACCAGCAAGGCAGCCCTAAACCCCAACCGTCTGTTCACCAACCTTGAGCTGAAACTGATGGAAAGGGTAACCACCGATATTCTTTCAGACCTGGAAAAAGCCTGGCTGCCACTTTATCCTGCAAAACTTAATCTGTTGCGCATGGAGATGAACCCGCGACTGGTTACCATTGTGCCGCCGGAATACCAAGTTGTAACCATGATGATCAAGGTGCAGGTGGAAGAAACCACCGGCACCATGATTTTTGCTGTACCGGTAATGACCATTGAGCCAATCAGGGACAAACTGAAAGAAGGTATGCAGTTTGACTTGATGGCCATTGATCCACAGTGGTCTTTCAGGCTTTCAAACGAAATTCTTGATGCACCTATGGAGATGTCTATTGAGCTTGGCACAGCCTCAATCACCCTTAGTGAGCTGCTGGAGCTTGCGGTGGGCGACACCATTATGCTCAGTAAACCCAGCACAAGCGAGCTTCTGGTAAAGGTGGAAGGTGTACCCAAGTTTTTATCCATCCCTGGTGTAAGACATGGCAATAAGGCATTTCAGATAAGTAGTATTCCGACTGATAAGGGGAAATTAAAGTGACTGAAAATCAGGAAGCGGCTGAGACAGCAAAAACCGATACTGAGCGTCAAAACCTTGAATTTATTTTAGATATACCACTTCAGGTAACTGTTGAACTGGGGCGCACCAAAATGCTGGTAAAGGATATTTTGCAGCTTAACCAGGGTGCTGTGGTTGAATTGACCAAGCTTGCCGGTGAGCCGCTGGATATTTTTGTCAACTCCAAGCTGGTTGCAAGAGGTGAGGCAGTGGTGGTCAGCGAGAAATTCGGCGTGCGGCTGGTGGATATTGTCAGCCCCAATGAGCGGGTAGAGAAGATTTTGTGATGCAGCCTGCCCTGGCACAGGGAGATGGGGCTTTGCCTGCAACAACCATTGATAATTTCAGCCTGCTGTCCAGTCTGTTACAGATGTCAGCAGCACTTTTGCTGGTTTTGGGTCTGATTCTGCTGGTTTATTACCTTGCAAACAAACTTTTTAACCGTGTGCCATCATTGCGCCCGGGCGGTCGTTACGTCAGGGTAATTGAAATACGCCAGCTGGAACCACGTAAGGCATTGATACTTGTGGAAGTTGCCGGTGAGTATCTGCTTTTGTCCAGCAGCGAAAACGGTTTAAACCTGATTAAGCAGGTTCCCCTGCTGGAGGAGGGTGAAATTATCGATGAAGCAGCCTCCAAAACCTCCTTTTCCTCAATCCTGAAACGGCTTAAAAAAGACTCCTGAAGCTAAAATCACGGTACATCCAACATGCTTTCAAAATCATCTTTATTTAAAACACTGAAAATACTGTCCTTTGCCCTGCTACCGATGATTCTGTTTGCTTTTTCCGGTTTGGCATGGGCAGAACCGTTTTCGCTGCCTTCCCTGAATATCGGCATCGGCACTGCCAATAATCCTGGGCAGGTGTCCACCACCATTCAGATATTTTTACTGCTTACGGTTTTATCACTGGCACCAAGCCTGCTGATTATGACCACATCTTTTACCCGCATTGTGGTTGTACTTTCATTTTTGCGCACTGCCATGGGAACTCAGCAAGCACCTTCCAACCAAATTGTGCTGGCTTTGGCGATGTTTCTTACCTTTTTTATCATGACGCCGGTCTGGCAGCAGATTAACACCAACGCCTACCAGCCTTACCGAGCAGGCAAACTTTCCCAGGATCAGGCGTTTGAACAGGCTGTAAAACCTGTCCGTACCTTTATGCTTTCCCAGACCCGTGAAAAGGATCTGGCACTTTTTGTCAGTCTATCCAAACAGGCACGCCCCAACCGCCCTGATGACATACCTACGCTCACCATTATTCCGGCATTTATTATCTCTGAACTGCGCACTGCTTTTCAGATCGGTTTTCTGATTTACATCCCGTTTATTGTGGTGGATATGGTGGTTGCCTCTGTGCTGATGTCCATGGGTATGATGATGTTGCCGCCGGTTATGATTTCATTACCATTTAAAATACTGCTTTTTGTGCTGGTGGATGGCTGGGGACTGGTAATCAGCTCGCTGGTAAAGAGTTTTGGATAGGAGGTAAACTGAAATGACTCCGGAACTGGTTGTACAGATAGCCAAACGTGCCTTTGAAACAACCTTGCTGATGGCATCTCCTTTACTTATTGCCAGCCTGGTGGTTGGTCTTAGTATCAGTATTTTTCAGGCGGTTACTTCCATCAACGAAACCACCCTTACCTTTGCACCGAAAATCGTTGCCGTAATGATTTCTGTAATTATTTTCTTCCCTTGGATGATGAGCTACATGGCTGATTTCACGAGAGAAATATACAGCTTTATTGAGATAATGCGCCGTTAGCACCATGTTTCCCTTTACCTCACCCCTGCCTTCTCCTGCTGATATCTTCCTTTTTGCCCTGGTACTTTGCCGCATTGCCGGTCTGTTTGCAGCCATGCCTTTGCTGGGAGGTCGTCGCGTACCCATGCGTTTTAAGGCAGCCATGGTTTTTGGCATAGCAACAGTTACCATGCCGGTTTTGCAACTTACACCGCTGCCAATGCCAGCCGATATGTTTGGACTGGGGATATTGGTGGTTAAAGAGATGCTGGTTGGGGTTACCCTTGGGTTTATCACCCAACTTATCTTTGCAGCTGTGGAGTTTAGCGGGCAGATTATCGGTATGCAGATGGGTTTCAGCATTTCGCAACTAATTGATCCGGCGCAGGGCAACCAGGCGCAGATTATGTCTGTTATGCAGATATTGCTGGCTTCACTCTTTTTTTTGTCCCTTAACATCCATCATCTTTTTATCCAGGCCATTGTGGACAGCTTTAAAGTGGTACCCATTGCTGGCTGGCAGATGAGCGAAGAATTGATCCGTTTTCTGGTGCAAGTATCTTCAGAACTATTGGTGCTGGGCATAAGAATTGCAGCACCTGTTATGGTAACTTTGCTGCTGGCATCTGTTGTGCTTGGTGTTATGGCACGTACCTTTCCGCAAATGAACGTTTTTATGATCAGCTTTCCCATGAAAATCGGGCTTGGTTTTATTGTACTTGGCTCTACCTTGCTGATTTTTTTCCATGTGCTGGAGGTTTCCTTCGGGCAACTGAAACAGCAAATTGATACTGTTTACCAGTTGATGTCAAAGGGGGGATGATCCCTGGCAGAAGACGACAAGCATTCAAAAACCGAACAGCCGACCTCCCGCAAGCTGGAAGAATCCCGCAAAAAAGGGGCACCACCTTCTTCGCAGATGATGACCCAGGGATTAACTCTGCTTGCCGGCATGTCGGCTCTTTATATTTTTGGCGGTCATTTACTGGACGGTCTGCAAAAAAACCTGCTGGCAGTGTACAGCCGTATCGGCACCTATGAGCTGACACCAGAAAACGTGCATACCCTGTTTATAACCACTTCCAGCACGATTTTATTGCTGCTTTTGCCCATAGTTTCACTGGTTATGATAACCGGCGTACTCTCCCATGTCATGCAGGACAAGGGACGTTTTGAGCTGCGCTGGGAAAGAATGGCAGTCAAGTTTGAAAAACTTAATCCGCTTAATGGAGTTAAAAAGCTTTTCAACAAAGATGCTCTGGTTGAAATCCTTAAATCACTGCTTAAAATGGCTATTATTGGCTGGATAGCCTATCGTGTGATGCAGGATGAGCTGCAAAACCTGATGTTTCTTGCAGAGTCAGATATCAGCGAGATTGTGACCTATGCCGGTCATGTTGCCTTTAAGATAGTCATCCATACCTGTGGTATTTTACTGCTTATCTCCATACTTGATCTTGCCTACGTAAAATGGCGGCATATTGAAAACCTTAAAATGACCAAGCAGGAAGTAAAAGATGAGCATAAAAATCAGGAAGGTGATCCAAAGGTTAAATCAAAACTGAAAAGCTTGCAGTTTCAGGCTGCCCGCCGCCGCCTTACCGCTATCATACCCACAGCCGATGTAATCATCACCAACCCCACCCATTATGCCGTTGCCCTTAAGTACGACCGCGCCAGCATGATGGCTCCCATGGTAATTGCCAAAGGTGTGGATGAAATGGCGCAGGCAATAAAGGCAATGGGACGGGAACATAAAATAACACTGGTGGAAAACCGGCATCTGGCACGGGAACTTTACGATCAGGTGAAGGAAAACCAGGAAATACCCGAAGCACTTTATGCAGCAGTGGCAGAAATTCTCGCCCATGTGTACCGGCTGAAAGGGATAGTTTAACAGCCTGTATCCGGAGCAGTAAAAGCCGCCCAGGAGTCTGTTGTCATATTTTTGACACGCCTGCCTTGGTATAACCTTTTGCATCCTCTCTTTGGATTAAGGGAGACAGCTAAAACATAAAATAAGGCTGCCATCCTGCGCTTTAGTCCCAGGATTTTGCTTTAGATTCAGCAGAAAACAGCGGAATCTGTTTGTACGGGCAAAAACCAGCTAGCAACGGCATAGAAATTGCATATTTTAAATATAATTTTGCTTAAAGTTTTTCCAGATTAAGGATTTTAAATGGCACAAGCTTCATCAACACAGGCAATTGAAATAACTAACTTCAGAAAATATTCTGATATTTACGTGGCAGCGGGAATCATTGGCATTCTGGCTTTAATGATTATTCCGTTGCCTGCTTTTATGCTGGATATTTTTCTTGCTGCAAACATCACCATTGCCCTGGCAATCTTGCTGGTTTGTCTTTACACCCGCAATATTCTTGAGTTTTCCGTCTTTCCATCGGTATTACTTGTCACCACACTTTTCCGCCTGGCTCTTAACATTGCCGGTACCCGCCTGATTTTGCTGCACGGAAGAGAAGGAACCGATGCTGCTGGTGCGGTTATCAAGGCGTTTGGTTCTTTTGTTGTTGGCGGAAACTATGTGGTTGGTGCGGTTATGTTCCTGATTTTGGTGGTCATTAACTTTGTGGTTATCACCAAAGGTGCTGGTCGTGTTGCCGAAGTTGCTGCCCGTTTTACCCTTGATGCCATGCCTGGCAAGCAGATGGCCATTGATGCTGACCTTTCCGCCGGTTATCTGACTGAAAAAGAAGCCCGCAAACGCCGTGAAAACATACGCAGGGAAGCTGATTTTTATGGTGCCATGGATGGTGCCAGCAAGTTTGTGAGGGGCGATGCTGTTGCTGGTATTATCATTATTTTAATTAACATCTTTGGTGGTTTCATTATCGGCATCTGGCAACAGGGTTTAACCATTGAAGTTGCCCTTACCAACTACACCCTGCTGACCATTGGTGAAGGTCTGGTTGCCCAGATTCCGGCACTGATTATTTCCACTGCCGCCGGCGTAATTGTTACCCGCAGTGCTGATGAAAACAACTTTGGACACGAACTTACCGGCCAGCTGCTTAACTACCCCAAGGCATTTTACGTTGCCTCTGGCGTAATGTTTCTGTTCGCACTTATTCCAGGGCTGCCTCATTTTGCTTTTTTTCTGCTTTCTGCTTCGGCATGGATGGTGGGCAAGATGTCCCGTGAAATGGCTCAGGTGGTTGAAGAGGAAACTGCTGCCACCGAAGCTGCGGCAGAAGAAGAAGCAATGGATCAGACTTCAGCCATCAGACCGCTTGACACCCTGGAGCTTGAGGTTGGCTACGCACTGGTACCGATGGTGGATGCCTCACAAGATGGTGAGCTGCTGGAACGCATCCGCTCTATCCGTCGCCAATTTGCCCAGAAAATGGGCTTTGTCGTTCCACCCATCCATATCCACGATAACCTGCAACTTAAACCTTACGAGTACAATATCCTGATTAGAGGTGCCAGAGTTGGCGGCAGCGAACTTACCGGACAATACCTTGCCATGGATTCCGGTGCCGTAATGGCACAAATTGCCGGACCAGCGGTAAAAGAGCCTGTATTTGGACTGCCTGCCGTCTGGATACGGGGTGAAGAGCGGGATCAGGCGCAGGTAAACGGTTATACTGTTGTGGACAGCACCACAGTTATTGCCACCCATATAAGTGAAACCATCCGCCGTTATGCCCATGAGCTGGTGGGAAGGCAAGAGATGCAGCAACTGCTTGATAATGTTGCAGTATCTTCGCCAAAAGTGGTGGATGAGCTTATCCCCGGGCTGCTTAACCTGGGTACGGTATTGCGGGTAATCAAAAACCTGCTGAAAGAAGAAATATCCATCAGGGATATGCGTACAATACTTGAAACACTGGCTGACTACGCCGCACTTACCAAAGAGCCGGATGTACTTACCGAGTTTGTGCGGCAATCCCTTGGTCGCTTTATTGTTGATCAGTTCAAAACAGAAGATGACACCTTGTATCTGGTTACACTGGATCGCGAGATTGAAGACCTGGTGGCAGATGCCATACAACCATCTGACCAGGGCAGTTTTCTGGCAATGGAGCCTGTTGTTGCCCAGCATATTATTAACGCTGTCCGTGGTATGGTGGATAAATTTGGTATTTACGGGGCACAGCCGGTACTTTTGGCATCACCCACCATCCGCAGGCATGTCAAAAAGCTGATCGAACGTTATTTGCCCCATGTAACGGTTTTGTCACACAATGAAATACCGCAAAGTATAAAAATACAGTCTTTAGGGATGGTAAGTATCAATGCTGGTTAAAACTTTTCAGGCAACAACCATGGCTGAAGCTTTGCGGCAGGTAAAAGCAGAGCTTGGACCTGATGCCATGATTCTTTCCACCAAAAAAGAACAGGTGGGCGGAATTTTCGGCTTTTTCAGCAAACAGGTAATCAAGGTAACCGCAGGAGTTGAACCGCACAGACCGGCACCTCCGCCGCCGCCACCTCCACCGCCTCCACTGGTGCGGGAACGGACTGCAAAAGAAGAGTTTGAAAACTCAATGCTGGCACCATTGGCGCGGGAACTGAAAGAACTTAGGGAAAGGGTAGAGCTTTTAACCCGCAAGGAAGAGACTGCCCAGGCAAAAACTGCCAGCACCAATAGTAACAATAATGGCAACATTAACGGACAGCGTGGCAGCACAGAATCAACCCTTGATCTGCACAAAATCCCCAAGCAGGATCTGGAGGAAATCAAAAAACTGTTGCTTAATACCCTGACCAAAACCCAGGAAGGCGGTGTTAAGGCAATACAGTGGCCAGATGCAAAAAATGATGAGCCTGCAACCACTGGCAGCGGAATCCTGAAAGATATGCAACAGTTACTGGATAATCAGGGGATTTCGGCAGCAAGTATCGACAAGATGCAAAAAGCACTGGAAGCCATACCAGAAGATGAGCTTGAACCTGCCGTAAGGGGTCGCCTTGGGCAAGCTTTTGGCAAGCTGATCAAGTTTGCCGGACATCTGCGTTTAAAAAAGAACGCACCCCGCGTAATTGCTCTGGTTGGTCCAACCGGTGTTGGCAAAACCACCACTACAGCAAAAATGGCAGCCATGTACGCGCTTAATCGTGGCAACAAGGTTGCTCTGATTACCATGGATATTTTCAGGGTAGGAGCAGTGGAGCAACTGAAAACCTACAGCCGGATCATGGGGATTCCACTAGAAGTTGCCTCCACTGCCAAAGAGCTTGAAAAAGCATTGCAACAACAAAGCGATGCAGAACTTATTTTAATTGATACCGCCGGACGCAGCCATAAAGATTCGGAAAAACTGGAAGAGATGAAGACATTTCTGGAGAAAACTGCCCAACCGGATATTTTCCTTTGCCTTTCATCCACCACAAAAGACCGCGAACTGGAAGAAATACTTAACCGATTCAGTATTTTACCGATTAGTAAAGTTGTATTCACAAAAGTTGATGAATCGGAAAGCATTGGTTGCATTATCAATTTGTTGCTGAAAACCGATCTGCAACTTGCCTATCTCACCAATGGGCAGCGGGTTCCTGAAGATATTGCAGTTGCCACGCCTGACAAACTGGCTGAGTTTATACTGAAGGAGAACTCCAAATGAGCACGGCAAGAACCGTTGATCAGGCGGATACCCTCCGCCGTATGGCCAGCACAGCAAAAAAGACTGCCAAAACCACAACAGACAGCAATGATACCGCAAGTAATCAAGGGTTGCGGGTAATTGCAGTTACCAGCGGCAAAGGCGGGGTAGGTAAAAGCAATGTGGTTGCCAACCTTGCCGTGGCACTGGCACAAAAAGGTAAAAGAGTTTTAATCATTGATGCTGACCTTGGTGTTGGCAATATGGATATCCTGCTGGGGCTTTCTCCCAAGTTTAACCTGAACCATGTCCTTGCAGGTGAAAAAACGCTCTCTGAAATTATTGTTGATGTGGCACCCAATATCAAGCTTATCCCTGCCGGTTCTGGCGTACAGGAATACACCAGCCTGGGTCAGCATGAAAAAATGAAACTGCTTGATGAACTGGATATGCTGGATGAAGATTTTGACTTTATGTTTGTGGATACAGAGGCAGGTATTTCGGAAAACGTCACCTACTTTACGGTGGCAGCACAGGAAAGCCTGCTGGTGGTTACACCAGAGCCAGCCTCCATCACCGATGCCTATGCACTAATCAAACTGCTGGCAACCCGTTATGCCGAGCATCATTTTAAAGTGCTGGTTAACATGGCGCGGGATAGTGAAGATGCACTGGAGGTTTTCCGAAAACTTGCCAATGTTGCCGGACGCTTTCTGGATATTTCACTTGATTACCTGGGCAGCGTAACTCGCGATAGCCGCTTACTTGATGCTGTCAAAAAACAGAAAACAGTACTTGAACTGCATCCGGACGCAATCTCTTCCAAATGCTTTGTTACGCTGGCAGACAGAATTTCAGAAAGCCACCGACCGACAAGATTAAAGGGCAATATCCAGTTCTTTTTCCGCAGGTTTTTTGAAGGTCCTGGCACAGGTAAATAATGAGCAGACTTAAAGCCTACGAAGAACAGGCAGGTGAAAGGAATCTGCTGCAACGGGAAGCGTTAATCACCCAACACCTGCCGCTTGTCAAATATCTGGTAAACCGTATGGCTGCACAGCTTCCAGCCCATATTGATGTTGAAGAGCTGACAAGTGTGGCAACCATCGGCCTGGTGGATGCCGCTGATCGCTTTGATGGCAGCAGGGGTATTATGTTTAAAACCTTTGCTGAGCAGCGTATCCGTGGTGCAATGCTTGATGAACTGCGTGCCAACGACAATTTAAGCCGCACCATGCGCGATAAATACAAGGTTGTGGCAAAAGAGATGCGCAGCCTTGAAATACAGCTGGGTCGCCCGCCCAGCAGCACAGAGCTGGCAAAAGGTCTGCAACTGGAAATGGATGATTATTACCGGCTGATGGATGACATCCGCGAACACAGCTTTATCAGCCTTGATGACAGCTGGAGCGATGATAACGGGCAGTCTGTAAACATTGGCGACATACTGCATGATGATACTGAAAAAAATCCACAGCAACAGACAATGCACAAACAGCTGGTTGAAACACTGGGGCAAGCCATAGAAGCTTTACCGGAAAGAGAACGTCTTGTGGTAACGCTTTATTATTATGAAGAGATGAACCTGAAAGAGATCGGCGCGGTATTAAAACTGACTGAATCCAGAATTAGCCAGATTTTAAGCCAGTCCATGGTACGTTTACGCAGCAAAATGAAATTATTCAGGCTATAAGCTAGCAGCTTTACAAAAAGGAGCTTTAAATGAACAGCGGCATGTATTCTGCTCTGTCCGGCAACCTGGCAGCAATGAGACGACTGGATGTTATCACCAACAACCTTGCCAATGCAGGTACCAGTGGCTTTAAACAGGACAGGATTGTTTTTGACAGCCTGCTGGCAGGCAAAAAAAATCCACCCAGAGTTCCTGAAGCAAGCACTGCCGATCCGGTACTGCTTGGAGATCGCCTGCTGACTGACTTCAGTCAAGGGGCTGTCAGAAGTACTGATAACGTACTTGATCTTGCCATTTCCGGAGATGGTTTTTTTGCAGTAAGCACACCTGATGGCACTGCCTACACCCGTCAGGGTAACTTCAAGCTGACAAATGACGGCACACTGGTTACCGCAGCCGGACTGCCGGTACAGTCCAGTGGTGGACAACCTATTATCATCAACACCCTTAATGCCGAAGAAAACGCCAAAGTGGTGGTGGACAGCCAGGGTAATATCACCATTAACGGTGAAGCTATCGCCACTTTGGGACTATATGATTTCCCCAAGCCGTATCAACTGACCAAGCTGGCTGGTGCCATGTTTGTACCGGCAGACGAAAACAGCACACCGCAACCGGTCAGCCCTATTACCACAGTGGCACAGGGCGCACTTGAAGAATCCAACGTGGATGCGGTGTCATCAATGGTACAGATGATTGAAGCCAGCAGATATTTTGAAAGCTGCCAAAAGGTTATCCTCAGCTATAACGAAATGGCAGCAAAAGCAGTTAACGAACTTGCCAGAGTTTAAATAAAAGGAGAAATGCACCATGATGAGATCACTTTGGACCGCAGCGTCCGGCATGAATACACAATCACAAAACATAAACGTTATTGCCAACAACCTGGCTAACGTCAACACCACCGGCTTTAAAAAAAGCAGACCGGATTTCCAAGACCTGATGTACCAGACTGTACAAAACCCTGGTTCACCGGCAACCAACGCCAACCAGATTCCCACTGGCATCCAGTTTGGTATGGGTGCAAGACTGGCAGCTGTTTCCAAACAGTTCAGCCCCGGCGACTTTCAGCATACCGATGGCCCCCTTGACCTTGCCATTGAAGGTGACGGTTTTTTCCAGATTCAGCTTCCAGATGGTAACACCGCCTACACAAGAGCCGGAGCTTTTAAAATGGATAGCAACGGCAGGATAGTGACACCTGAAGGTTATCCAATGCTGCCTGAAATAACCATTCCCAGCGAATCAACCAAAATAACCGTTGGCACCGATGGCACAATTTCTGTTGTGCAGGCAGGGCAAAACGCCCCTTCAACCATCGGCAACATTGAGCTTGCCAACTTCAACAACCCTGCCGGACTTTCAGCCATGGGTAAAAACTTTTTCAGGGAAACAGATGCCTCGGGCAACCCGCTCACCGGTACACCTGGCGAAAACTCTCTGGGCACCATTGGGCAGGGTTTTCTGGAGATGAGCAACGTAAGCGTTGCCGAAGAAATGGTTAACATGATTGTGGGACAACGTGCCTATGAAGCCAATGCCAAGGCGATTACCACCTCTGATGAAATGCTGCAACTGGCCAACAACCTCAAACGCTGATGACTGGTTTAAGCCGTTTACTGTTTAGCCTGTTACTGATTTTTTGTCTGCTTGTACCAGCTATGGCCAACGCGACACAGGTGCCTTTACCGGAAAATGAAATCAGGGCAGCGGTCAGTAACTTTCTGGACAACAAACTTGCCGGTAGCGGCTGGAAAACCAGAATCAACCAGTTAATTACACCCCAGGGGCATACTGTATCAAAAGGCAAGCGGGAGTATGAAGTTATTGCTCCGGCAAACTGGCCTGGCTTTGGTGCTGTCAGCATTGCCCTGGTTGTGCGGGTTAATGGCGTAGTTGAAAAAAACCTGCCCCTGCGGCTGGCAGTGGATGCAGAAACAGAGATGGTGGTGGCAAAAAGGCAGCTGCTAAACGGTACTTTGCTTACTGCCGATGTTCTGGAAACAAAAATGCAAAACCTGGCTCTTGCCGGCGGACAGCATATCAAAAGCATTGATGATGCTGTGGGTAAAAAAACCAGAATCACGGTACGCCCGGGCTATCCGATACGCAGTGACCAACTGGTGGCTGTGCCTGTTGTGGTCAGCGGACAGCTGGTAACCATTGTGCTGGAGCGACCTGGCATGAAAATTACAGTTTCCGGAAGAGCCAAAAGTTCGGGTGGCATTGGCGATCTGATCAGGGTTGAAAACCTGAGCTCCCGCAGGGAAATTCCGGCAAAGGTGGTGGACAGCTCAACTGTGGAGGTGGGCTTCTGATTCTGATTCTATTTCAGCCAGAATGCGAACAACTCATCCGGAGTAAACATAAAGATGAAACATAAATT
Organism: Trichlorobacter sp.; assembly: GCA_034007105.1. Classification (GTDB taxonomy): domain Bacteria; phylum Desulfobacterota; class Desulfuromonadia; order Geobacterales; family Pseudopelobacteraceae; genus Trichlorobacter. The sequence continues at coordinate 37,265 of JAVERM010000001.1, forward strand.
CAACATACTTTTGTCGTTATTTGTCTTGATGCTGCTGTCAGGTTGCGCAGTGCAGCGTACAGAGGTAATCACTCCTGATTTTGACCAGCAGCTGACCCCGCCGGTTATCAGCTATCATAACGGCTCCATCTGGCAAAGTGCCAGCATGGCACTTACCGATGACGGCAAGGCGCGCAGAATAGGTGATATTGTAACCATTGTGATTGTGGAAACTGCCAGTGCCAGCAAGCAGGCATCAACAGCCACTGGTCGCTCTTCAGAACTTAACGCCGGTATTCCCAACTTTTTGGGACTTGAAACCTCAAAAATCCTCACCAGCAATTTCTCGGATTTAAGTAACCTGCTTAATGCCAGTGCAGGTTCAAGCTATAGCGGCAGTGGCTCCACAAGCCGCAAGGAAACCCTTAATGCCACCATCACTGCCAAGGTTATTGATGAACTGCCAAACGGCAACCTGAAAATAGAAGGCAGGCGCAACGTGCGGGTAAATAACGAAGACCAGATTGTTACTGTGCGGGGAACCATCCGCCCCCGCGACATTACGCCGGATAACACCATTAACTCGGTTTACGTTGCCGATGCCCAGATCAGCTACTCAGGTGAAGGGATTATTTCCAGCCGTCAAAAACCTGGCTGGCTGATGAACTTTATCGACTACATCTGGCCGTTCTGATTTTTTTGACTTTTTAAAACTGGTGAACAACTATGAAAACTATCGTAAACATATTGTTTGTACTGCTTATATCAGCCATTGCCCTGCCTGCATCTGCTGCAACCCGCATCAAAGATATAGCGTCTTTTGACGGTGTAAGGGACAACCAGTTGGTTGGCTATGGGCTGATTGTGGGATTAAACGGCTCTGGCGACAGTGATCAGACCAAGTTTCCGATTCAGTCTTTGGTAAATATGCTGGAAAGAATGGGAGTAACTGTAAACCGTGGCGACATAAAAATTAAAAACGTAGCAGCAGTTATGGTTACTGCCACCCTGCCACCCTTTGCCAAACAGGGGACAAAGCTTGATGTTACTGTATCTTCCCTGGGTGATGCCAAAACCATTGCAGGTGGCACACTGATAATGACACCGCTTAAAGGTGCCGATAACCAGGTTTATGCAGTGGCTCAGGGTTCTGTACTTACCAACTCCTTTGCCTTTGGCGGACAAGGTGCCACCATCAGCAAAAACCATCCCACTGCCGGACGTATTGCTGATGGTGCTTTGGTGGAACGTGAACTGCCCAATGTACTGACCGGTAAATCCAGTGTACGCTTAAACCTTGCCCAGGCAGATTTCACCACTGCTGCCCGCATGGCAGCAGCCATCAACCAGCAGTTTCCCAGCATGGCAAGTAGTCCTGACGGCGGTTCGGTAATGGTGCAGATACCTGATTTCTACGCCCATAGCCCCATTGAGTTTATTGCCCAGGTGGAAAACATAGAGGTTGTGCAGGATGTACCAGCCAGGGTGGTGGTTAATGAAAGAACCGGCACCATTGTAATGGGCGATAAGGTAAAGATTTCCGGAGTGGCCATCTCACACGGCAATCTGGGTTTAACAATCAAGGAAGCACCACAGGTTTCGCAACCTGCCCCGTTTTCAAGAACAGGTGATACTGTTGTTGTACCTGACACTGCCATGCAGGTGGAAGAAGAGATAAGCCGACTTTCTGTCCTGCCCGATGCCAACACAATCGGGGATGTTGTCCGCGGCCTTAATCTGCTGGGAGTAACACCCCGCGATCTTATTTCCATTTTGCAGGCCATTAAGGCTGCCGGAGCATTGCAGGCAGAGCTGGTTATAATTTAACCGCTTTCCTTTTGGGCAAAACTGCCGATAGGTAAATATATTATGGAGACCAAACTGACCGTTGCACCAGAACTGATGATTCAGGAACAGCAAACAGACCAGCTTGCCAGACGGACAAAGGCAGGTGATACACTGACCGCTGCCAAACGTCAGGAGCTTAAAAAAATCTCCCGCGATTTTGAAGCCATGTTCACCAGCATGATGCTGAAAGCAATGCGCTCCACAGTGCCGGAAGACAAGCTTACCGGCGGCGGCAATGCAGAAGAAACCTACCGTTATCTGCTGGATCAGGAGTACGCAAACATTGCAGCCCATCGTGGTGGCAGCGGTTCTATTGCAGCAATGGTTGAAAAAGAACTGTTAAAACGTTATGAACCACCGGTGATTTTATCCGGAAAACCAAATAACGATGACGGGGACAAACAGTGAATGACATCTGGCAGGAACTGAAAACAAAACTGGAAGCCCAACTGGTTGTTTACAAAAGCCTTCAGCAGCTTTTACTGGATGAACAGGAAGCCATCGGCAATCTGGATACAACCAGGATGGATCAACTGAACAAAGGTAAGGAAGATCTGGTGGTGCAGCAAAGGCAATCAACCGAAATATTGCGCAGCCTGCTGGCAAAGCTTACAAAGCAACTTGCACTTCCTGCCGGTAGCAACCTGGGAGCAATTGTAACATCAGCACCAAAAGAGGCACAGCCGGCGTTGCAATATCTTAAAACAGAAATAAGCAGAATAAGTACCGAGCTGAAAAACCTGGCTGACCAGAACAGAGCCGTACTGGAACGTTTCCTTGGCACTGTTAATGAATCACTGGGTTTTCTTACCCGCACCCTGAACAGCTCGAACATGTACGGCTCAAGCGGCACCTACCGCACCGAACGCACAGGTGCCATGATTGTGAACCGGGAGGCATAAAATGGGTTTAAGTGCAGCATTTGAAATAGGCAGTGCAGGCCTAAGGATTCATCAGGTGGCAATGGAGGTGATGAGTGAGAACATCGCCAATGTCAACACACCAGGCTACTCCCGCCAAAGGGTAATTCTGGAAACAGCCCCACCCACTGTCCACAACGGTTTTCCGCTTGGTTCCGGCGTTAAAATATCCACTGTTGAGCGTTATTACGATGCCCTTATTCAAAAACAGCTGGTAAACGCAGAAACCACATCCGGTTATAACCAATCCAAATTGCAGGTTTTACAGCAGGTTGAACCAGCTTTTAACGAACTTGCCCAGGACGGTCTGGGGGCAACCATAGTTGATTTTTTCAACTCCTGGCATGATTTGACCCTTAATCCCACAGGAATAGCCGAACGTCAGAACGTGATTGCCAAGGCACAGATGATGACTGACCAGTTTCATTATGCCAGCCAGACCATAACCGATGCCATGGTTGCCCAAAATGATAGCCTGGTTTCACTGACCGATGAAATTAATGGCAAGCTTAAGGATATCGCCTACCTGAACGGTCAAATCAAAATGACTGAGCTGGTATACGGCAATGCCAATGAAATGCGGGATCAACGGGATCAGCTTATCCGTGATTTAAGCACCAATTTTGCAGTAACCTTTGTGGAAAACACCGATGGCACCACTGATGTAAAATATAACGAAGGCGGCACAACCCATAATCTGGTAACCGGCTCCACCATTGACAACAATTTCACCCTTGTTGATGGTACGGCTTTGCCAGACCCGTCCTCCACTCCCCGTAAAAACGTTCAGCTTACCCCAAGCGGAGGCGGAGCCGCTGTTGGCATCACGCCCACCACCGGCAAATTGGGTGCTGCCCTTGAGCTGCGTGATACCACCTTGCAGGGCTACCTTGATGACCTTGATGATCTTGCTGAAAATATAGTTACAGATGTGAACAGCTTGCACAAAAGCGATCCTGGCGTCCGGGATACTTATGATTTAAACGGTGCAGCTGGCGGTTCTTTCTTTGATGGTGCAGACCTAACATCCGCAACCATAAAAATTGACAGCAACATACTTAACAGTCCGGACAAAATCGCCGCTGCACTGACAAACTCAAAAGGTGACAGCAGCAATGCCCTGGAAATTGCTCAGCTTAATGCAACAGTTTACAGCTACTCGGCAAGCTACAAAACCCTGGTTGCCCAGATCGGGCTTGATGTACAGGCTGCCAACACTGTCACCAAGCAGGATGCAGCCTTTATGAAGCAGTTGCAAACTTTGCGTGACTCCCATTCCGGAGTATCACTGGATGAAGAGCTGGCTGCACTGATCAAATACCAGCGTTCCTACCAGGCTTCAGCAAGGCTGATTACCACAGCAACTGAAATGATGGATACCATCATCGCCATGGTACGTTAACAGGAGATAAAACCTATGCGTATTACACCCAACATAACCGTAAATAACTCTTTGTATAATATTCAGACTTCCCGCACCCTGATGGATCTTACCCAAGAGAAAATCGCCTCTGGCAAAAACTATAACCGTGTAAGTGATGATCCGGTTATGGCGCGGCTTTTAATCGGTATTAATGATCGCTTTGGTGCCAATGAGCAGTATCTCAGTAACATTGGTAAAGCCAATATCTGGTTGAACATGACCCAAACCGCACTGGATGGCATGGCTGCCACCATGAAAGAGATTAAAGACCTGGTTAACACCATCCCCATTGATAATAATGAGATTATCCCCCGCGAAAACATCGCCTATCAACTTGAACTAATGCGTGAACAGCTGGCTGATATGGGCAATACCCAACTTGATGGTCAGTATCTTTTTGCCGGCACTGACACAACTACCCAGCCTTTTGTACGTGCAAGGCAAGAACCTGCTGTTGCCAATGATTACCGCGGTAATGATGCAACCAGCAAGATACAGATTGATGTCAACTCCAATGAAACTATCAACATACCTGGTGATAGCATCCTTGGCGGCAGCATAACATCAGGCAAAGTGGAAATATTAAAGGAACTGGATGAACTGATTGCCAAGCTTTACGCCGGTCCTGTAAATGAAGCTGATCGTACACAATACGCCAACCTGATGGAAGAAGGAGCAAAGCAGATTCAGGCAGCACAGATGACCAATGGCACCAGAATCAAGCGGGTTGATCTGATGTCCAAAATGCTCAACAACACTAAAAACACGCTGGAAACCGTTTACAGCAATACCCAAAACGCTGATTACTACAAGCTGGGAGTGGAGCTGAGCCAGCAAAAAACCGCCTTTGAGGCAACCCTTGCTGCCACGGCAAAGGTTACCCAGACATCACTTTTGGATTACATCTGATTCAGGTACATATCCATCCTGACAGCATACTAAAAAAGGGCGGTTTATAACCGCCCTTTCCTGTTTATGTTTAACTGACAACATATTTTTGAATCAATACTTTTTATCTGCGTAATCCACCCATCCCCCTGCCAGCACCAACGCCTTGTCAAACGGTGAAAGCTCAAAGCCAAAACTTTTTTGCTCGCCATTGCCGGAAACAGTCAAGGTCTGGGCTTCAATATCAATTTTCATCTCAACATCGTCACTGGCTGCAAAGGCAAAAAGCTGATCAAGCTCTGCTTTGGGCAGCTCAATGGCAGCCATGCCGCAGTTAAACATGTTCTGGCGGAATATGCGGGCAAAGGACTGTGCCACCACAGCCGTAATATCGTTTACCTCAAATACCCAGGGTGCATGTTCGCGGGAAGAACCGCAGCCAAAGTTTGCACGGGAAACAATCACCCGTGCATTTGCCAGTTTTTCACCCTTTGGATCAAAACCGGCAAGTTTCAAATCCTCCAGGATATATGGCTGCAAATCCTGCTTGGTAATTTCAGTCAGGTATTTTGCCGGTATAATCTCATCGGTATTGATATCATCACGATCCAGAAATAAAACCGGTCCTCCAAAAGTTTTCATATATGTTACTCCTTAAGTGTAAAAGTTTATTTCAGCCCCATAACCAGGAACAGGTTTTGAAAGGGAGCAGAACTACAGATACTTGCGTGGGTCAGCAATTTTACCCTCTATCCCTGTGGCTGCTGCCGTTGCCGGTGACATCAGATGCACCATACCGCCTTTACCCATTCTGCCGTTAAAGTTGCGGTTGGTGGTAGAGGCACATACTTCACCATCAGCCAGCACGCCGTTACTCATCCCCAGGCAGGCTCCGCAGGTGGAGTTGGTAACGCAAAAACCGGCATCAAGAAAAATATCAATCAACCCTTCTTTCATGGCATCACGGTAAATCTTTGGCGTTGCCGGAGAAAGAATACCCCGCACATTTTCTGCCAGTTTACGACCTTTTAGAATCCGGGCAGCAATACGCAAATCTTCAATACGACCGTTAGTGCAGGAGCCAAGGTAAACCTGGTCAACTTTGCCATCAGCAAACTCGGTAACCGGTTTTACCTGATCCGGCTTATAGTTAAAGGTGGCAACCGGCACCAGTGCTGTGGCATCAATCTCAATAACCTGCTCATAGTCTGCATCAGCATCTGAGCACCATTGCTGGTATTCAGCAAGGGCAGCTTCTTTAGAGGCAAACTCATCCTGAATAAATGGCCAGAGGTATTCAACCGTGGTCATATCAGGCATACAGATTCCGGAGGTACCACCTGCTTCAATCGCCATATTGCAAAGGGTCATACGTGATTCCATGGACATGGCATCAACTGTGCTGCCGCCAAACTCAAGCACACGGTCAGTTGCACCGTTTACCCCGATTTTACCAATCAGGGTAAGGATAACATCCTTGGCATAAACTCCTTTGGGCAGTTCTCCATTGATGTTAACACGGATGGTTTTTGGCTCACGAAACGCACAAACACCTTTTAAAATGCCAACTTCAAGATCAGTAGTACCAACGCCAGCAGCAAAAGCACCAAAAGCACCGTGGGTGCAGGTGTGAGAATCACCCATAATTACGGTATTGCCCGGGCGGATAAAACCTTTTTCCGGAAAGATGGCATGGCAGACACCGTTAGCACCAATATCAAAGAAATCCTTAATCCCCTGACGGCGTGCCCAATCACGCAATATTTTGCCCTGGGTGGCAGTTTTGGAGTCCTTTGCCGGAGTAACATGATCAATAACCGCTTTTATTTTTGTGGCATCAAAAACACGATCTTTGCCCCGCTCCATCAGATCAACAATGGCAATCGGTGTGGTTATTTCATGACAAAGAACAACATCCAGACGCAGTACCTTGGTGCCGACAAACGGCTCATCAACAAGGTGTGCTGCAAAAATCTTTTCAGCAGTGGTTTTGCCCATATCAAATTTTCCTTTCAAGATGTTGTAAAATTAAAAACGATAGCAAAATCAGCCTGTCAAGTCCATAGCTTTACAAAAATAGGATACGAAAAAAGGCACTTGTAACAAGTGCCTTACAGTAAGCTTTATATGGCGGGGTTGACGGGGCTCGAACCCGCGACCTCTGGCGTGACAGGCCAGCACTCTAACCAACTGAGCTACAACCCCTTAAATGAAAGAACAGTTTTAATCTCATACCAGCCAATAAAAAGCAAGTGCAAAAAATCCCCCTCCCATAATTGAGAGGGGGACAATAGGTAATTATGAATATTTAAAACCGGTTTACAACTATATCCTAGCCAAGAATCGCTTTCAGATCCTCTTCAGCCGTAGTAATCGGCATGATGTTGAAGTTCTCCACCAGGAAGTTCAGCACTGTCGGGGTAATAAAGGCCGGCAGTGTGGGTCCAAGGCGGATATTTTTGATACCAAGTGAGAGCAGGGTAAGCAGTACAACAACCGCTTTTTGCTCGTACCAGGAGATAATCAATGAAAGCGGCAGATCGTTTACGCCGCAATCAAATGCCTCTGCCAAAGCCACGGCAATCTGGATGGCACTGTAGGCATCGTTACACTGACCAACATCCAGAAGGCGCGGAATGCCACCAATATCGCCAAACTCAAGCTTGTTAAAGCGGTACTTGCCACAGGCAAGGGTAAGGATAACTGTATCTTGCGGAGCTTTTTCAGCAAACTCGGTGTAATAGTTACGACCTGATTTTGCACCGTCACAACCGCCAATCAGGAAGAAATGCTTGATCTGACCAGCTTTAACAGCAGCGATTACCTTATCAGCAACCCCAAGAACAGCCTTGTGACCAAAGCCAACCAGAATCTCCTGCCCCGGGTTTTCCGGCAGGCTTGGGCATTCCAGTGCCTTGTTGATTACTTCGGAGAAATCCCAGCCTTCAATATGCCTTACATCCGGCCACTGTACCAGCCCCCAGGTAAAGAGACGGTCTTTGTAGGAATCAGCCGGACGCTGGATGCAGTTGGTGTTAAAAATAATGGCACCAGGGAAGTTGGGGAACTCTTTTGCCTGATCCTGCCAGGCACCGCCGAAGTTGGCCACCAGGTGTGGATATTTCTTCAGCTCGGGGTAACCGTGGGCAGGAATCATCTCGCCGTGGGTATAGATGTTGATACCTTTGCCTTCGGTCTGCTTGAGCAGCTCTTCAAGCATCCGCAAATCGTGACCAGAAACAAGGATGCCCTTGCCTGCACGGGTGCCAAGGTTTACAGCGGTTGGTGTGGGTGCGCCATAGGTATCATTGTGGGCTGCATCAAGTACACCCATGGTGGTCAGGTTCTGCTTGCCACACTCCATGCACAACTCTACATAATCCATCAGTCCCAGGCTGCTATCGGTGGTGGCAGCAAGCGCGCGCTGGAAGAAAGCCATTACATCATCATTGGTTTTGCCCAGAATCATGGCATGATCCATATAGGCAGACATACCTTTCAGACCATAGATGAGAATTTCAATTACTGAGCGGATATCTGCGTTCATATGCCAGGTGCTGATGCCGTACTGTCCGCCCTGGGTAACCATTCCTGCCAGGTCAGCTGCCGGCTTCCAGTCGGCAATGGGACCTGAAAGGTTAACACCTTTAGTGAGGCAGCCTGCCTTGGCTTTTTCCTTCAGCTGGTAGCAACGCTGGATAAGCTTGCCGATCACTTCCGGATCAAAGTCAACGTTGGTAATGGTGGTAAAAAGACCTTCAACAGTAAAGCGGTCAATCTCGGCATCACGGCCAAGTTTATCAGCGTAAAGAGCCAGTGACTTAAGACCGTAGACCAGATGATCCTGCAATGCAGCCACATCCGGTTTTTTGCCACAAACTCCGGAAATATTACAACCGGTTCCATTAGCTGCCTGCTCACATTGGTTACAGAACATACCCATAATCAAACCCTCCTTTTGTAATTGCATCTGTGTAAAAGATGCTTTTAAAATCAAAACATTTGAATGGCAGATTATAACAGACTTTTCATATTTTGCATGACAAAGGTCAAAAAGCGATTCAGTTTCCACAATACTAACCGTAGAAATATGTTATAAACCTGCAAAGTACACAGGTTTTTAGTTTCCCATAAACAGGCAGGAGGTACCATAGCAATGTCCGAAGTATTTTTTGCAGATATGCGTGCAGGTCATAAGGAAAATCTGTTTGATAAAATCTCGAAATTGCTTGCTTACTGCGGGCTTGACAGGCGGGTACAAAAAGATGACCTGACTGCTGTTAAAATCCACTTTGGCGAAAAAGGCAACAGTGCCTTTATCCGTCCCATATTTGCACGCCGTGTTGTGGATGACCTGAAAAAACTGGGGGCAAAGCCTTTTTTAACCGATTCATCCACACTTTACCCTGGTGAGCGCAAAGAAGCTGTCTCTGCCCTATCCTGCGGTATTGAGCATGGATTTGCCTACAGCGTGGTAAACGCCCCACTGATTATCAGCGATGGCTTGCGCGGTGTTACAGAAACCACCATCCCCATTGCTGGCGAGCTTTTAAAGGAAGTCTACATAGGCACCGAAATCGTGGAAGCCGACGCCATGGTAACCATGTCCCACTTTAAAGGGCATGAGCTGACCGGTTTTGGCGGTGCCATTAAAAATCTGGGTATGGGCTGCGCATCCCGTAAAGGCAAGCTTGTCCAGCATTCAACCGTTGCGCCAGTGGTTGCCGCAAAGCACTGCACAGGTTGCAGCATCTGTCTTAAATCCTGCGCCCATGATGCCATTGCCATGGTGGACAACAAGGCTGTTATTGATGCTGTCAAATGTGTTGGTTGCTCCCGCTGCATCACCATCTGTCCGGTTAAAGCGATCAATGTCCAGTGGAATGAAGCTTCTGATCTGGTCATGAAAAAAATGGCAGAATATGCACTGGGAGCTGTTGCCAACAAGCGTAACAAAACTGTATACATAAGTTTTATTACACAGGTATCACCAGCTTGTGATTGCTATGGCTTTTGTGACGCACCCATTGTAAACGATATCGGTATCTGCGCTTCCACAGATCCGGTGGCTATTGATCAGGCCTGTGCAGACCTGGTTAATAATGCCAGGGGCAACGAGGGCGGTGCCCTTAAAAGTGGGCATGAACCAGGCGGAGATAAATTTCGTGGTGTGTGGCCTGAAGTACCCTGGCAAGCACAGCTTGAACATGGTGAAAAAATCGGGCTGGGTAGCAGGAGCTACAAACTGACAAAAATTTGACATATGATGTTTATCAGGTACAGACAAAATGATGTTCCACAGTTTTCGACACAGATTAATCATTACTTTCAGCCTGTTTGTTGTGTTCTTGCTACTGATCATCGCCTGCAGCACCCATGCCTGGTTCAGTTACCACACGAACAAAATGCTGTTCAGAGAGCAGTTTAGTAATGTAAGTTACCTGGCGCACAGCCTTGATGACAAAATTCTGACAGCACAACAGTCTCTACTAGCAGTTGCCAAAGTAATGCCGCTGGAAAAGCGAAACAATCCGGTTGCCATGCAGCAATGGTTAGCAGACCGTGCCGGAATCCAGACTATTTTCCGGCATGGTCTGTTTGTTTATGATGATAACAGCAAAATTATCGCTGCCATTCCCGAGCATCCTGAACTAATCGGTAAATTTCACTCTCACCATCCTTACCTGCAAGAGACCATCTCCAACAACGCGCCTTATATCTCCAGACCGTTTCGCTCAAAAGTAGATGGCACTCCGGTAATGGCCATGACTGCACCGGTTTTTGATAAAAACGGCAAACTGGCACTGGTACTTGCAGGGCAGATAAAGCTGCAAAGCACAAACGGGCTTTTCCACGATATTCTAAGACCCACAATAAGCCACACCGGTTATTTTTACCTTTTTGGTAATGACCGCACAGTATATCTGCACCCTGATAGCTACCGTATGTTTAAAAAAGATGTTCCACTGGGTGCAAACAAGGCCTTTGATGCTGCCATAAACGGTTTTGAGGGCACAATGGAAACAATAAACAGCAAAAGGATACCTTTTATTGTCTCCATCAAACGGCTTAAATCTGTTGATCTTATCCTAGCTGCCAATTTTCCGCTTAAAGAAGCTTACGCACCCTATTACCGTTTTATCTCCATCTACCTGCTGGGTATAGCACTGACCATCATGCTTGGCGTCACTGCTGCCTGGTTGCTGGGGCGCAGATTAAGCCGCAGCATCAGTAACCTTTCCCGAGAGATATACGAACTGTCCAAAGAGCCTGATCCCAAAAAACGGATTAGTGGCAGCGATGAAATGGAGCTGCAATTACTGTCTGAGTCTTTCAACAACCTGCTGGACAAGCTGTGCATAAGGGAATCAAAAATTAGTGATTTCTCTTTAGCCCTGGAGAAGAAGAACCAGGAATTGGCAATTTTGCTGGATAAAGCCCAAGCAGCAACCAAAGCCAAAGATATATTTCTGGCAACCATGAGCCATGAAATCCGCACACCACTAAACTGCATCATCGGTATGACCAGCCTGCTGATGGAAACAAGGCTTGATGAAGAACAAAAACGCTTTACCGGCATGGTGCGCAAAAGCGGCGATAACCTGCTGGAAATCATCAATGATATTCTGGATTTTTCCAAAATTGAGGCAGGACATCTGGAGCTTGAAAGAATAGTTTTTGAACCAAGGCAGGTGCTGGAAGATGTGCTTGAACTGCTGTCAATCAAGGCAGCGGAAAAAGAGCTTGAGCTTACCTGCTATCTGGAGCCCACCGTGCCTTGTGCACTTAAAGGAGACCCCTACCGGCTGCGTCAGGTTTTAACCAATCTTGCCAATAATGCCATTAAATTTACAGAGCAGGGCGAAGTTTCCATCCGTGCCACACTGTTTTTTGCAACTGATGAACATATTGTACTGCACCTCTCTGTACAGGATACCGGCATCGGCATACCTGAAAACCGGCTGAAAACCATATTTGAACCCTTTACGCAAGCCGATGGTTCAACCACCCGCAAATATGGCGGCAGCGGACTTGGGCTGGCGATCTGCAAACAGCTTGTACAAGCCATGGGCGGTGAAATAAATCTGGAAAGCACGGTTGGTAAAGGCTCCAAATTCTGGTTTACTGCCAGTTTTGATACAATACATGATGCTGATATGCACCAATGCCCAGCTACGCCTACAAAGCATGATAAAAGGGATGAAAATAAAGATAATGCAGTTGATACACTGCTGAATCAGCAGAAAAAATCCAGCCAGGCGCGGATTTTGCTGGTGGAAGATAATGAAGTAAACCAGACAGTGGCATTGGCAATGCTTACAAAAGCAGGCTACAAAGCAGATGTTGCCTTTAACGGTGCAGCTGCCATTGAGCTGTTGCAGAAAAAAATCTATGACCTGGTTTTAATGGATTGCCAGATGCCGATAATGGACGGTTTTGAGGCAACCAGACGGTTGCGGGTATCAGAAGAAACTGCGGCAAACAGGGCAGTGCCGATCATCGCCATGACTGCCAATGCCATGAACGGTGACCGCGAACGCTGTCTGTCTGCCGGCATGGATGATTATCTGCCAAAACCTGTAAAACCAGCCGAACTGAAGCAGATGCTGGCAAAATATCTGCAAAAACATCTGCCTGCTGCTGAAACAGGCTGTGTTATTGATTGCAGCGAACAAGCTATCTCCCAGGATTTGCATATTTTCAATCAGGCAGAGCTTCTGGACAGGGTAAGTGATTCTGTAGAGCTTATGTATGAAATCATTGAAATAGCTATTGAAGATATACCGCAGCAGTTAAACCTTTTGCGGGATGCCATAGCTGAAAATAACCGCGACAATATACTTAAAGAAGCCCACAGCATTAAAGGATGTGCAGCCAACATCAGTGCCACAGAGCTGTACCACATCGCCAAAACAGTGGAAAAAACAGCCAATACAGCCAGTAAAGAACAGCTGGTTACACTGCTGCAAGAACTTGAAATCTGCTGTGAAAAACTGTTATCGGCACTTAACAGGGCGTATGATGAAAAAGCTATGTAATGTCTATCCGGAAACAAGTATCTTCATAAAATCAACGTTTTCCGGATCAGCAAGGAGGAGACAAAACCAGTATGAAAAAAATCGGTATTATTGGCGGCAGCGGTCTTTATGAGATGGAAGGGCTAAAACAGATAGAAGAGATAAAAATCAGTACCCCTTTTGGCGATCCATCAGATGTGTATGTCAGCGGACAGCTAAACGACGTACAGCTGTTTTTTCTGCCCAGGCATGGTCGTGGACACCGTTACTTGCCTTCGGAAGTAAATTACCGTGCCAATATTTTTGCCATGAAGCAACTGGGGGTGGAGCGGATAATCTCGGTTTCAGCAGTGGGCAGCCTGCAAGAAGGGATTGCCCCTGGACATATTGTTATTCCTGACCAGTTTATTGACCGCACCAAGGGGATCCGTAAAGACACCTTTTTCGGTGAAGGGATAGTTGCCCATGTAGGTTTTGCCGATCCGGTCTGTAACTGCCTTTCCAACACTCTTTATCAGGCAGCGCAGGCAGCAGGTGCAACTGTACACCAGGGCGGAACCTACATCTGCATGGAAGGACCTGCATTTTCCACCAGGGCAGAATCCCACATGTACCGACAACTGGGTGGCAGCATCATCGGCATGACCAACCTGACCGAAGCTAAGCTTGCCAGAGAAGCCGAACTTTGCTACGCCACCATCGCCCTTTCAACTGATTATGATTGCTGGCACGAAACCCACGATGATGTAACCGTGGAAGCGATTTTGGAAATCATCCACAAAAACGTAACCATGGCAAAGGAGATTATCCGCCATGCCGTGGCACCTGCCGCTGAAAAATGCAACTGCAACTGCGCCGAAACACTGACCAACGCCATTATTACCGACAAAACAAAAATACCGGAAAACACCATAAAAAAACTGGAACCAATACTTGGTCGCCTGTTTCCATCCGGTTGACAGCAGCTGTGTCATCTGCTAATTTTTGTAAGCTGTTTCAAATGCTTAGACATTTTTATGAGGTCTGCCAGTGCGGTATATCCTGTTTCTATCCATAATTTCTGTTTTAACTGTTGCTGGTGGCTGTGCTTCCACAGGTATTGATGGCAAAACCGCCTCATACCATTACCAGATGGGGCTTTCCTATCTGGAAGAGCGTAACTATACAGCAGCCCTGATAGAACTTTCTGAAGCAGAAAAAGCAAACCCTGGTGATGCTGAGCTGCAATACCAGCTGGGCAGGGCTTTGGTTGGCAAAAGACGACTGGATCTGGCAGAACAACGGTTTATGCGGGCACTTGTGCTACGCCCCAACTATTCGGAAGCCCGCAATGATCTGGGGGTTGTTTACCTTGAGCTTGGTCGCTGGGACAGCGCAATACAACAGTTTAAAATAGTGAAAAACGATCTTTTTTATCCTTATCAAGATCATGCCGTTATCAACCTTGGCCTGGGTTACCTTGGCAAAGGTGATTACACCAACGCTCTGAAAGAGCTGGACAACCTGAAAGCCACAGCACCACGCAACCCGTTATTACGGGTGGCAATCGGCAGGGTTTACTTTGCACAAAACCAACTGGAAAGAGCAATTGATGAATTTCAGACCGCACTGGATATAGCACCTGAATATGCAGCAGCACACTTTCACCTTGGACTTACCCTGATGAAGCAGAAAAAATATGCCGCAGCAGCAGCCTCCTTTGAAACCGTAGTCAGAACCAGTCCTGATAGCGAAAATGGTCGCAATGCACAACATTACTTGGAACTGTTGAAACAATAGTTTTCAGGATTACAACAGGTGGCAAAAGTGGAAGATCTGCAAAAAAACATGGCAGAAACAAGCGAGACAGCAACCATCTCGGTGGGTGAGCTGCTAAAGCAGCAGCGACAAGCTGCCGACCGCTCCCTTGAAGAGATGGCAGAAGCCACAAAAATCAGCAAATCACACCTGCTGGCAATTGAAAACAACCGTTTTGAAGACCTACCAGGTCCTGCCTATCTAAAAGGCTTTGTAAGGCTTTATGCCGAGCAGTTGGGGATGGATGCTAACCAGCTACTGACCCAACTCAACCAGCAGCATAAAACCACTCCCGAAGAAATGCCTGGCATAAAACTGGAAAAGCCTGACAAGCCTGTATTATCCCGCATACAGCGTTATACCCTGCCGCTTTTGCTGTTTATTGCCCTGCTTGCTTCCACACTGTTTTTTCAGCCGGATAACAAGGATGTGCCAACACCACTTGCCCCCACCAGTCCGGCAATGGTTACACAAAACAACGAGCCGGAACAAAATCCGGAAAATGAACAGACAGAAACAACAGCAAATACAGCAACAACCTCTGATACAGCTGATCTGAAAACTGACGAAGCAGCAAAAGACAATGCCGAGCAAACACCTTTGCCAGAAGCAGTAAAGCCAGAACCGGTGCAAACTGCATTACCCCGAATCGGCTTCATGGTTAAAATGAAAGTTCACAAAAACGCAACCATAACTGTTACAATTGACGAGAATATTACCCAGGAATATCAGGTTACAGCTGGTGATATTATTGAGTGGAAAGCAGTGCGCAATATAGAGCTTGATCTGTCCGATGCCGGAAGTGTTGCGCTGGAACTTGACGGCAAGCCGCTCAATCCAAAAGCTGTCCCTGGTAAACCGCTACACTTGTTGTTGGGAGCAGAGGGAATCATCCCCTGAAATTGAAAGGAGTAAAAACCATGCAACAGTTTAAAACCATCCTGCTGGCCACTGATTTTTCCGAAAGCTCAATCAAGGCGGCACAATACGCCCTGTCCATGGCACGCTGTTTTAATGCCCGCCTGCTGGTTCTGCATGTCATCAACGAACCGGTAGACCTGCGCGGATTTTATGTACCCCACATTACCTTTGAAAAACTGGAAAAAGAGATTGAAACCAGTGCTGCAAAAATGATGGAAAAATTCTGTGCAGAGCAGTTTGGAGATTTTGAAGCTGTGGAAACAGCCCTGGTTACCGGAATTCCGTTTGAAGAAATCCTTTTCATGACCGATGAACGCTCGGCAGACCTGATTGTCATTGGTACACACGGTCGCACCGGGCTTGACCACCTGATTTTTGGCAGCACCGCAGAAAGGGTAGTCCGTTCTGCTTCCTGTCCGGTAATGACTGTCCGTTACACCGGCGAATAAAACCGGTCTGAAACTGCAAATATCAGTTCACGCCAGATGAGCTTTTTATTGCGCAACATCAGTTTGCAGCCAGGACAGAATGAAAAACAGCTTGTCAGCATTGCTGCCGATATAATCGGTGCAACTGTTGACAAGCTTGAAAACTTCCATATTGTACGTAAGGCAGTTGATGCCAGAAAAAAGCCACGGGTATTGCTTGTATACTCCGTGGCTTTTGACGTAAAAGACGCAAACCTGCTGCAACACCTGCAAAACCTTAACCTGCCTGACCTTGGCTTTACAGAACCTGAACCTGCAAATATCACAGACTGCAAAGCCACGCTTAATCCAAAACATAAAGAGCAACCAATAGTAATTGTCGGCATGGGACCTGCCGGTCTTTTCTGTGCATTACGCCTTGTCTGGCATGGTCTGCCTGCAACCGTACTGGAACGCGGCAAGCCGGTTGCACAACGGGTAAAAGATGTTGCCCTTTTCTGGCAAAAAGGCTTGCTGGATGAAGAAAGCAACGTACAGTTTGGCGAAGGTGGTGCAGGTACTTTTTCAGATGGCAAGCTTACTTGCCGCCTGCGGGATCCCAACAGCAGATGGATACTTGAGCAGTTAACCCGTTTTGGCGCACCTGCCGAGATATGCTTTCAGGCAAAACCCCATATCGGTACCGACAGATTGCGCAAAGTCGTAGCACAGATAACTGCATTTTTGCAGCAAAAGGGCTGTGTACTGCAATATTCCACCCGCTGTACAGGCTTTGGCAGCACAAAAAACCGCATAAATGTGGCGTACACTGCCAATAATGAAGAGCTGCCCTGCCGACACCTGGTGCTGGCAATCGGTCATAGTGCCAGAGACAGTTACGCCATGCTTGCCTCCAGCAAGCTTATAATGGAAGCAAAACCGTTTGCCATTGGTCTGCGGGTAGAACATCCCCAAAGCCTTATTGATAAAATCCAGTATGGCAAGCCCCACCCTGCCCTGCCCCGCGCAGATTACGCACTTACCTTTAACAACAAAAACAGTGGCAGAAGCTGTTATTCATTCTGTATGTGCCCTGGCGGACTTGTTGTGGCAAGCTCTTCGGAGGCCGGCATGGTGGTTACCAACGGCATGAGCAACCTTGGCAGAAACTCTGACCTTGCCAACAGTGCCTTGGTGGTAAATGTACGACCGGAAGATTTCGGGGCAACTGATCCATTAGCTGGCATCCGTTTCCAGCAGCATTGGGAAAGGCTGGCTTTTGCTGCCGGTAACAGCAGCTACCATGCCCCTGCCAGCAATCTGCTTGCTTTTCTGGGCAGTGGCAGCGGTAATTTCTGCTCAAGCTATCGCCCCGCAGTTGTGGAGGCTGATCTGTCTGCCTTACTGCCGGATTATGTAACCAGAACCTTGCAGGAAGGTATTATTGCATTTGGAAAAAAGATGAAAGGGTTTGTAACCGCTGAAGCAACATTAACAGGTGTGGAAACCCGTACTTCAGCACCGCTGCGTATCTTGCGGGGAAAAGACTGCCAGGCTCTGTCCATTGCTGGACTATACCCTGCTGGAGAAGGGGCTGGTTATGCCGGCGGCATTATGAGTGCTGCACTTGATGGAGTACGGATTGCAGATATGATTGCTGCACAGATAAAATAACCCTTTCCGGTTATCCGAAGCGATAAACCATCCTGCCTTCCTGATACAGTTCAATCGGTCCATCCTGCGAGACTTTAATCACCTTGCCAAAAAATGATGCTGCAATGGATGCCGTGGTTCTGCCGCCTCCTGTAACCATTTCCCGCGCATGGGATGTGTCAATAATAAATCCGGCTGCCAGCAGTTTGCCATTTTTATCAAGCACTGTCATGCCATCGGATGAAAGAATACGGAACAACATGCCGTTTGCCTTTAACTGGCTGACTGTGTGCCCTTTTACCTGACTTGCAAGCAACTGTCCAATGGGATCATTGCCCCCCACCGAACCTTTTTTTAAAGATGCCAGCTGGCGTGCGGTGCCGGTGTAAATCAGAATTACTGTGCCATGACGCTGCTTTGACAGCGCGTACACTGTCCAGAGCAGGTCAACAATGGCATCAGAGTTTATGCAATCACCAAGAAACCCGCTGATCATTTCCGGATCAAACACTGCCCAGCGACCTTTACGCCGCACCAGCAGCTTACTTTGGCTAAGCAGCACTTCAATTTCAGAAACATCATTTACCGTAATGGCAAAAGCACCGGAGCCAAGCCGCTTTACCAGTGAAAACATCTCCTTTTGAGTTGTACGCTCAATATCCGTATAACAGGTGCTGCTATCAGTGCGTAACAGACCGGATACCAACATCTGAATATTGGCAATAAAAAACAGGTTCTGACCATCCACAAAACGGTAAGTTAGCGGATTATCAAGAAAATCAGATGAAATAGGTTGTGGTGGCTGCAAAGGTATCAGGCTATGACGGCGTTCTTTAAGGGTTTTGCGCAGCAAAGGTTCTGTGGTGCGGTGTACAAGAAAACCAGTGGTGGCTGGCTTGCCTTCATAACGTTGGTAGGAAAGATGCTTTAATAACTGGAGTAATTGCTGAATCGGCCAAAACCCTTTGCCACGGTCACCCCGCAAAAAACGCGCCACTGTTATATCCATAATTGATGCCAATAGCGCAGTACGGAAATGGGCTGCATAACCATCCATTTTAAAACCACTGTACAATCCGGTAAAGGCAATCAGTAATTCACGGCAAAAGTGGATTTCAAGCTTTGTAAAAGGAAGTCCGGCACGGGTGGCAGTAAAAAGGTAGGACTTGTTCTCTAGTTGGGCAGGTAGCAGCAAAACGCCTTCAGCAATCTCGCTCTCTCCCCCGCCTGATCTGAAATCAATTCTGGCATCACCAAGAAATGAACTTACAGCAGGGCTTATGGCTTCAAAAATATTCTGGGGCATAATAACCTGTTTCCTGTTTGCGTATCATGGAGCTTAAAATTTTTAAAGGATTACAATAAGTAACAAAAATAATCACTATCCTCAACAAGGTTTATTATGGCAGCATGCTGCATTTTCTGCTTATGCCTGAAACTGCTTAAATCTCTGTAAAACCCTGCCCAATAGTCTGCCCAGTCAACCTGGCAATCAAAGGCAATCTCCGCTTGAACTGCGAGCTGCGCATACGCTGTTGCACCTTGTTAATCAGTTCGGCGGAAAAACCTGCTGCCAGCAGCTCTACATAACCAACCTGTTTTTCAATCATCAGATAAAACAGCTGATCAACCTCATGGTAGGTAAACCCAAGGTCAGCTTCATCGGTTTGCCCTGCCCACAAATCAGCAGAAGGCTGCTTTTTAATCACTTGCGGACAAACACCCATTGCTTCTGAAAGCTGCCATACCTGGCTTTTGTAAAGATCACCAATGGGGTTTAAGGCACTTGCCAGATCGCCGTATATTGTTGAATAACCCAGCAACAGCTCGGTTTTATTGCTGGTACCCAACACCAATGCCCCCAGAAATGAAGAATGATCAAATAGTATGGACATCCGCTCCCGCGCCATTTTGTTACCACGGCGCATATTGTCTGCATCAGGATACTGCGCAAAATAAGCATCAACCATTGGCGTTACCGGAATCAGCTTAAAGTTTACCCCTGTCTGTTGTGCCACCTGCCTGGCATCAGCCTCACTGTCCGGATTGCTGCTTTTGTAAGGCATACAAAGGGCGTGGACATTTTCTGCACCCAATGCTTCGGCTGCCAGATGACAGACCAATGCCGAATCAACACCTCCGGAAAGCCCCAGCACAGCTTTTTTAAATCCGCTTTTTTTAAACTCATTTTTCAGAAAATCAACCAGAGTATTACGCACAAAGTCTGTGTCTATATGAAGATTTGCTTTCATCATATTTCCCTTTTCAAGTGGTTTAACGGACTGAAATCATGATCACAATCCCAACATTTGTGCTGCCTCCTCCGTATACTCCAGCTTGTCGGTTCGGACAACAAACGGAGGCAGCAGCTTTGTACTGACCATACCATTACTGTTACCCTTACCAAGCTCTGCCAGAAAAACCTTTGCCTCACTGGTTGGGGTTCCATGAACAAACCTGAGCCTGCGCACAGCCAGTTTTAGCTGGATGGCTATGGCCATAAACTCTGGCAAACGCGCCGGATGGTAAACAAAACAGATTCGCCCGGATGGTTTTACAAGGTATTTGGCAAGGGAGATAAAATCATACAGCCTGGCACTGGTTTCATGCCTTGCAGACAGTTTGCTCGGGTGATGGCTTGGTCTGCCATGCCCGATCCTGTAGTAGGGAGGATTACTGACCACCAGATCAAAATCTGAAACAGGCAGCTCTTTTTGCAGGTGCAGCAGATCATTGCAGATAACCTGCACACGTTCTGCAAGGTTGTTAAGCACAGCATTATTGGCAGCAAGTTGTGCCATTACCGGTTCTTTCTCTATGGCAACGACTTTTGCATCTGCTGCCATTCGTGCCAGCACCAGGGCAATAATACCACTGCCGCTACCAATATCAGCAATGCTGTTTTCTGTTGATGCAGCACAAAAGTCACACAGCAAAAGCGGATCAAGGTTAAAGCGGTAGCCTTTTTCCGGCTGATCCAGCAAAAGACCAAAACGTTTCAGCTCGTCTCGGGTAAGGCTTTCTGGCATGGGAGGAAAACCTTTTCAGAAGCCTGCTGTTTGTGCCACATACTGCAAAACCTGCACAAAACGGACACCAAACTCACCATTGCAGCGGCTGCAAACAGAGAAAAACGGCTTGCCATTTTTACCTTTATCAACCGGCAGCTCATGTTTATGCTCACAGTAAGGGCAGCTGGCTGTTACAAAACTCTGCAATGCCGGTTTCACCTCACTTTTGCCAGACTTTCTGGCTTTTTTGGTTTTACTGACCACTACAGGAGCTTCCAACGGAGATGGTTGCTCAACTGTTGCAGGAGGCTTTGGCGTATTTTGCGCTTTTCTTGTTAAACGGGTTTGTATCGGCATGGTTTGCAGCTCTTCAGTAGCTTTATCCGGTGGCGGTGTTACATCTTCACCGCGTAAAGCCTTGCGCCACAGTGCCGGCAGGCTGCTTTTTGAATAGCGGACCGTTTTTCCGGCTTTGGTTTGTGCTGCCCCATCTGCCACAACATAGTAACGCTCACGGTACAAGACCAGGTTAAGGTCACCGGCAGCGGCAACCTTAACTCCGGAAGACATCTTGTTATCAAGCCAAAATGAGACTGTTTCTGCTGATATATCCATTATCAAAGCCTGAAACGTCCCACCAGCAGGTTAAGCCGCTCGGTTATGCGGTGCAGTTCGTCTGCTTCTGATCCGGCGTTGCGGGCACCAGCCATGGTCTGCTCTGCTTCGCCAACTATACGCTGCATATTATGGCTGATATCATTGGTGGCAGCGGTTTGTTCTTCTGCTGCTGTGGCAATCTGGTTTATCTGGTCAGTCAGCCCTGAAACCTGGGCAAGAATTTCTTCAAGGGCTTCACCGGAGCGGGCTGCTTCACCTGTACCCTGCTCCACCGCAACAACGCCGGCCTCCATTGATGAAACCGCATTGGCAGTTTCCTGCTGAATTACCTTAATCATATCGGCAATTTCCCGCGTTGCCCTGGTGGTGCGCTCGGCAAGGGCGCGCACCTCATCGGCAACCACCGCAAAACCACGCCCCATCTCACCTGCTCTGGCTGCTTCAATGGCAGCGTTTAAAGCCAGAAGATTGGTCTGATCAGCGATGTCTTCAATGGTGCCGATAATCTGTCCAATCTGATCTGAACGGGAGCCAAGGGATTCTACAGTGCGTGCGCTTTCCTGCACCCGATCGGCAATGGCACTGATGCTGGCAACGGCAGCATGTACTACTGTTGCGCCGGACTGGGCTGTGCTACACGCCTGGTTAGCGTTTTCATAGGCTTGTATGCAGCTTTCGGCAATACTGTGTGATGTGGCTGCCACCTCTTCCACCGCAGTTGCCACCGATGTTGCATGACCACCCACATCAGTGGAGCTGGTTACAATCTGCACTGTTGCACTTTGCATAATATCGGTACGTGTGCCCACTTCATGGGAAGAATCACGTACCTGGCTGATAATGCCGTGCAGGTTGCCAAGGAAACGGTTGAAAACCGATGCCAGTGCGCCGGTTTCATCCTCTTGCACAACAGCCAGACGACTGGTGAGATCCCCTTCTCCACTGGCCATTTTCTCCAGGGTTTCCTGCATCTGCTCAAGGGGAAGTACAACACCTCTGCCCACAAAAAACGCCAGCACAATGGCAAACAGGGCAAGACCAAAAGTGCCACCAAGCATAATCCACATCATCTGCCTTACCTGGTTATCCACATCATCTATGTATATCCCGCTGCCTAGCACCCATCCCCAGGGTGCAAATTGCTTAACATAGGAAAGCTTGGGATAAAGCTCGCTGGTGGTACCGCCGCCCGGCTTTGCCTTTGGCCATTCATAGATAACAAAACCATGACCTGACCTTTGTGCAACTTCGGCAAAGGCTGAAAACAGGTTCATTGCCGATAGTTTTTTCTCTGCACCATCGGTGCCATCACGCATATAGGTGGCTTTATTAAACTTGGGATCATCAAGAAGCTTGCCATTAAGTGCAGGCACAGTGGGATGCATAATCATTGTAGGAATCGGGCTGCCCAGATCATTTATCCATAGATATTCAATCGCCTCATAACGCAGTGTTGCAATCCGTTTGCTTGCCAGCTGCTGGGCTTCTTCAGTATCAATGCTGCCGCTTTGTACTTCCTGCTCATAGCTTTCAAGTACTCCCATGGCCAGCTCAACAATATGGCGGGTGGCTGCCTCTTTTTCATGCAGCAGGTTCCTTTTCAGGTAGGGCAGGATATAGGCAAACAATCCCACCAACATGGCAATAACGGTGATTAGCGTAATGCTGATGATTTTACTTCTGATAGACCAGTTGCGGTAGTTAAACACTTTTGCAGCTCCTTCCTTTCAATGCAGACGGGTCAGGAAATATACCTGACCTGATTACGGTTTTAAGCTTTACAGGTACAACCAAAACAAAATGGTGTAACAAGCTTTTCTTATTAAGATTTCCTACATTATACATAAAGAAAACAGTATACACATCCATTTTTTTATCGGTCAATACTTGCCTGTTTTGCGTCACAGGTGTATTATATTCCGCTATTCTGTTTAGAAAGGTGTGTAATTTTTATGGCTAAACCACAACTTACCAAACTTTCTGTAAGCAATCTTTTACGGGAGTACAGGGAGAACCAGACCTGGTTATCCGAGCAGATGTCTCCCTATTTTTTTCAGGCAATGGCTGACGAGCAGGATGCAATGGCGATTTTGGTTCGCGAGCTTGGCTCTTTGCGTAAAAACCACCGTCTTATCCTGTCTGACAGACCAAACCGGCAGATACTGGCATGTGTTGATCAGGCAGGTTCTTTATATGAATCAATGTGCAGAATGCCTTTGCAGGACCTTTCCTACGCCATGTTTTCCCACTCGGCTGGCCCAATGCCAGGCATGAATGAGGGGCTGGAAGTACAGCGTTTTGATTTTGACCGCAAACCTGACAGCATTGCCGCAGACCTGGATAATGTGGAACTACCTGCCTCGCTTTTGCGCAGGTCACTTAAAGAAAGAGCTGAAATTGACCCTGGTTTTGACCGTAACAGGATGATTAAAAAGCTGAAACTGCTTTGGCTTAACAATCCTGAATATATCCAGATATCTTCTTCAAACCGGATTGCCTGGCTCTGCTGGCTCCTTGAAAACAGTATTGATAACGGTGATCTATACGTAGACCTGCGCACCACAACCAACTGTGAGCCGGATGAAGTACGGCTTTTGTTTGCAGTGGGCAACCCACCACAGGATGACTTTTTACTACAGGTTATGGATTTGCTGAACAGAATGGAAATCGACATCATGCGTTCCCATTTTCTGAACATCACTAACGGCGTACATCCATACTTCCTTGGTACTTTCATTTTGCGCCACCGCAAGGGTGAATCAATGCTGCCTGGCACCCCTTTTGCCAGGAGGCTAAAGCGTGAACTTGCCAACACCCAGATTCTGGATAACCATAGCTACGCTTACCGCGAGTGGGTTACCAACAACATCATGTCTGGCAACAATGCTTCACTTGCCAATGCTTTTATGGCCTTTTGCCACACCACCCTGGCACACAGCCAACCCGATGTTTTTGACCTGGAAGAAGTACAAAACGCCTTCCATGCCCATCCGGAAATCACCTTGCAACTGGTACGTCTGTTTAAAATGCGCTTTGATCCAAAACTGGCTGCACAGGTGGAAAACTGGCAAAAGCTTTATAACGAAGCCGAAGAAATGGTTGCTGATTACAACACTGGTCATGGCAGGCTGGATGAATTGCGTCGCACCGTCTACCACTGCTGTCTGCTGATGATCCGCTACACTTTAAAAACCAACTTTTTTGTATCAGAAAAACAGGCATTGGCTTTCAGACTTGATCCGGCATACCTGCGTGATCTGGGGCGTGACTTTACAGCAGACCTGCCTGCCGGACAGCAGCCATTCAGAATCACATTCTTTTACAGCCGCTTTGGTCATGGCTACCACATCGGCTTTGGAGATATAGCACGCGGCGGCTGGCGTACAGTAATAGCCCGCAGCACTGATGATGCTGCCACCATTGCCACCAACCTCTTTAAGGAAGCTTACGTACTGGCATCCACCCAACACCTTAAAAACAAGGATATTTACGAAGGTGGCTCCAAAATGGTGCTGATGCTTGATGCCTCGGATCTTTGCGGCATTGTGGGCAGCAAGCCGGAAACATGCCGTCTTTACAAACTGCAACATGCTGTTGCCAACGCTTTTTTTGATCTTTTTGTCACAAAAAACGGCAAAGCTGCTGATCCACGCATTGTTGATTACTATGGTGACGATGAAGCCATTGAGCTTGGCCCTGATGAAAACATGCACGACAGCATGATTGAAACCATTGCGGCGTTATCTGTGCACCGTGGCTATATGCTGGGCATAGGCGTAATCTCAAGTAAAGAGTTTGGTATCAACCATAAACATTATGCTGTTACCTCCACAGGTGTGCTAAGCTTTACTGCAATATCAATGCAGGAAACCGGCATTGATATTTATAAAGACCCGTTTACTGTTAAAATGACCGGCGGACCAGGCGGTGATGTGGCTGGTAACTGTCTGAATCTGCTGCTTGAAAGTTGTCCTGATTCCAAAATACTGATGATTTTGGACGGTACAGCAGCAGCCTATGATCCAAACGGTCTTAACAAAGATGAACTGCGCAGAATAGTACTAAAACATGATCTGGATGCCTTTAACCCCGAACAACTGGGCACAGGCGGCATGTTGCTGCTTAGAACCGGCAAGCGGATGGAGGAACTAAACGAACTTTACCGCCGCTTCAGTCGTAATGAAAACAATACGCTGACAGACGAATGGGTTCATCTTGATGATTTTTACCGCGAATACTCTTCACTGGCGTTTACTGTCCAGGCAGACCTGTTTATACCTGGCGGCGGTCGTCCGGAAACCATTAATGATAAAAACTGGCGCAAGTTTATGCTGCCTGATGGTCAGCCTTCATCAAAAGTAATTATTGAAGGTGCAAACTCTTTCATTACACCTGATGCCCGTACAGAGTTGCAGCGAAATGGCGTACTGCTGATGCGTGACGCATCGGCAAACAAGTGTGGCGTTATTTCATCTTCCTACGAAATCATCGCCAACCTGCTTTTGTCAGAACAGGAATTTTCACAATATAAAGAACGCTATGTTACAGATGTACTTACGATTTTACAAAAGCGGGCAACCGATGAAGCAAGCCTTATCCTGCGTCTTTACAAAGAAAACGGCGGTGCGCTTTTCTACACCGAAATTTCAGATCAGATAAGCCATAACATAAATAATTTCTATAACCGCCTTTTCCGGTTTTTCATTGAGCGTCCGGAACTAAGCCTTAAACCACCATTTAAAAAAGCTCTTTTACGTCACCTGCCGGCACTGTTGAGAGAAAAAACCTCTTTCCGGCAACGTGTGGATAAACTGCCGGTAAAATACCGTGCTGCCATGCTGGCAGCCGAAGTTGGTGCATCACTGGTATACAGCAGCAGCGCAGATCTTGACTTTGAGGATATGGTACGCTGCCACCTGGTAAGGGCTGAACAGGAAAACTGCAAGACCAAAAACTGACCCAAGATGAACAGGCAAACTGCCGGAAAGCATTGCCACTAACCACAATTATATGCTATTTAAGCTTTCATCCTGACACTAAGATGAAACGGATATTACACAAAAAAAGGAGCTTTTCACCATGGCACGTAAAGAAGACAATACTGCTACCACCGCTGTTTTAGCCCTCACCGCAGGTGCTTTTTTTGGTGCCGTTGTTGCACTGCTTTTAACCCCGACATCTGGCAGAGAAAACCGCAGAAAATTGGGAGATATGCAGGAAGTGGCAAAGAACAAGGCTCGCCATTATGCAAATGAAGCCCGCTTCCGTACATCAGGTGGCAAGAAAACCGAAGACCTGCACTATGACGGCGGCGATGCCTGGATCTAGGAGTCTGATTAAAAGCATCACAAACCTGCCCGCACTTTACAGCCTGACCAATGTACAAAACATCTGGTCAGGCTTTTTTGTTTTGCCTCACTGCTGCATCCACTAACCAAACAAACAGCCACCCTTTTACAAAACTATTACAAACCAAAACTGCCAATGTTGTTATGCTGTCCGGATAAAAAAACAAGGTGGTTCAAACCATGTTACAAATCGGCAAATATAAAGTTAAATATCCTCTTATTCAGGGTGGTATGGGTGTACGTATTTCTGGCGGTAACCTGGCTGGCCATGTGGCAAAATGTGGTGGTGTTGGTCTGGTGGCTGCTGCCGGCATTGCCGTAAACAGTGACTTTTATAATGGTAAAAATTATTTTCAGGCTGAAACAGATGCCTTTAAGGAAGAACTGCGCAAAGCCTACCAAATTGCTCCTGACGGCATTATTGGTGTCAATGTTATGGTTGCACTTTCAGACTTTGAAGCCCTGGTAAAGGCTGCAATTGATGGCGGTGCCAAGGTGCTGGTCTGCGGTGCCGGTCTGCCACTGTCATTACCTGAGCTTACAGCCCATGCGCCTGATGTAGCCCTGATTCCCATTGCTTCTTCACTGCGGGCAGCCCAACTTATCACCCGCACCTGGGACAAACGTTACCAGCGTCTGCCGGATGCCATTGTCATTGAAGACCCCGACACCGCAGGCGGACACCTTGGCGAAAAGATGGAAAACATCGGCACCGGTAATTATGACCAGTACGCAACCATTCGTGCTGTCAAACAGTTTTTTAAAGATGACTACAAGGCTGACATTCCGGTAATCGCAGCAGGCGGCATATGGGATCGTCAGGACCTTGAATATGCCTTGTCAAACGGTGCAGATGCAGTACAAATGGCATCAAGATTTGTGGCAACTGAAGAATGTGATGCTGACCCTGCCTTTAAGCAGGCTTACCTTGATTGCAAAAAAGAAGATATAGGGCTGTTGATGTCACCAGCAGGGCTACCAGGACGCGCTCTGATTAGTAATGTAGATAATATTTTACAGTTTGACAGGCGCAACAGAACAAAGTGCAGCATGAACTGCCTTAAAAAATGTACTTACAAAGAAAATGGAGAACGTTTTTGTATTGTTACTGCTCTGGACAGAGCACAGCGGGGAAATATTGAAACAGGTCTTGTGTTCTGCGGAAGCAATGCCTGGAAAGCAGAACGGATTAGCACAGTGCAGGAAATATTTGACGAGCTTTTTAACTAGTTTCCGTCCGGAAAAGGTTCTTTTTCCAATCAGGAAACTGTTTTGAGATGAGGCTTGTTTCCGGATGCTAACTAGCTAAGAACGGTTAACAACATTATACAAAGTATCCCTTTCCACCGGCTTTTTGCCTGCCTTGCAGATCAGGTCGGTGATACGTTCACGGCTTAAACTTTGTGGCGATAATGCTCCGGCATCGTGTCCGATTTTTTCCTCCACCACAGTACCGTCCAGATCATCCACACCAAAAGCCAAGGCAACCTGGGCTATTTTCTCGCCAAGCATCACCCAGTAGGCTTTAAGATGCTGAATGTTATCCAGAAACAGGCGTGCAATAGCCAGGGTTTTCAGATCATCAAGCCCGCAAGTTCCCTTTGTATCCAGCTTTAATGGCGAGTTTTCAGGCTGCCATGCCAGCGGGATAAAAACCTGAAATCCACCGGTTTCATCCTGTAGCTCACGTATAAGCTGCATATGGCGCACCCGATCTGCATAACTTTCCAGATGACCATAAAGCATGGTACTGTTGGTTTTAAGCCCGCTTTGGTGGGCAATACGATGAATATCAAGCCATTGCTTGCCACTGATTTTTTCAGGACAGATCTGTTGCCGCACATCCTCAACCAGTATTTCTGCACCTCCACCAGGCATTGAACCCAGCCCGGCTTCCATCAGTTGCTGTAAAACAGCCTGCACTGTTAGCCCACTTATACGGGCAAACCAATCAATTTCCACAGCTGTAAACGCCTTGATGTGCAAATCCGGTGCTGCCTTGGTAATGGCACGTAGTAGATCAAGATAAAAATCAAAAGAAAGATCAGGGTGCAGGCCACCCACCAGGTGGACTTCAGTTGCGCCCTGTTTTGCGGCAGCCACAGCTCGCCGCACCATTTCTTCTTCTTTAAAGGTGTAAGCATCGCCAGCTTCTGGTCTGCGGGAAAAAGCGCAAAAAGTACAATTATTTACGCAGATATTAGTGGGATTGATATGGCGGTTGATATTGTAGTAAACCAGATCTCCGTTTAAACGCTGGTTAACCAGTGCTGCAAGCTTGCCAATAGCCAGAAGATCGTTGGAGTTGTAGAGAGCCATGGCATCATCAAAATCAAGCCGCTCTCCAGCGTGTATTTTTTCACTTATTATGTTAAAAGTTGTCATGGCTTAAAGAATACGCCAACAGTAACCACCTCGCAAGTAAAGATACACACCAAAAAAAACAAGGAGGCTTAAAAATGACACCGGAAATAGAAAAATTTTTAAAGGCAGATGCTTTTGGCGTGGTAGGTGCATCGGAAGATCGCAGTAAATATGGTAACAAAGTATTGCGCTGCTACCTGCAACACAAAAAGCTTGTCTTTCCTGTTAATCCAAAGACAACAAAGATTGAGGGGATTGATTGCGTTCCCTCTGTTGCAGAGCTGCCAGAAATTGTGACCAGTATTTCAGTCATTACTCCACCTGCTGTAACTGAAAAAGTGGTGGAGGCAGCCATTGCCAAAGGTATTAAAAATATCTGGATGCAACCAGGTGCTGAAAGCCAGCAAGCCGTTGACCGCTGCCGCGCAGCAGGCATAAATGTAATTGCTGACCATAGCTGCCTGCTGGTGGTACTTGGTTATTCTGATCACTGATTTTGCCGGAGTTAATATGAAAACACTGATTAGCGAATTAAAACAGGAGCATAACAGCCTGCGTGAACAGGTTGCACTAATCAAAAAACAGGGGATTGTATCAGCAGAAGGCTTTAACAGCCTGCAACATTTGCGTGAGTTATTGCAAGCCCATATTCTGCGTGAAGAAATTGATCTTTACCCACAACTGGAGCTTGCTGCAAAAAATGATGATGACTTACGCATCATGCTTGATCGTTTTCAGGGGGAAATGCAGGAAATAACCTCTACCGCAGACCAGTTTTTTCAACGCTACAACAGCCGGACTCAATCGCTTGATTTTGCTCGGGATGTGGCACGGCTATTCTCCATACTCACTAACAGGATGGTAACCGAGGAAACGGTACTCTACCCCAGAATGGAGCAACTGGTTTAACGGAAAGTCCAACAGGAAGTTTTGCAGCACAAAGCGGGTGCATGAAGTTAATCACACACCCGCTTTTGTTTTGGCAGATATTTAAAAATATGGATATTTACTTGGTATAGCCCAGCTTTGCGGAAATTTCTTCTGCGGCCTTCATAACCAGTGGCACAAGCTCTTCTTTAATACGCTGTGCACTAAAGCGCATTGATGGACCGGATATACTTACCGCACCGATAATCCTGCGTGTATAGTCTCTTATTGGCGCACTGACGCACTTTACACCCTCATCAAGCTCTTCATCATCAATTGCATAGCCTTCTTCTGCCACCTGGCGAAGATGTTTTTTCAATTCTTCAGCAGTTGTAATTGTATTTGGGGTATAGTTATGCAAACTGTTTTCTGCCAGGTTCTGCTCCAGTTCTTCATCGCTCATGTAAGCGATCTGAACTTTACCCGCCGCTGTACAGTAGGCTGGCAGCCGTGAACCAACCCTTGGCACCACCCGTACAGTCATGGTTGTCTCAACAGCATCAAGATAGATAATATGGAAATCCTTTAAAACCGAAACATAGATGGTTTCATTGCACTCGCTTGCCATGGATTCCAGTATTGGCTTGGACTGACGCAAAAGCCCCATCTGCTTGATGAAAGTCTGCCCCAGCTCAAGGGTTTTAAGACCAAGCCGATAGTTTTCGGTCACACGATTTTGCTCAATATAGCCGCGCGACTCCAAAGTAGCCAGTAACCTGAATACGTTATTTTTATGTAACTTCAGCCTTTTTGACAACTCGGTAACCCCAAGCTCGTCAACATCGTCATGAAACTGCTCCAAAAGATCAAGAGCATGGGAGACCGCCTGAATGAGATATTCTGATTTTTCCTTACGTGCCATGCACAGCACCTCAACTTCCTGTTAAAATGAATGCTAAAAGTATAGTTAATATAAAGGTTTCCAGCAAATATAGAAACTTGTTTTATAATTGTCAAGCCTGAATAGTTGCGTTATATTGCCTTGGTCTGCATTTTTTTCAAACCATAATTATCTGAAAATAAAACAGCTCGAAGGTGCATATGCTTAACCTTAGAAAAAAAATTTTAGTGGCCATAGATGGCTCACCATATTCTGATAAGGCAGCCGAGGAAGCGGTGCGCATCGCTGCCGGTAATCGCAGTCAGTTTAAAAGTAAAATTTTTGCATTACTGGTTGTTCCAAATGCCGAAAGCTCATCTTATTCTGATTTTGTGCCGGTAAAACCCCTTACTGAAACTGAGCAGTGGGAAGAAATGCGTAGACGGATTTTTTACATAATTGAAAAAAGTGCTGCCGAGTACGATATACCGCTTGAAATGATCGTAGAAGCAGGAGAACCGGCTGAAACAATGGTAGAATTTGCCAAAGATGAAAGTATTGATCTTATTGTAATCGGCAGTTCAAGCAAAGGCTTTATTGAAAGCAGACTAAAAGGTAGTGTGTCGCGACGAGTCGCCGAGGCTGCCCATTGCTCTGTCTATCTGGTAAGGGCATGAACACAGCCTCAAAAAAACGGGGTGCAGCCTTAAACAGCCAACACCCCGTTTTTGTACAAGAGCCATAAAAGCCTAATTACTTGACAATTTTAATGCCAGACACAAACAAGATGCTCTCAAATGTACGGTTTAAGGTTTTGCTGCTAAAATCAGCCATTGCCGGCACATCAGCAGGGTACTCAATGGTTGCACCATTTTCCACCTTGGTTGTGGGCAGTGCCATCCATACATTTTTACCATCTTCACCCTTGGCTTCAATGTAAGTATATACATCAGCATCAATGGACTGCAAAACAGTTGCCTTCTTGGTCGGCACACCATCAGGTATTTCCGTTGATTGCATACCAGCATGGGGATCAACACCAGGCGCGCCTGGCATGGCAGAACCAACCGGCGGATGCCCTTCAGGCATGGCAGCATTGGTAGGGGCTTCAGTTTTAGGTTTATCCTGGCAACCGGCCAGGGCGAGTGCGGCTGTCATCAACAAGGCTACAACGACTGTTCTCACATCTTCCTCCTAAAAAATATTATATTTTATCGGGCAGGACATAAACAATGCCAATCCGAATAAAAATATCAAAAACCAGAATATTATAGCACAACTTTTAAATAAAGTATAAAAAACGGCATCAATTTTAATTTCAAGAATCACAACCTGCAAAAATCCATATTAAAATTATCATTCATACTAAACACTTGAATAACATCAACATTTAGTGTATTTAAATGAATTGCTTTTTTGCGGGTATGGTGGAAATGGTAGACACAAGGGACTTAAAATCCCTCGGCAGAAATGCTGTACCGGTTCGATTCCGGTTACCCGCACCAACAAATGTATCGTCCAGTAACAACTGGATTCAAAAGCCCTGTTTTAACAGGGCTTTTTCTTTTTAAACGATTCCACCACCTGGTGAACATCAGCTATACATCAGTTGCCCGTAGGATGCTTTAGTGCGCAATCACATTTTCCTGCCTTTTTCTCAAAAACTATTTTTTCGTAGATGATAGACCTGCCATTTTTATTGAAATCACTCTCAATATCTTTTTTTGTATACCCAAAGCAGTAACAAACAAGATCTTCATCTTTAAATTCTTTATTTTGTATTGTCATGTCTGGTTTCATTTTTGTTGGACAAAAGCCTCATTTAAATGCAGCAGCGGAAATGGCAACCCCTGAGAATCAGTTGGTGAGCGACCAGCAACTACAAACCCATTGGATAAGTAAAATGCTACTGCGCTTGGATTTTGCTCATTTACATCCACCTGTAGTTCGCCTTTTAATTTTCTTGCATACTCAAGCATGAGCTTCCCGCCACCCCGCCGGAAGCTGGTTGGAGAAATGAATAATGCTTCAAGCTTGTTGTTGTCCAGCCCCATAAAACCAATAGGCGCTGATGACTCATCACACAATACCCACACTTCCAGTCCTGGCAAGGCTTGATCGCGCACCATGGGAATGAGCAACTGGATATCCTGCTCTGACAGAAAGTCATGTGATGCACGTACTGATTGCTCCCAGATGGCGAGGAGAGTTTGATGATCTTCCAGTTGTGCTTTTCGGATCTTCATATACCAATGCCCTTTGATGTGCGGTTTAACGTTAGAATTCAGCGGACGGCGAAGCGGCGTCGGCTTGAATGAATTGTTAGGCGAGCAACGCATACAATTCTTCCGGCGTCACAAATACGACGCCATATGTTTGTTCAAGCCACTCCCTATTGCTCTTTGCTAATACGGAGCCTTGCCCAGCATTTTTTCCTTGATCTCGCGTGCAATAATGAGTGTTTTTATAGCCAACGTGAACAGCGACTGAATCCCCATCAACCCATTCAGAAAAAGCCTTTGCAATTGCTTTTTCTTCCGAATCTGGAGCCGCGCGTATCCCCTTCAACCAATCTTTAGGATCAGGGCTGTATTGGGCACCGATTTTTTTAATATGTGATACACCAGCGTTCCGCGCCTCAATTGCTCTTGAGACTTCGCCTGCCAATTCATTTCTGTCATGAGTCTCAGCCTCAGTTTGTCGAGCAAAGTATTCATCTTGAATGTCTGGATTTTTAAACCCACCTATGCGCGGGCAATGCAGGATCTTAAATCCAAGCGGAATTGCTTTTGCTAGATATTCGGATAAGTAAGAGTTGTTTCCAGGGTGGGCGCCTTTGTCTGGGTCGATCTTAAATCCTACTTTAATTACACCATTTGGCATTTCGTCTGTTGTGAACTCTATTTTTGGACTGTAACTTGCAAGCGAAGACTGGCGATCAGTTTTCTTAAACGCTTCTAAGGTAAATGTTGTTTCAGCAAGATATGCGTTTATCTTACCAGTTGATATAGCTTCTGAAATTTTTTGAAAGCAAGCACTTGCCGGATCATCTGGATAGTTGCTTGGATTACTAACTTGTTGCCACACATTTGAATCAAAAGTTACTTTCATAGCCAGTTACTCCCATGCTCGCCTAACGCTTGAGTTAAGCCGACGCCGCGAAGCGGCGTCGGCTTGAATGAATTGTTATGCATCTTGACCTCGATAAACCATTTTGGCTGCATGGCAGCGAAATCTTGGCGGATATTGGAAGGTAAGTAACTGGCTGAATCCAGCACGAAGGGTTGACCATTCACGCGCTTGAACACAACCCAGTGCCAAAAATTTTTACCTTCTT
This sequence comes from Trichlorobacter sp., assembly GCA_034007105.1. GTDB lineage: Bacteria > Desulfobacterota > Desulfuromonadia > Geobacterales > Pseudopelobacteraceae > Trichlorobacter. Next base: position 71,544 of record JAVERM010000001.1, read on the forward strand.
CCTGATGATGCTTGATAGACAACAAGGCGAGATCCGGCAATGTCTCCCAAAACTCAAACGGGGTTTCTTCATCAGAAGTTTCGACACCTACGCTCGACAACATACGCCGGACATACTGTGTATCCGACCATAGCGATTTATCCGAAGCATAGATACCCATAGCATTGGCTTCGGCCTTCATCTCTGAGTATGTCTTGCCCAGAATGTTGGCAACCGACGCGATTCCGCATCCGGTGGTTTCTTCCTGTACTACTGGTTTGAGCACCGACGTCTCCTTGATGCATAACGTGTATTAGACACCCTAAATTTGTGTTAAAAACGTCAAAAATGCTGCTGAAATTGAGTCGGCTTTGTGGTAACTTTCCGTTATTGTTTACCTAAATTTAATGACAAAATCGTCCTAAAATTCAGGAAAAACGCCCTGCAAAACCAGCCCGCCAAACCGAAACTTCTGCATCAGATTCGTGACTGTACTCGTCTGAATCATTATAGTCGGAGAACCTAAGATATATACGTCGACTGGGCGAAACGTTTCATACCATACCATAATAAACGGCATCCGTAAGAGATGGGTAAACAGGAGATTGAAGCGTTTTTCACCATACCATATACCCATTGCGCAAGATAAGGTACATGGCTTTCCATTGCAAGAGCTATAAGAAGATGGCGTTTAAGTCCACAGGACCAGGTAGGTCTTTTACTGGTTTCAGTGTGGACATGAACATCTCCCCTTTTTTCTGTTGGGTAGTTAGGATGGAATAATAGGGTATTTTTGGTGATATTTCAAGTTATGTGCTGTTGGGGTGATTTTGCTGTAAGCTTGATAGAATGGGGCTTAGAGGGGGTTTTTACTGCTTGCGGTTAGGGTAAAATGGTGGAGGGAACGACGACCTACCGCAAAACAGTCTCCCAACCCGCGCTCCTCATAACTCCTTGATAATAAACGCCGAAGTCATCTCACACAACCACTTCCCGCCAACCCGACCAGAGAAACGATTTCCTCCCCTGATTTCCCGGCACCGGACGAGGGTGACGAGTTTGCAGTAAAACCGGATACCTGGCGTCGAGCCGCGACAACTTCGAATCCGGTTTTCGGACGCCGGTTCGGTTCCCAAAACGGGAATCGAATTAGACTATATTTGCTGGCCTATGAAATTTTCCCTGTCTCCAATATTTTCCATTTTGATTGCCCAATCCTGGATCATTTCTCGTACAATTCGGGGTTCCTTTGCGGCGAGTATGTTCTTACGCAACAGGTCATCCGCCGCCATCCTACTGATTATTCCAAGCGTTTCTATATGTTTTTCCGGTGGATCAATCGGAGACAACAAAAGTACAATTATTTTCGCCTTTCGTCCGGAGTCAAGGTCTTGTACGCCCTTGCTTCCAACACCGATTGCAATAAGTGGTTGCGATATACCATCGACCCTGGCATGAGGGATAGCGACATCCTCACCGACAAGAGTCCCTCCTTGCTGCTCACGTTCAAGCAAAGAGTTCAACGCGCGACTTTTTTGTTCCTTTCCTATGTGACGAAAAGAATCAAGCAGACATTGTATCGCCTCTTCCATTCTAAGGGGGTCCTTCCAGACCAAAGCGGTCATCCGCGAAAGCACAGCCTTGTTTTCCCGGGCAATGTTTTTGTGATGTTGAGATGCTTCCTCTGGGCTCGCCTTATCCGGTTCCCTTTTTTCAACAGCCGGGCGTTCTTCCCGTATTGCCTTGGTATCCAGCACAACAACGGTAAGACCTTTTCCCTCAATGACTAAGCGCTCAACTATACTTGCCCCACCCCGCAGCCGTTTCCAGAAAGGCATCTTTCTTCCTGGGCTGCCGATAACGATGTGCCCGACCCGGTACTCTTTGGCGAACTGGAGGATGGTTTTGACGACATCGTCCCCCTTGTAGGTGAAGACAGTCGCCCCCAACTGTTGCGCAAGTGTAAGCGTATTGGAAAGCATTCGCTGGGTGGCCGCGTCGATGATCGTGGGGCGTTCCTTGGACGTCTGGACATATACGGCATACCAATTACGGTTCAATCTACCGGCCAGCCGTGACGCATAACGCAGCAGAGCCTCGCTATTTGGTCCCCTGGAACTTAAGGCCACCATTACCTGATCGGGGCTGGACGGAATGTCCTGGTCCAAAGGATCGCGTCTTCGCGAATCAATCTGGGCGGCCAATTCACGAAGCGTCAGCTCGCGAAGCTGCTCCAAATTGGGCGGCCTGAAAAAATGGTCTAAGGCGGTCTCAATCCGTTCCTTTGTGTAGACTTTTCCTTCCTTCAGACGCCGCCGCAGATCCTCAATGGTAATATCGACATTGACAATTTGATCTGCTTCCGCGACCACACGGTCTGGAATCCGCTCGCGCACCTTCACATTCGTGGCACGCTCGACCGTTTCATACAGGCTTTCCAAATGTTGAATATTCAGAGTGGAGATAACATGAATGCCTGCCGCAAGCAGCTCTTCAACATCCTGATAGCGTTTTGCATTCTTGCTTCCCGGCACATTGGTGTGGGCAAGCTCATCCACAAGAACAACACCCGGACCACGTGCAATTATGGCGTCAAGGTCCATCTCCTCGATCACAATCCCACGATATCTGATCTTGCGACGTGGAATCACAGGAAGCCCTGCGAGCAATGCCTCGGTTTCCGCTCTCCCGTGTGTTTCAACAACTCCCACGGCCAAATCGACTCCATCCTGCATGATCCTGTGCCCCTCGAGGAGCATCTGGTATGTCTTGCCCACACCCGCAGCATAGCCCAGGTAAATTTTCAACCTGCCCCGTTGCGAGCGTCGGATCAGACGCAGAAAGTTATCCGCACGGTTTCCGTTCATGTCATTTTTCCAGCTTGTCCAATGCGATATTCACGAGCAGGACATTCACAAGGGGTTCGTTGGTGAGAAATCCGCCAGTTTTTTCGGCATAATTATCTAATACGGTTTGAACCGAACTCTCGGGTATCCCTCTTGCCTCAGCGACTCTTGCTATCTGGTATTGGGCCGCCTTAAGCGTGATGTGCGGGTCCATTCCGCTGCCGGATGCGGTCACCAGGTCGGCTGGCAGAGGATTTCCTTCCTCGACTCTCATTCTGTCCAGAATCTTGACTGCTCTTTCACGAAGTGCGAGGTTGGTTGGGGACCAGTTGCTACCGCCCGTAGCCGAGGCGTCATAGTCTGGGGCTGAAGGTCTGGGCCAGATGTATTCGGGACGAGTGAATGCCTGCGCAATCGACTCGCTGCCGATAATTTCTCCTTGTTCGCTGAGCAAGGAGCCATTGGCCGTATACGGCACCATGATCTGGCCTATTCCCAGAATCAGCAGAGTGTAGACTCCGCAGCATATCACCATGGTCGTCAAAACCATTCGGGCCGATATCAAAATTTGCCGTACCGTGCTGATGGCTTCACTATTTGTGTTCATTGTAAACCTCCTACAGTATTCCAGTGATGCTCAGGACCATATCGATGAGTTTGATCCCGATAAAAGGCGTGATGATTCCGCCAAGCCCGTAGACGAACAAGTTGCGCCGCAAAATGCTGTCCGCTCCCATGGGACGATATTTGACCCCCTTGAGGGCGATGGGAATCAGCAGAGGAATGATGATGGCATTGAAGATCAGCGCCGAGAGGATGGCGCTTTGCGGCGTCGCAAGGCCCATGATATTCAAGGCCGCAAGTTGAGGGATAGCGAGCACGAACATAGCCGGGATAATGGCAAAGTACTTTGCAACGTCATTGGCTATGGAAAAAGTCGTGAGCGATCCACGGGTCATGAGCAGTTGTTTTCCGATCTCGATGACCTCGATCAGTTTTGTCGGGTCGCTATCCAGATCCACCATGTTTCCGGCTTCCTTGGCAGCCTGGGTACCGGAGTTCATGGCGATCCCGATATCCGCCTGCGCCAGGGCCGGTGCGTCGTTCGTGCCGTCGCCCATCATGGCGATCAACCTTCCCGCCCGTTGTTCCTTGCGAATATATTCGAGTTTGTCTTCCGGTTTGGCTTCCGCAATATAGTCATCGACACCGGCCTGTTCGGCGATGGCGGCTGCCGTCAGGGGATTGTCTCCCGTCACCATGACCACGCGCAGCCCCATGGCCCGCAGACGTTCAAATCGATCACGAATGCCGGGTTTAAGGACATCCGATAACGCGACAACGCCGAGCATTTTATTGCCTTCGGCCACGACAATGGGCGTGCTTCCCTGACGGGCGACATCATCGACCAGACCTTGGAGGGCCTCTGGAACCTGCGCGCTCTGCTCCCGGATGTAGGTGCAAACAGCATCAGACGCGCCTTTACGGAAACTTCGGCCGTCAGGAAAATCGAGACCGCTCAATCGTGTTTGGGCGGTAAACGGGATGAGCTTGGCCTGCGGTGCCTCCTCCGGCGCACCAGCTCCAAGAATCTCCTCTCCAAGACGGACTATGGACTTGCCCTCGGGCGTCTGATCGCCAAATGACGCGCACATGGCCGCTTCGGCTAATTGCTCCTTCGTCACTCCAGGCAAGGGATGATACTCTGTCGCCTGACGATCCCCCATGGTGATGGTGCCGGTCTTATCCAGCAGCAAGGTGTCGATGTCGCCCGCCAGTTCCACCGCTTTGCCGCTCTTTGCCAGCACGTTGGCCGAAAGGGCGCGGTCCATGCCCGCAAGTCCGATAGCGGCCAGAAGAGCGCCGATGGTGGTTGGGATCAGACAGACCAGAAGGGCGATCAACGTGGGGATGGGAAGATCCACGTCGAAATAGCGGCCAATCGGCCAAAGCGCCCCAGTCACCATGAGAAAGGCGAGGGTAAGCCCTGCCAGGGTTACGGTCAAGGCCAGCTCATTGGGGGTCTTTTGCCGTACAGCCCCCTCGACCAGGGCAATCATACGGTCGAGAAACGACTCGCCGACACCCGCTGTAATCCGAATTTTGAGCTGATCGGAAAGAACGCGCGTCCCTCCCGTAACCCCGGAACGATCACCACCGGCCTCCCGGACCACCGGCGCGGACTCGCCTGTAATCGCGGATTCGTCCACAGATGCCGCACCCTCGATCACCTCGCCATCACTGGGGATGGTTTCACCGGCAACCACCAACACGACATCGCCTTCGCGGAGTTCGTCAGAGCTGATCTGCTCGTCTGTGCCGTTTACAACCCGTCGGGCAAGCGTCTTGCTGCGGGTTTGCTTCAGGGTATTCGCCTGCGCCTTGCCCCGTGCCTCGGCCAGGGCCTCGGCGAAATTGGCAAAGAGCACGGTCAGCCAGAGAATGACGGTCACGGCAAGGGTGTAAAATGTCCCGGAACTCCCCTGAACCACGTCTTTGATCAGAACAATCGTGGTGAGGATGGCCCCGACTTCGGTAATGAACATGACTGGATTCCTGGCCATAATCCAAGGCTTCAACATGACGATGGCCTGTTTCCCGGCGGTTCTGACCAGGCTCTTTTCGAAAAGCGAAGCTTTGCGTGCTTTACGCCTTTCAAACTTTAACGCTACGCTTTCGTTGGTATGGTTATTCATGAAATAATCCTCTTCATTTTAGATACTTGATCAAAGTCCAGCCGCTAAATGCTCTGCTATCGGGCCAAGAACGGCAACCGGCAGGAACAGGAGCGCCCCGATGAAAACCACGCTACCCAGAATCACCATGCCGAACAGCAACGTATCCGTGCGCAAGGTGCCCGTGGTTTCAGGTGCCGGTTTCTTGGCGGCCAACGACCCGGCGATGGCCAAGGACAGGATGATCGGGATAAAACGGGCAAGGAGCATGACCGTGCCCGTAGCCACATTCCATGGCACGGTGTTATCTCCCAGGCCCTCAAAGCCTGAACCGTTGTTGGCCGCTGCCGAACTGAACTCGTAGAGGATTTCTGAAAATCCGTGGAAGCCGGGGTTGTTCAATGTCGAAGCGCCCCAGGCGGTGGCGGCGAAAAGCGCTGTTCCTCCCAGGATAAACAATGGATGAATGAGAATCGCCAGCAGGGCGAACTTCATCTCCCGGGTTTCCACCTTGCGACCGAAATACTCAGGCGTTCGCCCCACCATCATGCCGCTGATGAAGACGCCGACAATAATGTACAGAAACATGTTGATCATACCGACGCCGACACCGCCGAAGGTGACGTTGAACCACATGCCGATCATCGGCATGAGTCCGGTGAGGGGGTTGAGGCTGTCATGCATGGCGTCCACCGACCCGTTGCTCGTCGCCGTCGTCAAGACGCTCCACGTCGGACCGGCCGAGGTTCCGAACCGCAGTTCCTTACCTTCTAGATTTCCGGCGGTTTCTACTGGTAGCCCGGCAAGAGCAGCGGTGGGCGCACTTTCGAAATAATTGGCCAGGCCAACCTTGACCGTCAGCAATGCAGCCATGACGGCGAAGACAATCACTGCATGCCGCATTCGACCGGTAATGCGTCCGAACATCCAGACACAGGCCATCGGTATCAGTATGATGGAGATGCTTTCGACGATATTGGTGAAAAAGGTGGCATTTTCAAAAGGGTGGGTGGAATTGGGTCCGAAGAACCCGCCGCCGTTGGTGCCCAGTTGTTTGATGGCCACGAAGGCCGCCGCCGGTCCCCGAGCGATGGTTTGCGTTATCCCTTCGAGGGTTGTAGCCACGGCCGATCCCTGCAATGTCATGACGACCCCGCCCAGGGTCAGAACCGTCGCGGTGATGGCCGCTATCGGCAGCAGCACAAGGAAAGTAGCCCGCATCAGATCCGAGTAGAAATTTCCGAAATTCGACCTCCCCGAAAGCCCCCGCGCAAGGGCAACAAGAGCCGCCATTCCTGTGGCGGCGGAAACGAACTGCAACCACATCAGGCCAAATACCTGAGAGAAATAACTCAGCGATACCTCGCCGGAATAGTGCTGAAGGTTAGTGTTCGACGTAAAGGAAGCAGTCGTGTTGAAAATCAGACTAGGTTCCAGCATCCCCTTGCCATCCGGGTTCAGCGGAAGCCATTGCTGAAGCGACAGGATCATGTACACGACGACAAACATGATCGCGTTGAACAGCAGCATGGAAAAAACATACTGCTTCCAATCTTGTTGCCGGGAGACAAGGGGACCGCCTGCTTTTTGCATCAGTCTTTCGAGATGCCCCCGAAAGGAAGGCATTGTTTCGCCGGGGTCCATCGCCCAGGTCATGGCTTTTGCCAATGGCCACGACAGAAGCGCGGTCCCGGCGAGGATGAGAAATATGTAGAGTATGGTCATTCTTTGCCTCCGAACATTAGAATTTTTCCGGGTTTATGATGGCGAAGACAAGATATGCCATGCACAACACCAAAACGATTGCTGAAAGATAAAGCATGATTGCCTCCCTATATTTTGTCGCAAGCAACTGTAAGAGCCGCCAACACGGCGAAAATGGCCAGTCCTAGAATCATATACAATGCGAATGACATATTCAGTCCTCCATGGGTTTGGTTAATGTGTTTTCCGCAGGGTCCATGCGCAAGGGGAGCGTGAACTGAAAGATCGACCCCTTGCCGACAACGCTTTCAACGCCAACATCTCCCCCATGTGCACGGACGATTTCTTTCGCTATGGCCAGGCCCAATCCCACGCCGGATTCCTTATCCTGACCAGGCGCTCTATAAAATTTTTCAAACAGATACTTTAATTCTTCCTCCGGGATACCTTTCCCGGTGTCTTCCACACGAAACACGACCTGTTCCTGCTGTTGCTCGGCGGTGATGGTTACCGAACCGCCCGGGTCGGTGAATCGAAGCGCGTTGGAAAGGAGATTCGCGAATACATGTCGGATCTTCTCGGTGTCCACAAGCACCTCGGGTAAATCTTCCGATACGGCGTTTTCCACCGTTACCCCCTTGTCTTTGGCGTCCACGAGATAGGGCTCCAACGCGTCCCGCACCAGGGCTCTCGGCGTGATGGATTCGGTTGCCAGGCTTGATTTCCCGGACTCGATACGGTTGATATCAAGCAAATCGCTGAGAATACCCACCAGCCTTTCGCTGTCCTCCCTTGCCGCCATCAGGAGCTCGATCTGTTTCTCGTTGAGGGAACCGATACGCTCCTCCAGCAATAGGTGAATGGACATGCGGATGGAAGTCAGCGGTGTCTTCAGTTGATGTGAGACAGTGGATACAACGTCCCGCTTCATTTCCTGCTGTTCATGGACCTGAGTCACGTCTTTAAGTATCAATGCCACGCCGGTCGGCTCGGGGCGTTCCGGACCAACAGGGATCGGCACCGCCACTGGCTGGAAGAAGTATTCCCTGTTATCAATGAACTGCTGGATGGTTTTGGGATCTGATTCGGCGAATTCATTGTCAGCCAGAGCCTTGTGAACCATGGGAGGCAGCCAGTCGAATCCGAGGTCGCTCACCAAGACGCCGGGTTTAAGGCCAAAGTGCTGGTCCGCTGTTTCAGTTGAAATCTCCACCTTCCCTTCCAGATCGAGAACGGCAATGCCCCCGGGAAGGGCTTTGAATACCTCCTCTGTGGCGCGTTTTGTTCGCAAAAGATTGACCCTATCCTCCTTGCGAACCAGCCTCAGGGCGGCAGCCATTTCATTAAAGGATTCCGAAAACCGACCGATCTCGTCTCTTGCCCCATTTTCCAGGACAAGATCCAGATTTCCGCCCCGGATTTCGTTCGCGGATTCAATCAACCGGATTATGGGATGCAAAATCCATCTGTGCGCAAGATAACTGAACAGAATGGCCAGCAACGCCGCTGCAATGATTGCCGCCAGCATCACGTGGCGAGCGACATCCGCTTTTGCTCTGGCGGCATCGTTAGCCTCGACCATATTTCTCTGATTCATAAGCAGTATGTCTTGAGCCAACGTCTTGATCCGCTCAAACAGCGGTTGGATTTCCGAGAAGTAAGTGGCTTGCCGTTCGTGAAGGGGGAATTCCTGAGCGACAACGGTGGGGATGAGTTTTATATATTCCTTGAACTGTGCCTCTAATTGTTGAGCTTTTTCAAACTCGTGCGGCAGCGTGATGTTGCCTAATTCCGCACCAAGGGCTTCGCGGAAACTTGCGGTATAGTCCGTAATCAGCCGATTTCTCTCGGTGGTTTTTCCGGAAAGAGTGTATAAAATGCCGCTATCGATGCGCTCCAGAGATTCCTTCATGTCCTGGCAAGCCACCACGCTGCGGTAATTCTCTTGAAGAATGATGTCGATGGCCTTGCCGAGCTCGCCAAGTTGAACCATCGTCAGTGTCCCAACAACTGCAATGATGGCGAGCAACCCGCCAAACCCGATCACTATCTTTTGTCTTATGCCAATCATCCGTGTGTCCTTATCAATATCGGTTCGCACTCCTTCAGATACCACAACGCTTAAAGCACAATCCGTGCCAACCACGAAATGCGTTGAAATTCAATGCCTTGCAGATGTTATTTAGAGGAGGTCCTTGTGATAGACAAGGAAGGGCGCAATTCAACCTTGTCTTTTACAAGGCCGGGGAAAAGAGAAACAGGAGGGTGTCAGATGCCGTACTGCTTGCGTTTATGCCAGAGGGTGGCTTGGTCGATACCCAGAATATCGGCGGCTTCCTGGAGGGTTTTTGTGGTGGCGACAACTCGGCGAATGTGTTGCTCCTCCATCGTCTTCAGGGAAACATGATCGCCCAATTGAACTTGGGGGGTATGCGGAGCAACCGAAACGGGTAGATGCTCGACTTGAACAGTATCGGTGGTGCAGAGGATGGCGGCACGCTCGACAACGTTACGCAGCTCCCGAATATTGCCCGGCCAGGAGTATTGACGCAGAGCAGTGATAGCCGTGTCGCTGTAGCCCTTCAGTATCTTGTGGTTTTGTGCGCTGAAGAATTCCAGCATATTCTTCGCTAAAGCTTCCACATCGTCCGGGCGATCAGCCAAAGGGGGCAAATCGATCTGAATCACATTCAGTCGGTAATAAAGGTCTTCACGAAAACGCCCATCCTGAACCGCCTTATCAAGATCGGTGTTGGTTGCCGTTACGATGCGGACATCCGCCTTTTTCGTCCGCTGATCTCCCACACTCTCATATTCCCGGTCCTGTATGAAGCGCAGCAGCTTGGGTTGAAGCGTCAGTGGCAGATCGCCGATTTCATCAAGGAACAGGGTGCCGCCCTCGCAGGAGGCGACGCGGCCGGGATTATCGCGGAGCGCACCGGTAAAAGCACCCTTCACGTGACCGAAAAGCTCACTCTCGAGAAGATCGGGACTGAGGGTCGGGCATGAAATGGTTCCGAATGGTTTATCCGCTCGGCGACTCCAGCCATGAATGGCATGAGCCAGTACTGTCTTTCCCGTTCCACTGGGACCACGCAGCAAGACAACCGCCTCCGATGTGGCCACTTGCCGCGCGAGTTCCACGGCGCGTTGCATGCCGGGATGCCGGGATGAAAACGAAACATCCGGGTGTAATCGTTCCAAATCTTCCTTCAGTGTCGCAATGCGTTGCTCCATGCTGCGAACGGTCGCCACTCGGTCGGTGACAATCTGGACCTGTTCAGGCGTAAAGGGCTTGGGGATATAATCGGTCGCCCCCCGCCGCATGGCTTCAACAGCGGTATCAATGGATGCGTAAGCCGTGATGACAACAATCTTGATCCAGGGACATGCGCCGAGAATTGGAGGAATCAAATCAAGCCCGTTCTCTGTTCCCAGCCGCAAATCGACAAACGCCAGGTCGAAGACCTGCCGGTCCGCCTCAGCTCTGGCGTCCTTTCCATTGCTTACGGCAGTTACGCGATGGCCGCGTGATTCCAAACAGACCGTAAGCATCTTGCGGATATTGGCCTCGTCATCGATGATTAGTACGTTTAGCATGGGTTACACCTCACCATTAGCCGACCTCAATCTTATGCTCAGCGTTGATCTTGGACGTGAACCGGTCATTATTCAGTACGCTACGGGAGAGTTCTGTAAAAAAATTCCTATGTCTCATAACCACCTGGCTCTCTCTTTGCCTTGTTACTTTCACTGATCATTATATGATGCAATCTTTCAAGGTTCTTCTGCGTAAGATCCTTTAGTGAGGCAATCGGATTTTTTAAAGACAGCCTTGTTTGTGCCAATACATACAGCTCTTCCTTTGACATCCCGAGTTCGCCAGCCCGGGCATAGATAGGTTTATAAAAGCTTTGTTTCCACCGTTCCGGGTCCTTGCGCCTGATTTTCGGGCGAGCCATGGCAATCTGAGCGTGCAACCACTGGATGGCCCTATCGGAATCGTCGGAAGATATTTCCTTGTAGGTGGTGACAGTGAACTCCTTCTTTAGCGTGCTCCAGATCCGTTTTGCAGCACGCTGGGAATCTTTCCCTGCCGCCGTGTAAATATCGATATATTCATTAACCAACTCCAGGATCTTTCTCGCCGTGGTATTGCTGATGTGCTTACCACCCGGGTCAGTTTGAACGACGGTTTTTTTGACCACTCTCTCGGTAACAATATTCAGGTCTCGACCGGCGAGCATGTTTCCCTTGCCGTTCACCGTCTGAAACACTTGCGAAGGGCTCTCGGGACATGGAAGCGGAGTGTTTAGCTCACGAACCATGCTGTACCAGTTGTCTCGATGCTTCCTCAGTTCTCCCTCAGAAAACTTGCGCCCTCGGGGATGGTTATTGTTGTAGTGCTCGACTTCCGCATGGCAATCAAAGCAGAGGGGAATGCAATTATCAAAGCTGTCGTCGCCGCCCTGTTGCTTTGGCTTGAGATGATGCGTCTCAATGCGTACGCCGCAAAATTTGCGGCATATGCAACATGATCGTCCGCTGGCAACGAGTGCATCCTCAACGATTTCCTTAGAAAAGCTCATAATGTGCATCCATTCTCGTATCGCCCCCTCAATTTGCATCTCATGGTCGACAGAGCACCACGCTCAAAGAATGGCAAGTCGATGGTGTCGCATACCGAACTGCAATACTGCTCGGCAAAGAGCTGCAGGTGAGCAGCGTCACGGGCCACGTCCGGATCGGATGGCAGATACTGGAGAAGTGCATCGCTGATAAGCATCACAAACTTGCTTCTCGCCCGGGTCAGCGTCACATTGAATCGTCGTGGGCTTAGGATGAACGCATCTTCAGACGCAACAAAATCCCGGTCGGCCACCACATAACTGGAAAGGATCAGGTCGCGTTCCTGACCCTGGAACCGGTCTACAGTGTCCACAAATGGAGGCGGGTCCATCGTCATACCGGCTGCGTCCACGAGCAGATTTCTGATGGATGCCATCTGGGCTCGGTGGGGAGTCACGATGCCGATTTTCTGCGTCCAAAACTCCTGAGCACTTACTCCGGCTTGTTGGGCATCGACCAGCTTCTTGTACAAAAGGGTCAAGGCGGAAACGATCTGAGCCTCGAAAGGATTCGACAACGTATAGGTGTTGGCGGAGTAGCTGATCACAACCACAGGGCAAGCTGGGTCAAGAATGCGGAGAAACTGGTCGGACCATGGCAACTTCTCAGGCCAGTCGGCAGGTCTTCCATCAATATTGATGGCGAGATCCAGCTTTCTCTCGGGGAAGAACGCCTCGTATTCGTTCTTATAAAAACGCTTACAGGGCCATGCGGAAATTTCCACGTTGGTCCGGTAGTTGTGTTTAA
>JAVERM010000199.1:0-2656 GCA_034007105.1 Trichlorobacter sp.
TCTGGTATCTGTCAAAGAACTATGGGTGCAACGTCATTACCCGGCTACGGCCCGGTAACATCATCGAACCGCCAAGTGCGGACCCGCATGCTTGGTGGTGTGGGGGCCGGGGGAGAAAAACCCCCGACTACCCGATTGGGGCTTTCATTTCATCTCCGTATGAATCGTTGCAGACCTGTATGCAGCAGGCGAACTCGCTTTGTTACAGCATTATCATGACCGCTCCAGTTGCAATGTGCAACCGCGCCTTGAATAATTGAAATGCTCACGCCCACGACGATGAACAAGGACTTCATCAAGTTGCCACCCGTTAGTGCTGCTGCTCCGGCAATGCCGATTATTGTTAGCGCCACAACGAAGACGATCCAGATTGCCCAAGTCGTTCCGACACTGAGCATCATCCGCCTTGCAATGGGGTTTGTTTCTGCGCTGGAATGACTGATTCTCTGCGCAGTGGATGCAACATCGCAGAACTTTGTAACGACCAGAAGGGCGATCACAAGATAGACGAACAAGGTCATCCGCCAATCCTCTGCAGTGTCATCGTGCTCCTACGCGGGGCAAAAGTAACCTTGTGTGTCTTCAATATGGCCGTTCCGAGAATGCCGCTCGTATTTGCCATCATCAGGGTCATTTGCAGGAGTTCAGGAAGGTTGCCGACACGCAAAACGACGTTTTCGGTGGCCAGAGCGATGGGGATATCGTACGCATTCGTGTTGAACTCACCCACGCCCGGATAAAAATCTGATTCTGTTCCGACTGATGGGAATGCATTTGTTCTTTCGGGGTCCAGGTAGGATAACTTCGCGCCGGTGTCGAAGAACATGCGAAGCATGTCCTCGCCAACTCTTGCCTCGATAATCGGTATTCCCATAAAGTCGTCGAGTTCCAGAGATGTTCCGTCCAAGGGCAACTTGTCTTCGGTTAGGGTGAATCTTTGGGCGACTGGATCTATGAGAATATCGTATCGATTCAGAATGTCGGCACCAACAAGCGCATTGATCGGCGTGCCAACACTCTTGCTCAAGGATGCCGGCGATATCCCCATGTAGCTGCTCTGCATCGGGTACGAACCGCCGGCAAAAGCGAGGGGAGGAGAGTCTCCAACACTGGAGGGTGCGCCAGTATCAATCAGAAGTTGCCTACTGCGATCCTTCACGATGATATGGCCATCAACCAGCTTGTATTCGTACTCGTGTTTCATCGTATTCCTTGCCCCAACGATCAAGCTCACTTGCCGCAAGGGGATGACAACCTTTGCAACAAGCGACGTAAACACCGCAAGGAGCAACAGGCAATAAGCCCGCGCCCCTTGCGGTCAATGTGCAGCGCCTGGTTCGGAGATTTTCTTTATTATTTTAACTAGTTGTCAAATGGTAGACATACGCCTCCGCTAGGGGCAGACATAATGTTTGTAGCACGGCGGGATAGCGAGGAGCCAGATTTAACAGTGCCTGTTCGACAGCCTTCTTCTTTTCTGCAGGGGCCGTATTTTGCAGGTTCTCAAGTTGACGGATCAATGAGGATTTGTCATCAGCAGTTTTTAGCAACATGGATATACCCATTCATCAAAGCATCAAGAAAAACAGACCCAAGGAGCCGACCGAGAAGCGCCTTGAACGACTTTCTCACGGCAAAGCCCCTTCCAGCCCCTCAATCCCCAGCGCCTCAATCTCCCCTGGCACCAACTGCAGCGTCAGCGCCACCATCAATCCGTCCAGTGCCCAACTGGTCACAACAGCCGGCTGGCCAGCAAGGTGGCAGGTCCTCTCGATATACAGCGGATGCTGTGGCTTGGCAGGAAAGCTGGCGAACGACTGAACCGGCGCCAGGCTGCGAGAGATCGAGAAACCCGGCTTCTCAACCAGGTTGAACTGTCCCGGCCGGTCGTAGTCGATCCGGCCGGTAAGCTTTGCCAGGGCCTCTTGCGGCAGGCCAGCGACAAAAGCGATCAGCCTGTTCATCGCCACCGGCTGGTGGGCGACATGGGCACTGACGCCCTGGCTGCCGATACAGAACTGGTAGCAACGAGCCTTGAACCGCCCAGCGTAGGCAAACCCATGGCATAAAAGCTCGATCCGCTCCGGCGAACGGACCAGTTGGTAGAGATTACGCCCAAAACGCCGTTGCTCCGCCATACAGACCTCCCGGCGCGGCCAGCGGACAGAACTGCCCGGACGAAGCCGCCGATCAAAGGTTAACGTTAAGGATTTATAGCATCAATCAGTCAAGAAGGGATGATTTTAATGTTTTAGGTCAATGATTTCAACCTGCTAAGGCTTCAACTGCACGAACCGCTCTGACAACAATCGACCTGCAGCCCCCACTCTGCCCCACCCTCAGACCCAGCCAGCCCCATGCCTTGCTCTTCTTCTTTATCCTCCAGGGCTTTTTCTGCGGTCCTGCCTGCAGCGGTCAGACAATCGGCAATATTTTGCCTATACAACCCAGCAACAGCTGTTATTTCGGCCTGATAGCCCAGCATGGCTGACTGTCGTGCTGTGCTGGTCCGGTTCGGCTCTGCTCCCGTTGGAGCGGCGCCGGTTTTCTTGGACACTGATTTGGGGTAATGTCCCCGTGTCCAAGGAGATTGACAATGACCAAACAGAACCAGAACGAAACCGTCACAGGACCGTTGGCCGAGGGGCAGCGCTGG
>JAVERM010000200.1:0-2602 GCA_034007105.1 Trichlorobacter sp.
AAGAGCCGCACTTGCCACATCGTTTATGCGGTTGATGTTACCGGCAATTTCTCCTGTGGTTGCAGTCTGCTCCTCTGCGGCAACGGCAATCTGGTTTATCTGATCAGTTACCTGGGAAACACGGTCAAGAATACCTTGTAATGCTGTTTCCAGCTGCTCTGCCTCGGCTGCACCTTTTTGGCTTTCTGTAACCCCTTCATGCATTGATTTGATGGCTTCCCTTGTCTCAGTTTGTATTGTTTTAATCATTTCACCGATTTCGCCAGTGGCCTTTGATGTGCGCTCTGCCAAAGCCCGCACCTCATCGGCAACAACGGCAAAACCCCTACCCATTTCACCGGCACGGGCTGCTTCAATGGCTGCGTTAAGTGCCAGCAGATTGGTCTGGTCAGCAATATCTTCAATTGTGCTGGCAATGTCACCGATCTGGTCTGAGCGTTCACCAAGTCGTGATACTATTTCGGCTATTTCCTGGGTTTTTACGCCGCGTGATTTAATGCCATCCACTGTGTGCCTTACCACATCAAAGCCCGAGTTTGTGGTAATTGCTGCCTGTTGTGCTCCTTCAGCCGCAATCTGGCAGTTACGCGCAATATCTGCGCTGGTTGCAGCCATTTCTTCGCTGGCTGTGGCAACACTGGAAGCCTGTTCTGCCACTGCGGCAACATCATCAGATATTGATTTTGCGTTTAAAGACAGTTGCGTAGAAGCTGTGTTTACATGACCACTACTGCCAGTAACTGAGCCAAGCACCTGTTGCAGGCGTTCTAGAAAGCTGTTAACACTGCTGGCAACCTGACCGATTTCATCATTACTTTGCCAGTTAAAACGCTTGGTAAGATCATTGCCCATATCCAACAAAAAGCTGGAAAGTGAGTTGATAGGGGTGATTACCACTTTTTTCATAATCAGCATAATTACAAGGGCAGTTATAAAGCCCATAAAGGTAATTGCTATGATCAGGTTATTTGCCAGTGCAAAAACAGGTTTAATTAACTTGTCATATTCGCTTTTGGGCATACCGGTAAGGTGCAGACCATAAACCTTGCCGGTCATATCTTTTGCTTCTGTGGCTGCATAGAAAAACTTGTCACTGGTAGCGGTTTTATTTTGCAGTAAAGCCTGGTAATCGGCAGATTTTGCAAATGCCACAAGTTCATCAGTGAACCATTTTCTATTGGCAGTAAAATACTTATCACTGACTTCAATATCACTGCTGTTTTTTTTGAAACTTTCCAGATTGGGTACAGCGGTTTTATCAACCAGCAAAATATACATATCATTTGCTTCAGCCATTTGGCGGCTGATACTGCCGACACCAAAAGTACCTTCAAGCATACCTAAAAATGCGCCGGAACGGTCAAAAACAGGTGCAATCGAGCGCAGACCAACACCGGCAACACCTGTTTCAACACCGTACACCGGCTTGCGACTGCTTGCCACCTGCTGCACCATAGACCTGAAAGATATGTCATCATTACGTTTGTCCAGAAAACTGCGCCACATGCTGGTCATATCTGCTCTGATTAAATGCAGTCCGGTGCCTTTAAAATCAGCTTGTTCAAATTTTTTGATAACTTTTTGCAACTCATGTTCGGCAATTGTGTAGTCATTTTGCTGTAAAGCCCTGATTACCTCGGCATTGTGGGAAAGGCTGATGGTGTTGGTTAACAAAATATCCAGCTTGCCCCTTATCTGCAAATCCACTTCTTTTTGCAGTCGCAGTGCCATGGCATGATTGCGGTCTTTTATCAATTGCGATTTGAAATATACGATGTAACCGCTCATTATCGCGGCAAAAACTATTGCACATACAGTAATGATGCTAAGTAACTTAAAGGTTATGCTTCTGCGTACAGCATGCTTTGCCATTGTAATCTTTCTCCTGTTTGGGGGCTTTTAAACAAACTATTGATATATGCACTTAATGCAATAAATAGTCAAGGTTACCCAAAAAGATTGTTTACAACACAAAAAAACCGCCCATTTATTTTTAAAAGGCAATAAATGGGCGGTTGGGTTTATCAGGTTTTTATCTGCTGATTTCAGGCTGCAAGCAATACCGGCTGCAAAATATTTTTCATCTTACGGAGGGCATTACCTTCAATTTGTCGTACCCTTTCCCTCGAGATTGTAAAATGGTCGGCAATCTCCTGTAAAGTGGCTGGTTCATCGGCAGAAATTCTTTTTTCAACAACATAGCGTTCTTTTTCATTAAGACCGCTCATGGCTTTTTTTACCTGCTTTTGCAGGATAATCTGGTGCTCCTTGTCAACATATCTGGCTTCCTGATCAGGCTCTTCATCCACCAGCCTGTCCAGCATGGTGGCTCCATCAACATCGTAAAGCTCTGCATCAAGGGAAACCTCACCTTGCAGACGCATTTCCATTTCTTGCAGTTCTGTTTCAGATACTTCCAGTGTTTCTGCCAGGGTCATACTATTTTCTTCATTTTCTGCAAGCCTTGCCAGGGCGTTTTTTGTCTGCTTCAGCTTGAAAAACAGTTTACGCTGCGCCTGAGTGGTACCGATTTTCAGCAGGCTCCAGGCTGATACAATGTAATTTTGAATCTGGGCGCGAATCCACCACACAGCATAGGATA
>JAVERM010000201.1:0-2589 GCA_034007105.1 Trichlorobacter sp.
CGCTCCAGCCGCGCAAGGTTAAGCAGGGTTAATGCCTGTTGCTGATCATCATCCAGGGAGGCAGCAAGCCTTGATGCTTCTTCCAGAAGGCGACGGGAGTCATCGGGGCGGTTTTTTTCCAAACTGACCAATGAGCGTTCGTTAAGGCTGATAATCCTGCGTTGCATCAATCCAGGTTCAGGTCTGCTTGCTGTGCAGCCAGCAAGCAGGCAAATGGATAAAATAATTATGGTTTTTATACTAATCATAACTGTCACCGGCTTTTTCGGTCTGTTGTAGTAATGGCTTTTTACTGCCACCCAAAATCCACGAGCTGTTCAGGCTGTTCATCAACTGGTCTGTGCTGAAAATCAGTTCTTCAGTGCGAGACAACAGCCCGGGTATCAATGGAAAACTGCTTTTCGCCATTGCATTGGTGTCAGCAGACAGTCTGACCAGATTGGTCATGGCAGTATCGGTCTTGTCCAGCAAGGGCGGTAGCCGTTCTAAAGTGGCATTCAGTTTTTCGTTGTTTATTCCGGCAATTTTATTATCTGTATTATTCAGCAAGGTGATGGTTTTGTTGTGGATGTTTTCAAGTTTCTGATTGGTGGCAAGTAACAGCATGTCAGTATTTTCACGGGTTTTTTCCAGATTATGGGTCAGTACTTCCAGATTTTTAATGCTTTTTTTCAGGTTACCCTGCGGATCATTAACATAGCTGATGATTTCAGTAATTTCTGCAAGTACTGGTTTAACTTTTTCGGCTATTTCATCGGCAAGTTCATCCAGACCTTTGGTCTTTACATAAGTAAGGTGATCACCTTCCTGGCATGGTGACAATTCAGGCGAACCAACTGACAGCTCAACAATACTATCTCCCACCAGACCTTCCTTTACCAGCTTTACTACTGAGTCAGAACCTATCCAATGGTTATATTTTTTTGCTACTTTAATGGTAATATCCACCATGGCATGTTCATTGAGTTTCAGATCAGTGACTTTACCGATTCTGAAACCGGATAATTTGACCGGCATCCCCTTTGTAAACCCTGTTCCTCTATCAACTGTAAAATGTAATGAAAAAGTACTGGTAAAAATATCTTTTTGATAACCAACCACGGCAACTGACAGTAAAACACCGGATAGAGCTATCAGTATAAAAACACCTATTTTACGCTCCAGGTTTTTAAAGCGTGGGTCCTGTTCCATGTTTAATTCCTTTTAATCAATGCCGGTTGCTGAGTCAGATCACAAAGCAAGTCGTATTCAACACCATCCATAGTTTTCAGGTTGTTGATAAAATACAATGCAGTCAGCTCAGGCTTATTTTGTTTAAGAGTAATTGATTGTTCTATAAGCAGATTTTGTTCACTGACAGTAAGATCATGAAAGCAACCTGAATAGATAACCAGCTTTGCTTCTGTAATGGCAGCCCTTATAAAAGATGCCATTACACGTTCAAAGGAGCTTAGATGACCTGGCAACGCCCAGATATTACCTTTGTAATCAAAAGCTTTCAGAAGCTCAAAGATTTCATCATGTTTTTCTTCGGATATATTACCTGTATGATATTGCAAGGGCAGGGTGATGTTTTCCCAAAGCTTAAGATTGGAAATAAGGTTGCCACTACTTGAAATAACACCAATGGATTGCCGTAAAGAGTGCAACTGCTGCCGTGATGCCTGGTTTACACAAATATTCTCAAAATAAAGTTCGCCTTTGGCAGGGGGCAATTCTCCGGTAAAAGTACGTGTCAATGCTTTGGTTTCATGTTCGCCTCTGGTTAGGAAAACCGCATTGCATCCACTTTCAAGTTCAAGGTTAAGGCTGTTTGCAACATCTGGAACAGCCAGTTCTATGCAGGAGAGTATGCTTTTCATATGGCACTGATTTTATCATATATTTTTTGTGGAAACCAACGGTATCAACCAGTTTTTTATCTGTGCTTACAGTTGGCAGTGCAAGTGCAAACAAATTGACAAAACAAAGTTGTCATGTGTATAAACAACGTTCTTTTTTTCTGTATATAGATTAAATACCAGTCAAAGTGATGGAGCGAAATGAACAAGGAAATTCTGTCCGGCAATGAAGCCTTTGCCCGTGGTGCATTTGAAGCAGCTGTAAAGGTAGCCAGTGCCTACCCGGGAACCCCCTCCACTGAAATACTTGAAAACATCACCAGATACAAAGAGATAGATGCCTCGTGGGCACCAAATGAAAAAGTTGCTCTTGAAGTTGCCATTGGTGCTTCTTTTGGTGGCGGTCGCGCTGTTGCCTGCATGAAACATGTTGGCGTAAACGTGGCAGCTGACCCGCTGTTTACCCTTTCCTACACTGGTGTTGGCGGCGGTTTAGTGCTGATTGTTGCCGATGACCCGGAGATGCACTCCTCGCAGGATGAGCAGGACAGCCGCAATTACGCCCGCTTTGCCAAAGTCCCGATGCTTGAGCCTGCTGACTCACAGGAATGCCTTGATTACACTCGGCTGGCTTTTGAGATTTCTGAGCAGTTTGACACACCGGTTATGCTGCGCAGCTGCACCCGTATATCCCATGGTAAGTCGGTGGTACAAACCAGTGATCCGGTAACTGGTCTGCCAGAGCCTA
>JAVERM010000202.1:0-2559 GCA_034007105.1 Trichlorobacter sp.
TGCCTTGCCACTTCGGCAGCAGCTTCCATATTGGTTTTGTAGGCGGTGTCTTCAACACCCCGCTCACCTGAGGTCTTGCCGGAGTTGACATCAATTGAAACCAGTGCTTCGGTTGGTTCTATTACCAGTGAACCGCCTGAAGGCAGCGGCACCTGTTTTTCGTAAAGCTGGTCAATCTGCTCTTCCAGCTGATATTTGGAGAAAATAGGTCGTTTCTCACGGTGCTGCTTCACCAGCTTTTCGTAACCAGGCAGAATTTCTTTGAAAAACTCCATTGCCTGCTGCCAGGCAGCCTGATCATCCACAAGAACTTCATCAATATCATCGGAGAAATAATCCCTGATGGTGCGGGAAATCAGTCCGGCATCACGGTAAATTTCTGTGGGTGCCTTGCATTGCTCTGCCTGTTCCATAATCCGGCTGTAAAGCCCAAGCAGGTACTCCAGATCTTTTTTAAGGTCTTCAATGGTGCGCCCCAAAGCCTCGGTGCGGACTATATAGCCAAAACCTTCCGGCAGGTGCAGATCTGCCACTAAAGCTTTAAGCTCCTTGCGGTTGGCACTGTCCTGGATTTTGCGGGAGATTCCAGCGGCAGTATCGCCAGGCATCAGCACCATATAGCGTCCTGGCAGCGACAAATAGCCGGTTAAAGCTGCTCCTTTCATATCGCGGGCATCTTTTTCCACCTGTACGATAAGCTCCTGACCACGGTGTAAAACTTCCTGAATACGCGGTCTGCGTTTACGGTCTTCCTCGGCAATATCATCGCGCCACTGCCATGCTGAAGGGTGCAGATCGTTCATCTGTATAAAGCCAGGTTTTTTCTGCCCAATATCAACAAAGGCCGCCTGCAGACCTGGTTCTACCCGCAGCACGACCCCTTTATAAATATTGCCTCTTGTCTGCTCTTTACCGCTAATTTCAATATTCAATTCCATAAGTCGTCCATCCTGCACAATGGCTACACGAGCCTCTTCAGGATGCATGACGTTGATCAACATTTTTCTACCCATATGGGGTTAGTCCTTTCATTTGGTTACTCTTATTTTTGCTTTAAGCTTTCATGGAGCTTCAATCACAGTCTCCTGACCGGAAAGAAGGAAAAAGAACCCTTTACGGCTGTATACGTATTTCCACTGACCTGCCGTGCGCCTCCAGCCCCTCCAGTTTGGCGATACGTATAATATCATCCCCCAATCGGCGCAAGCCTTGCTCGCTAAAGCTTACAATGGATGATTTTTTCACAAAGTCATCTGTGGACAGGGGTGAAAAAAAGCGGGCTGTGCCACCGGTTGGTAAGGTGTGGTTTGGTCCGGCAAGGTAATCTCCTGCTGCCTCTGGTGTCCAGTGCCCCATAAAAATAGCACCGGCATTGGTGATTAAAGGCAAAAGGGCAAAAGGATCAGCCACTGCCAGCTCCAGATGCTCTGGTGCAATTTTGTTGGAAAAAGCAGCAGCTTCTGCAAGGGAATCAGTAATGATAATCGCTCCGTATTTTTCCCATGAAGCGCGGGCAATGGTCTGGCGGGATAGTCTGCTTAACTGCTGCTCCACCTCGGCTGCTGTTTTTAAAGCAAAATCATTGTCTGTGGTGATTAACACAGATGAAGCCAGCTCATCATGCTCTGCCTGGGAAAGCAGGTCTGCTGCAATATGTGCTGGATTACCGCTGCCATCGTTAATTACCAAAATCTCGCTTGGTCCGGCAATCATATCAATTCCCACCTGCCCGAAAACCAACTGCTTGGCAGTGGCAACGTAGATGTTGCCAGGACCGGTTATTTTGTCCACACGGGGAATTGTAGCTGTTCCGTAAGCCAGGGCTGCCACAGCCTGGGCACCGCCAATACGGAATATACGATCAACACCAGATAGCTTTGCCGCAGCCAGTACTGCCGGATTGATCTCACCATCTGGCGTGGGGCAGACCATAATAACTTCTTTAACCCCAGCCACTTTTGCTGGTACAGCGTTCATAATTACGCTGCTTGGGTAGCTGGCCTTGCCGCCAGGTACATAAATGCCCACTTTATCAAGGGGTGTCACTTTTTGCCCCAGCAAAATATCGGTTTCTTCCGTGGAAAGCCAGGTCTGCTGCTTCTGTTTTTCGTGGTAGGTAGCCACCCGATCTGCTGCCAGCTGCAAAGCAGCCAGATCATCGGCAGGTAATGCTTTAATTGCGGCATCAACTTCTGCTGTGGTTATTTCCAGCTGGGCAGCGTTTGTAAGCTGCAAGCGGTCAAAGCGATTGGTATATTCCAACAAAGCCTGATCACCGCGCTTGCGCAGGTCGTCAATAATATTACGTACCACCTCCAGCACCTGGGCAGAAGTCTCTTCACTGCGGGCAAGAATCCGCTCAAACTGTTGGTTAAAATCATTGTCTTTGATGTTGATATATAGCATCTGAAATTACCTCTAGCAGAGCTTTGAAAAACTACTGCGGAGGCTGTCTACTTTGTTGCAAGGTCACAAGCTTCCTCGGCTAACTTTAAATGTTATGCCTCGTCGCTGCGTTCCGTGCGCCTTGTATCCAGCCTTCCTCATAACGTTTTTCAA
>JAVERM010000203.1:0-2527 GCA_034007105.1 Trichlorobacter sp.
TTTATTTTCAATTGCAACGTTATGATGAAGCGTTTGCAGTGGCAAATAAAGCAGCAGAAATTGCTACACTTGATTCACGTAAACGTAAAATGCAGAAACTGGCTGCTGATGCCCTTTATGCAGCAGACAAACCAGCCGATGCCCTGTCTGCTTACCGCGCTTTTATCAGCAACCACACCACTGGAAACGATTATACAGATGCCCTGCTGCAAACAGCCCGTTGTCTTTTGGCTCTTGATAAACAGGATGAAGCTGTGCAGATACTGAGAACCATCCGTCTGGAATACCCTGCTTCAGCCCAATCAAACCCTGCATTCAAGCTGCTAAAAGAGCTGGCAGCAAAAACTGGCAGCAAATATGCCGAGTTTACCTTGCAGCAGGAATACGAGCGCGGGCTTTTGCTGTTGGCAAACAACAAACTTTCTGCTGCTGCCTGGTGTTTTTCTGAAATCCAGCAAGACGGAATAAGTGAGGAGTTTTCCACCAGAATTGATTTGGCAGCAGGTAAAACAGCACTAAGGTTGCGTCGTTATGCCTTGGCTGAACCGCTGTTAAAAAGGGCTAGTGGCAGCAAGGAAAATACAGTAAATGAAGAAGCCAGGCTGCTTTTGGCACTTGTTGAATTACGCCAGGGTAAGGCAGAAAAGGCATTATCCAGCTATCTTGATGTTGCTGAAAAAAGCAAAAAACATGGCGCAGAAGCACTGCTGGGTGCAGCTTTTATACATAAAAACAGTGGGCGTTTTACTGATGCCGCACAGCTTTTTGAGCAGTTATTGCAGCGTTACCCGCTATCAGCGCAGGCAGACCGCGCAGGCTGGGAACTGGGCTGGACAGAATATCTTGCTGGTAATCTGGATGATGCAAAGAAGTGGTTTAATATCCTGTTAACAGGCAAAAAACATCAGGAAGCTGCACTTTACTGGCTGGCAAGAATTAACGAAAAACAGGATAATCCGGAAAAATCTGCACAGCTTTACAACCAGTTGGTACAGGAATATCCCTTTGGTTTTTATGCTGCCTGGTATCGCCAAAAAAACCAGGTTTTACCTCCCTGGCAACTGCAAACAGCAGAAACTGTGTCATCTCCTCTGTTTCCACCTGGCAGTGAGAGGGTAAAACTGCTGGCTGATCTGGGTATGCTGGAACTGGCACGGGCAGAACTTGCACCTTTGAAAACCAAAGGAGTTCTGGACGATTCGGAAATGACTGGTCTTTCCAGGCTGCAACAGCTGACTGCTGATCTGCATGGTTCAATCGTTACTTTTCACCGCAATCGCCCCAAAACCCTGGAAAACAGTAATATTTCTTTCTGGATGCTGGGTTACCCGCGATTGTACGCAGATATTTTCAGTAATTACAGTGCAGAATACAACCTGTCTGAAGCAACTGTACTGGCACTTGCAAAGGCTGAGAGCAGCTTCAGGGCTGATGTTAAATCCCACGCCGGTGCCATAGGTTTGATGCAGTTAATGCCTGATACAGCCCGTATTACTGCCGGCTACAAAAAAAGCCAACACTATAATCCGCTGCGGCTGATTGATCCGGAACACAATATCAGCCTTGGCACCAAACATTTGCGTCAACTACTGGATCGCTATGACAATAACATTGTGTACAGTCTGGCTGCCTATAATGCAGGTGGCGGCGCAGTTAATCGCTGGCTCAACAACTTTAAAGGTCTTGAACTTGATGAATTTATTGAAAACATCCCTTATCAGGAAACCCGCAACTATGTGAAAAAAATCATCGCCTCAGTTGCTGTGTATCAGGCATTATACAAAATTGAATAATTTTTGTCCGGAAAGGAACCAGTAATGATCACCCATATCGTGTTCTTCAAACTTAATGAACCAACCAAAGAAAACATTACTGCCGTCAGTAAACGTTTGCTTTCAATGGAAGGCGAAATAGATATTTTACGACATCTTGAAGTGGGTGTTGACATCATCCGCGCCGAACGCTCCTACGATGTTGCGCTGATCACCAAATTTGATTCCCTTGCTGATTTGCAGGCATATCAGGTGCATCCTTACCATTCACGGGAAGTGATTCCGCTTATGAAATCATCCTGTTCCTCCATTGTTGCCGTTGACTACCAAAGCTGAAAAAGCAGCTGCTTTTCTCACCGGTATTGTGGTTGCCATGCCGGAAGAACGGCGTGCCATACTTGCCAGAGCCACCAACATCCGCAAAGAACAGGCAGGCGGCTGTGTCATTTACAACGCTTTGCTGGCTGGCAGGTTGATAGCTGTTATTGAGGCTGGTATGGGGATTGCCGCTGCAAGTGCAGCTACCAAGATATTGGCAGATATCAAAAATCCGCAACTGCTGGTTTCTGCCGGTTTTTGCGGCGCAGTGCGCAGTGGCTGCGCTGTTGGTGATATTATCCTTTGCAAACAGCTTTGGCAGTACAATGAACATGGAGCAAGCAGACCGGATTTAGCCATTAAACAGTCAAAAATCAGCGAGATTGAAAACAGTTTGCAACAGTTTGCGGTACCTGTAAAATCCGGTTGCTTTATCA
>JAVERM010000204.1:0-2526 GCA_034007105.1 Trichlorobacter sp.
TATCTTTAACCGCAATCCAGACACCCCTTGGGATGCTAAAATCTGGAAACAACAGGAAAGCTTTGGTGATTTACCCATAACTGTGTGGGGGGCGTAGGTGTGGTTTATCTTGCTACCAGGCTCCAGCTTGGGAATGCATAATTTGTGTTTATGCGAGCATTGTGGTGGAAAATCCTGTAATCCCAAAATGGTTCATGGTGTCAGTCAATTTTGTTTATAGTGGGTTGCTGCGATCCTTGTTGGAAAAAGCGGAGGTCGGGGTGAAGATAGTAGTAACTCTGCCCCGAATTGAGGACGGTATCAAAGCTTCACTGTATAGGTATACGCTTGGGTATACTCGCCACTTCACCTAAAACTAAATCATAACAATTTGAATAACTTCAAAGAAGTTTTCGAGTCTCGTCTTCGCACCAGTTATTAGCCCTAAGTATTTGATACTTAGGGCTTTTTGCTTATCTAGCCTCAAACGATACCCTCAATAATACCCCCGTTTTTTATGAGGAAAATGGCAAGCTGTTTGACAAGAAAAACGAAGAAAATAATCAAATCCGGCTTTTCCGCAACAGAACAATGGCAAGTCGTATAGACTCCTGTTAACCACTATACTAATGTGATTATTAAGATAGGCAACTACCATGGACACCTGGCTCCCCAACCCCGAACAGACCCAAGCCTTTATTACCCGCTGGCAGGAGGTAATTAATAATGACCCAACCCATCCCCACCTACGATCTGTTTGTTGAGCCGCTACTGCGGATTTTGGCGCAAAACCCTGACGGTATGCGAACGGCAGACGCACATGATGCCGCAGCCGATTATCTGCAACTGACCGATGAGCAACGGCAAGAAACTTTGAACAGTGGCCGGCAGGCAACCTATAAAAACCGTGCTGGTTGGGCACATGATCGGCTCAAGCGCGCCGGACTATCAGACAGCCCGCAGCGCGGCCACTGGCAGTTGACACAGACAGGGTTTGATCTGGTCAAACGCTATCCGCAGCAACTCCCAACGGACGAAATCACACGGATCGTAACCAGCAATATCAATGTAGTGCTGTCCAGTCGAAATACGAACAACGAGCCACAGCCAGCCCCCTCAGAAAACATACAGGACTCAACCCAAAGCCCAGACGACCGACTGGAGCAGGCGCTGGCCGAGCTGCGCAAAGCCACCGCCGACGAACTGCTGGAAAATCTACTACGGGTTTCCCCCAACCGCTTTGAAGTCATCGTTCTCGATGTGCTACACGGACTGGGTTACGGCATCAGCCGCCATGATTTGCAACGGGTAGGCGGCAGTGGCGATGGCGGAATTGACGGCGTGATCTCGCTCGACAAACTGGGGTTGGAAAAGGTGTATGTACAGGCCAAGCGCTGGCAAAACACCGTTAGCCGCCCCGAACTGCAAGCCTTTTACGGCGCACTAGCCGGACAAAAAGCCAAACGCGGCGTATTCATCACCACCTCTGGCTTTACCAGCCAAGCCACTGAATTTGCCCGCTCAGTCGAAGGCATTGTCCTGATTGACGGCGCAAAACTGGTCGAGTTGATGATGGATACCGAAGTCGGCGTCAGCTCCCGCATCCTGAAACTGCCCGCCATTGATATGGACTATTTTGATGTGTAATCCACACAAAGTTTACCATTTCAGGTCAGTTTAAGGCATGGTCCATGTCCGGTTGCTACAAAGGCAGGTGAAAGTTTTGATAATGTTTTTTGCAGTGCAGCCCGTTTATCCGGATCAGGTATCTGCTCGGGCGTAATCTGGTTTACTTCTTCCTGCCAGTTTGATTTGATAATTTTTCCGCCTGCTTCGCCAAATTGAAGCATCAGATCACTGCTGAAGAAGATTTTACGTCTGGTTTCCATCAGTAAAAGCCCATCCCACAAATGCATTTCTGAGGGGTAGTTGATAAATTCAAGCTCGTAATCATCGCTGATCAGCTTTTCCCCTGGCTGTTTGATAATCATATCATTGGCAATGCCAAAGCCGGCTAGCTGCCTGGCTGTTACTTCTGAGCATACCGGAGTGGCTTCAGGATAATGTTGTAAAACAAGCGGCAAGCCACCACATTCATCTGCTTCAAAGTGCGAGATAAAGATATATGCAAGTTTTTTGCCGGCAAGCAGGGCTTTTAGTTGTGGCAGCATTGCTGTTGCCTGATTTTGATTACCGGTATGCACAAGCAGCGGCTCGGAGCAGTTTAACAGGTATTGATGAAAGGAAAGATCAATTGGTTGAAGGTGGCTGCTGAATTGGTGCAGGTCAGGTTGGAAGATAAGCATACACACTCCTTTATTTGTACAAGTAATTTAATGTGCAATCAAAAATACGCCCGCAAGCCTGTGATTTCAATAAAAAAGCCCATAATACTACTTACTGTTTAATATCCTTAACAGAAATCCTTTACGCAGCTTCATGGCGTGGTACGGGCAAAGCTCGCGACAACACCAGCAGCGGATGCAATGTTCTTTATCCACTTTAAGGGTGTTGTTTTTTATTGTTATTGCCTGCGGCGGGCAGGCA
>JAVERM010000036.1:0-16179 GCA_034007105.1 Trichlorobacter sp.
TCAAACGGTGCATTGTGAGCCACCAAGTGCGCATTGCCGACAAACTCCCAAAACTGGGGCCAGACTTCGGCAGGCTCTGGCTGTCCAGATAGCATCTCTTCTGAAATGCCATGTACTCGGTAGGCACCGTAGCTGATGACTGCATCGGTGTCGATCAGTGTAGCAAACTCAGCTACGATCACACCATCCTCCACTGCCACGGCCCCCACCTCGATCACCCGCCCGCCCCGTTGTACAGAAAGACCGGTGGTTTCAACATCCACCACAATGATACGGTCGCTAGCGGCATGTACTGATCTGCTCATAAACAGCCTTTCTTTTTGAGATGTTGAGGCAACTCATGTGTGGATAATCCATGAATTGCCCTTATAGCCACTCACCCAACTTACACCCGCCGTACCAGCATCAACCCGCAACCAAAACCCTTGGCTGGGCCGATGCCGGTAAACAGTGCCTTGGAAAATAATGAGGTGTCCGTCACTTCCAGTTCACCCTCGAAATCGACGGAACTAAAGCCAGCCATCTTTCCTTTTTTGGGGAGAGCGTGCCATTGATAACCTTCTGCTTGGAATTTCAACCGCCCGCTTACATCGTGGGCAAGGGTAAATCCGCAACTTTCCCCTTTCCTGCTCAACCACGTTTCCAAAGCTTTGTTCATACTCGCCTTTAGTGCTGTATCAAGCAACCTGGCTGTATTAAATCTGCTGATTGCCACATCTTCGTAACGCTCATTTTCAAGTATTACCTTTCTCAAAATGTCCTCAGTTGACTGGATCTCGGTCACATGTCGCCAGGATGCCAGAAGGTCTTTTTTCATATCAGATTTTTTACCATTGACGGAAACACCCGTTTTTTCAGCCAGCTCCCGCAAGAGGCGCTGCTGAGCATCCATGACTACATCATGCCGGACAACTTTTTCAGTACGATCTCTTTCAATCGATTTTGTTGGTTGAAGCCCGCGTTCAGCACGTTTTTTACGCCATTGCTCCAACTCCTCTGCGGTACGTTTCCTTTTTGCCAGCTGTACTGGGTTTGCCCTCAATCTGAATGCCAGCCGGTCACCCTCGTTCAAACGGGGGGCATATGGCTTGATTTCCACGGCAAACAACGGATGAGTGGTTATGGGTTCTGTTTCTGAAGCTGTGTAAAATACCGGTTCCCCCCTCACCCCTTTGTTAAACGGTATCTGCTCCCGGGCGACTTCTTCGCGGAAAAGAAAACGTCGTCCCTCACTTTTCGCCGGAAACAATTTCCACAACAGCTGGTGAACGCCATAACTGTTGGTATCGATCAACAGATGCAGATCCCGCGCATCTGGTCTGATTCTGATCCTGGAAATGTACATCATGCTTCCTCCTTTCCAAGGCTTAGGTGCTCGGTACGCTGGCTAAACTGCCATCTGTTGCGGGATAAAGGCAGGTCATGACGTATCAGTGTCTGCTGCGGAACAAGGTCTCCGCCATCTCCTTCCCAATAATAACGAACCGGATAATTGCCGTAGGTAAAGACAACGCTGTCCCGTTGCGAAAATTTGGTCAGCCCGGATGTTTCTTGCAATCTGCCACCCTTTTCCTTGCTCTCTTGTTCAGCAGTACGTAGATCATATTTAGAAACATACAGTGCACCGAATTGGTAAGAATCCAGGGCTTCACCGAAACCAGCAGCCTTTTGTAGCACCGGATTGAGCGGGGCAGCCAGTGGGCATGATTTGCGACCGAGATACAGATGGAACTTCGGTTTCAGTAGTGCATTCGTAATTTCACTCAACGAATACGGAGCAGCTTCTTCCGCCACGACAGCCACCAGTGCAAGCGCATCGCAACGGTATTCGCGGCTGGACAAAATCGTACCGAGCCGTTCTTTGCCGGTAATCAGTTCATCACGGCGGGTACGGTAGACGAACTTGCCGACCGAATCCGGAACTTGCGTGGTGTGATAATCGCGTAATGGATGACCGGCGCTGATGACCTTGACAGCAAAACGGTATCCGGCAGCAAGTTTGGCTTGCTGTTCTTCCTCGTCCCTACAGATGCCGAGGGCTGCCGCCAAAAGCCCCACCAGTGCCGATTTGCTAGGGTAGATGGCAGTATGACGGGATTCACCCACCGCAATCTCTCCCCAACTGGCCAGGGGGCCATAGAGGCGAAACAATAGGTATTCCATGATTCCCCCCTTTATTCGGCCACAAATGCCAGGAGTTCCGCCAGGGTGCCTTCGCCTTCAAGAGCATTAAATGAGCAACAATCATCGGCGCACGAGCCATACACTGTATCCATATTATCGCGATGTGTAGTAAGCGCATTAATCGCCGCTGTTCCGAAATCCACACCTTCGATCCCTTGGTTCATGATCGGCTTTAAAAAGGCGACGGATAGTGAGCGGGGTTGCTGATCACCTTTTTCTGCCAATACATAGCTGGCATAGGCACGGCTGCCAAAACTGTTCTGCTTGCCATTGGGTGAGACCTTTACCGCTGCTTCGGTTAAAGCCTTTATGGCTTTCATGGCCAATTCCTCATCGCCACCTAGGTTTTTGATAAGCTGCTCACGATTGATACAGATATAAGAATAGAACAGACCCGCGGCAAAACCGGTTTCGCCGATGTGGGCGGCTCCGGCATTCTCGCTGCCGTCATTCAGATCGTCAATGGCAGTAAAATAGTCGTCCTCGATGACCACGGGATGAACGCTGATGGCGTGAGCAACTTGGCAGGCGGCCTCGATTTCGTATTCAGGCTTTGAGGCCAACATGCGACCAAACATTGCAATATCAACAGCACGCATTTGTTTTCGCAAAAGATTAAGCTCGTCTTTTTGGGGACCATCATTTCGGGAGATCATTTTTCCTACGAGTTCGGTTACCAACTTTTTTTCCTCGGTGTCAACAAACACTAATTGATCTATCTCCAGCTCTATCAACTCTTTTACTTCCCTCACTTCTTTGGACAGTTCCTTTAGTTTCTTTTTTTCATCCTTCGAGAATTCCTTTAACTTGCCAAACTCATTTGCAATGAGCTTAGCCCATTCTAACGACTTCGCGTGGTCGATATTCCCAGCTCTTAAGTCGTTATACACACTCACGCCAAGCAGCTTGGTCCTTACGCCGATATGACCATCAAGAGTTTCCTTAAATATTTCCGATGTTCTCCAAGCTCGCTTTAAGCTTTGTGAAGAAACTCTCAGTCTGTCGAAACCTCCTATTTTTGCCGTTTTGGGGCGACCAAGATCATCGCGATTCAAATTCGCAGGGGGATAAGATGTCAACATGTGGATCTGTACGAAACGGCCCATTGTTTGTCTCCTTTTTGTGAGTTGTTGGTTATTTTGGTAATGCGAGATAATAATCCGTAGCCCATCTTACGGATAAACGTTTTGTAGGTTTACGATTGACTCCAAACCTATATTCTTCCATCCAATGCCAGATACTATCAGCTAAGGAAAATATATTAATTGGGTTTTCCGCCAACTGCAGTGATCTCAGCAATCTTCGAAAAAACTCTTCAGGATCTCTACTTTTTTGAAGTTGCTGGAAACGAAGCACAGACATGCGAGGTTTTTTGTCGGTCACCTTTTTGGGTGTTGCCAGTTGTGTTGCAAAGCTCATTTTCTCATCGTCATCATGTTTATCTACGTGAGACAGAACTGAAGCAATCAGCGCAGACCTTAGAATATTGTCCGGTAATGCCCATTCTGGTGGCATCATATGTAAAAACCGAAAGAAAGGCTCCGTCAAAAGAGCATCTTCAGGACGCTCAACTCTACGGAGGCGAGCACGGTCCCCCTTGCCGATTTTTACTTTATTTCTTTCAAAATCATTTTCGCTCAGACTCTTCCACCACTCGAACAGTTGGTGACGAACCTTTGGCTCCCTCAAGTAACGGTACGTATCCATAGCGTGCCTCCTTATATTGTCTGAATCAACTGATTCATTTCAGCCAAAAAACCTCTTTGTGGCTTAAGTTCTTGATCAAGCCACTTGCTTGCAAACACCGCTCTACGTATATCCTTGTCATCACCAAGAAATGCAAACGCCTCATTGTCAAACATATTTTTCACCTGACTCCGATTGAACATGAGCCAATCTTTATAAATTTCAAGCGGCCTATCATCTTCATTCGAGCGTTCCAGCAGCGAATGCAATACACTATAAAATTTGCTTTCAGCCAATCTCCAGTAGTCTTGTTCAACAAATTTAATGGTGCTAAGGTGAGCTTGCGAGGTATCACCTTTCTTGTTGATAAGATGCTTCCACGTTTCATTGCCATTTTTATCAATTCGAGGATTAAACCAAGCCCTTACCAAAGCGAATTTTAGAACTAAAACCTGCTCATAAGAAATTTTTACTAACTCGCCAACCCAAGACTTAATTCTTGTATGATCTTTTTTGTCGTAGTTAAGTAATGGTAGCCGGTTATCGTACCAACATTTGACATTCGCATTTGATGCATCATACCCAAAGCACCAAATAATAGTTTTGCATTCAATATCTCTGGCCAGTTGGTCATAGTAAACCTTCACAACTTCAGCTCTGTGGCAATCCTCACCATCGATAGTTCCATCCAATGTCAGGGCACCCCAGTCTTTAAAATCAAAAGAGCTTTTCGAGCCAGTTACAGCGTACGGAAAAGTCTCCATAGATTTTCTACAATATGGTGTCAGAGGATGCTTCCAACCATTATTGTAATAAACACCGTCTTTTACACGTTTGTACCGAAGAACGGCTGCCGTTATTTTCTCGCCGGAAATGTCACACGTTCCTGTATACGGTTCGATAAACAGCCTTATTCTTCTCGGGAGTGGCCAATAATGCTGAAGAGGATTACAGTCTAGTGGTGCCGTTATCTCCTTATTAGGACTTGTCCTTGTTTTCGCAAGCCAAGGGAAAATGTCTTTCAATTCCTTTTTTTTCCTGTCACCTGGAACAGAGACGAAATCTTCCATGGACAATGTATTAAGCCATAGTTTTTTCCATAGACTGCATTCTTGGTCAGGAAGTATCAGGGTTGTTACCGGACCATTGCCTCGTAAGCCAACACGATGTTTTCCCCAAGCCATTACACCCGTTATTTGCATGTTGAATAATGACAGTGCCGCCCAATAGGGTGACACGGCATGAATATGATCCCGCTTTAAAAATAAATCCTGATTCTTTTCCCGAGTAGAATCACTGATAGCCCCACCTACCAAATCTTCAATCGGCAGTTCCTCACCATCAAAATCATCAAAATCCTGCATAAATAGTGGACTGTCAGCCTTATTAAGTTCGAACGCACAAGAATATTTATCCAACTGAAATTGAAGCGTTTCAGGCAGAGGAGGCTTATCCCAATACTCAAACCATTCATCTGGGTTTTTCGGCGCAAAGCCAGTTTGTAATAAACCGATGAGAAACTGGTACATGGCACCCTGGAAATCTGGGCGGGGTGCTACCAATTCCATCACCGGGTCTTTCTGTTCCGCAATCTGCCATGGCGCAATTACACACCTACCACTATTTGCCCGGATTGCAGTAATCCAGGCGTCTTTAATCAGGTTCATTCGCCTCCTCCTTGTGGATTCCCCATCCTGTTGTGGTGTCGTACCAAGCCGAGAGTTCCGTTGTCAGTGGAAACGGTTCGACCCATTTCAGTGCCTTAACCTCACTTCTAAACGCATCAAGCGACGCCTTTATTGTTGCTGAAATCTGCTTGCGAGCCTTTAGCCAGCTGTTTTCCGGGACATTAAGCATACTACGATCCCATGGAAAGTCTGTCTCTTCAGCGTAAGGTCGCCATCCGTCGTCATCTGTGACTACCAAGGCAATCCGCACTGTATCGTCACCAAGTCTGGTAGGGATATCGACTTCTTCTTCCCCTCCCCAGTCAGCCGAACTGGTCCGGCAGTAACCTTTGGCAAACTTTAGGACATTCAAATCTGCAATGCATTCTTTTCCGTGACTTGTACCAACTGCATTGCGTGTTTGGTTGTATAATGCATCTGGAATACTTTGCTGTACATTGCTGCCGTACACCCCTTCGATCAAACTCCGCGCATCCTCCGGCATGGACACCTTGCCCATCCTAGCAAGCAGACGCTGTGTAAGCCACAACTGCCCCACGTTTTCATAAACTTTCTGTGTGCCTGGCAGAGTTGAATTCAACCAGTTTTCTTCCGGTGTTTCGGTGGCAGGAGGACCAAACAGGTAAAACACCGGAGCGTCCCTTTGATCGACGGCATCCGTCTCGTACAACCGGTTGCCAGAGGTATCACGCACATGCCGATGCTCGCGCCCCATGCGCTGGATCAGCAGATCAATGGGGGCGAGATCGGAGATCATAACGTCAAAATCAAGATCAAGGGATTGTTCCACAACCTGGGTAGCGATCAGCACCCGTCCGCGCCGCATCTCCGCCGTTGAACTCTTACCGAACAGCTTCAGGGTGTCATCCTCGATCCGTTGTCGGTCGATCATGGCAAAGCGGCTGTGAAACAGCGACAGTCGGTCTTTCTCCAGCCACGTTTGCCGCGCAAGCTTCCGATATGCCTTGATGGCGCTACCAACCGTATTGCGCACCCAACAGACGCATTTATCCTGTTCCACCGCCTCTCTGATCGTTGCCAACACGTCCTTGGCGGAGTCCAGCAGTGTTACCGCAACTGTCCGTTTCACCTCACGGCGGGTGCACAGTGCAGTTTCTGTCTTGTTTAGCGCGGGACAGTGGGTCGTCAGCGGATAGCTTTGCCGATTTTTAAGTTCTGGAGTCTCACCTCCGGTACCGACGCAAAAGGCTTCCAGATACTCGCAGCGCATGTCATATGGCAATGTTGCGGAGAGCAGTATGGCACTCCCCCCCTGGGAGGCATGGTATTCAAGTAATGATCTCAATAATTTATTCATATACGGATCGAAACTGTGTACTTCATCAACGATAAGAATTTTATGATTCAGACCAAGGCACCGCAGCGATTGGTGCCGTGCCGGCAGCACCGCCAGAAGAGCCTGATCCAGTGTGCCGACACCCACATCGGCCAGGAGCGCCTTTTTACGGCTATCCGCCAGCCAGGCACTGCAATATGCCTCTATCGACTCATCATCCTTGCCATAGTGCTGTTGCAAACCGTAATCTTCCGGTAGCGCAAGCGATGTTCGGAATAGCTTGGATAGATGCCGTGCGCCATGAGCCAGTACAATAGAGGGTAATGCATCAGCCGCGTACAAACGCCGGTAGGCCGCTCCGAGCCGCTCATACATGGCATTGGAGGTGGCCATGGTGGGTAGCGCAACGTACAGACCATCCGCCAGTCCCTGTGCCATGAGGCGGTGCGCCAGGGTCAGCGCGGCTTCGGTCTTACCCGCGCCGGTCACATCTTCAAGAATGAACAGTTGATTGCGGGAAGAAAGCTCCACCTGTTCAGCCCACTGTTGCAGCGGGGTCAAGGTGGTCACAAAGTCAAACAGGTGGCGGGTATTGACATACGGCGCGATAGAGGCGGGTTCCAATCGGGCGTCATGCATGGCTTGTGCGGCAAATGGCAGGGCTTGGTGATTCCAGTAATCATGCAAAGACATTCTAGACTGACAAAACGAGTCCGGCTGGCGGCTGGAGCCAAGCCAGTCAGCCAGCACCACCAGCCCGGCGAGAACCCACGAGAGGCGTTTCAGCCGTTTACCGAATTCATTGCAATTAAGGGATGCTATGTCATTAGGTGTTAAAAAAAGCCTGGCTGTTGCACAGAGATACTGAAGCGCCGCCTCTTCGTCCTGCTTGTCAAAGTAATTGGAGCGATTCGGGCCCGACCTTTTAGGCGGGATACCGTGATGACCGGTTACTATCTCCATCCAGATGTCAAGGCTCCTCGGCAGTCTTGCCATATCGCTA
Organism: Trichlorobacter sp.; assembly: GCA_034007105.1. Classification (GTDB taxonomy): domain Bacteria; phylum Desulfobacterota; class Desulfuromonadia; order Geobacterales; family Pseudopelobacteraceae; genus Trichlorobacter. Next base: position 7,859 of record JAVERM010000036.1, read on the forward strand.
CCGGCAAACAGCTTGCACAATTCCTCTGAAGCCCCCAGACGCTCACGTAATCCGCCTTCATCAAACCACAAAAGGAAGCCGAGCGAGTCGTGCCGCTCTGTGTACTGCTTATTGATGTTCGGGGGGATCAGAAGCTGCGACATATCTGGTTTTACACCTTGGAAAGCCACGGCGAATTTGCCAATATCATGCTCGCTGAGAAAGAATGACATCAGCCGTTGCAGCGTCTCAGGTGGAATTACCAAGTCTACTGCCAAGCGCTGACACAGCGGCTTTTCCGGGGCAAACAGCACCCACCCAACCGCCGCCACATCCAGACAGTGATACGGAAGCAGGTGATATCGTGCCCCTTCATTTTCGGCTTTTCCCCAATACCTGAAATATGACATTTTGCTGGTTCCTCGCTATTGCCCTATCCTGTCAACAGTAGGTACTCATTTTTGAGTAATTTCTTCAAACCGGCTGGTGAAATATAACTCGATAGGGAATGTAATCTTTACCTATTATAGAAGTTTCAATATATTCCTGAATAAATGTCTTGGCTATATAACTAACTTGTTCAAGGACAAGTTTTACAGCTTCTGATTTAAATTCATGGGTGTAACGCTTTTGTTTTTCATGGTGTCTCCTTTTGTAGTCTTTTAACAAAAAGTTCTGCCCAATAAAAGTAGGATAGGGCATCTGGCAGGTAAAACCATTTCTGTGCAGGTGCGGCTTGAAGACTTTTTCAGCAACTTTCACAAGCAGATTACCATCAAAAATCCGGTGAATATGAGTGATGAAATTTACGGTAATCCCCCCAAAAATAACAGAGGCTTTTTGCAACTCAAAAATCAAAGCTGTGGTTGTAATTTTTTTGCTTTAGCAGATCTGTTTCAGCGTCGAACGCTCGTCTGAGGAAATTGAAATGTCCGCTCAGGAAATCTGCTTGATTTTTCCTTCTCGTCTTTTTATTTTAGGATATACGGTAAAGATAAAATAAATGAGAACCTTATTTTAGGTTCAAGGTAGGCAGGATGAAGCGAGAACTCCAAGGCAGATACGTGACCATATCGACGGTGGGTGAGAAGTCCCAGGCTTTTGTGCCTGCGCCACTGCCGCCACGCCCACCCATTGACTGGACTCCGGAGCTGCGCAGCAAGTTTGATCAGGCGTTGCTGGCGCTCGGTCGGCTGGACAGCGTCTCGACTCTGCTGCCGGACACCTCGCTGTTCCTCTACATGTACGTCCGTAAGGAAGCGGTGCTCTCATCCATGATCGAGGGAACCCAGTCCTCCCTATCGGATCTGCTGCTGTTCGAGCTGGATCAGGAGCCCGGTGTACCGCTGGATGACGTGCAGGAGGTCAGCAACTATGTCGCCGCCCTCAACCATGGCTTGAAGCTGTTGGAAGAAGGGCTGCCGCTGTCGCTACGTTTGTTCCGCGAGATTCATGGTGTGCTGTTGACCAAGGGTCGGGGCAGCAATCAGACCCCGGGGGAGTTTCGGCGCAGCCAAAACTGGATCGGTGGCACCCGACCGGGCAATGCGGCTTTTGTTCCGCCGCCCGCCGAAGAGGTATTGGAGTGCATGAGCAAGCTGGAACTATTCCTTCATGACCAGCCAGAACTAACCCCGGTACTGCTCAAAGCGGCACTGGTCCATGTGCAGTTCGAAACGATCCACCCCTTCCTCGACGGTAATGGTCGCTTGGGACGTCTGCTGATCACGCTGCTGTTATGCGAGCAAAAGGTGCTGCAGGAGCCGATGCTTTACCTCAGCCTCTACTTCAAGACGCATCGTCAGCATTACTATGAGTTGCTCAACAACGTGCGTGTAAACGGTGACTGGGAAGCCTGGCTCGACTTTTTTGCCGAGGCGGTCATGGTCACTGCCACCCAAGCAGTGGAAACGGCCCAGCAACTCCTTGACCTGTCGAACCAGGATCGCGACAAGATCAGCGACCTGGGACGGGCAGCGGCATCCACATTGCAGGTTCACCGAGCGCTTATGGAGCATCCCATCGCCACCTCGGGATCGCTGGTGGAAAAAACCGGCATCACCCCAGCCACGGTCAACAAGGCACTCGGTCACCTGGAGCAGCTTGGTATCGTCAAGGAGCTGACCGCCCAGAAACGCAACCGCCTATTCAGTTATGCGGACTATATCAAAATCATGAGCCGCGGCACGGAACTGCCAGGCAGGTAAGTCAATTCAATTCCCATTTTCGGAATCGAACCGGATGTACGGAGAAACAGGGTAGGGTTGCGGCAAGACCCTACATAGAACTTACTTTGAGAAGGAAGAAATGGTTTTCATTGATTTCAGAAGCTCGGCATTCTTGATGCAGAACTGATTCAGTGCAGCCTTCCAGTTCTTTATCGGCATAGACCACTTCTTCACTATATTCTTAAGAGCCGGGTAAAGCAGTTTGAACATGGCTTCGTCATTGGGAAGCTAACCCAGCTTTTTGGTGACTTTGTGCAGTTTGGTAGCTTCTGCAAGCAGGACTGCTTCTGAATAGACACCTGGTGTTGGTTTGGCAGCTTTCACCCAGTCTGTAAATCTTCTGGTTTCAATTCATAGGTGTAGCACTTTTGCTTTTTCATGGTTTCTCCTTTTGTAAGGTTTTAACAAAAAGGTCTGTCCAATAAAAGCAGGATAGCTCAGTTAAAGGCACAACAGTCCTTGCCATATCAGCCCTCCTTTTTAAAGGTATACGTTTTTGCGGGTATATTTTGGCATATACCCAAACATATGCCTAAAAAGTTAGCTTCAGTGACATCTCCTGATATTCCATGATACCTGTTGACACTGCCAGAAAAAGAAAAAGCCCTGTGTTTACAGGGCTTTTAGTTCCAGTTAATGCTGGATGATATTGATTGTTACAGCTATTTCAGCTCCAGTACATCCTGCATATCGTAAAGTCCGGCATTTTTCCCCACAACCCATTGTGCTGCACGTACTGCACCGCGGGAAAACATATCGCGGGTCATGGCGCGGTGCGTGATTTCAATCCGCTCGCCCATACCTATAAAGTAGACTGTGTGCTCACCGATAATATCGCCGCCGCGCACGGTCTGCATACCGATTTCTTCTTTTGTCCGTTCACCGCAGATACCTTCGCGGTGGTAATTGGCTACCTTGTTATAGTCGCGCCCCAGGGCATCTGCCACAACTTCCCCCATCCGTACAGCGGTTCCTGACGGAGCATCTTTTTTTCTGTTATGGTGCAGCTCCACTATTTCCACATCAAAATCATTGCCAAGGGTTTTTGCCACATCCTTTAGCACTTTAAAGCAAAGGTTGACACCAACTGACATATTGGGAGCAAGTACTGCCGGTATGTCTCTGCACAGCTCAACTGCCAAGGCGCGCTCTTGTGGTGTAAAGCCGGTGGAGCCAATGACAATTGCTTTTTTCTTCAGTCCGCAGACTTCCAGGTTTTTTAAAGATACTTTAGGAGTGGTGAAGTCAATAAGCACATCGCAGGCTTCAACAACTTTGTTCAGGTCATCGGATATGGCAACACCAAGGTGACCACAGCCAGCAATCATGCCTGCATCCTGTCCGATCAGCGGATGCCCGGGGTACTCGAGAGCACCGCTTATTGCACAGCCAGCCTCTTTTGCAGCAATGATAATCCGTTGTCCCATCCGTCCGGCAGCACCGCAGACAGCTATTTTAATCATTTACAACTCCTTCAAAAATATCTGCCTGCAAAAGCTTGCAGGCTATGCTTTCAAGTATAACGTCCTTTTGCTCAGGAAAATCATGCAGCACCCATTCGCCAGACCGGTTTTTGCGGTAAAGCCAGATTTTCAGCCGCTGCGGATCAACCAGCAGATATTCTTTAAGTTCAGGAATCAGGCGGTATGACTCAAACTTCATCCCCATATCGTAGGCTGCGGTTGATTCTGAAAGTACCTCCACAATCAGGGCAGGATGCTCCAGGAAAAGGTCAGCCTGTTTGTCACGCTCATCACAACTAACCATAATATCCGGGTAATAAAAGGCATCAGCAGCATCTATCTGAAGCTTCATATCAGCTATAAAAGGAATGCAAGGCTTGCCTTTAAGCTGCTGATATAACGTTGCAAAGATATTACCCGCTATGATTGCATGAACTCGCCGTACACCGGCCAGGGCAAAGGTTTCCCCGCCGATATACTCGTGACGCTCCAGTTGCAATGCTTCCCATTCCAGATAGTCTTCACGGGTGAAATGTGGTTTTTCTGCTGTTTGTGCCATAAACCAACCCCTGATTGTTAAAGTTAAATCAGACTGTATTCCTTCATAATAGCTGCCAGTTTGGATTTGTTGGTATCGGAGATAGGGCAAAGTGGCAAGCGCAGTTCATCAGAGCATTTGCCCATCAACCCAAGGGCAGTTTTAACCGGTATCGGGTTGGATTCAATGAACATGGCATTACCGATTTTCAGAGTATGCAGGTGCAGCTGACGTGCTTTTTCCAGATCACCGGCAAAAAAGGCATTGGTAAGGTCAGATACGGTTTTGGGCATGATGTTGGCAAGCACAGAAATAACGCCTTTGGCACCACAAGCCATCATCGGGTAGGTGATGAAATCATCGCCAGACAGCACATCAATCTGGTCACCACACAAAGCCAGCACTTCTGATGCCTGCTGCAAAGAGCCTGTGGCTTCCTTTATGGCTACAATGTTTGTGATTGGTGCCAGCCGTGCGACGGTTTCCGGCAGCAGGTTTACACCGGTGCGCCCGGGCACATTGTAGAGCAGTTGCGGTATGGCAACAGCTTCGGCAACAGCCTTGTAATGGCGGTAAAGACCTTCCTGGGTGGGTTTGTTGTAGTAAGGGGTCACCAGCAAACAGCCGTCAACACCGGCTTCTTTGGCTTTTCTGGTCAGGTCAATTGCCTCGTCAGTGGAGTTGGAACCTGTGCCTGCAATGACTGCAACCCGCTTGTTTACCTGCTCCACCACGGTTTTTACCACCAGCATATGTTCATCATAATCAAGGGTGGATGCTTCACCAGTGGTGCCGCAGGGGATGATGCCGTTGGTGCCGTTTTCTATTTGCAGCTCAACCAGTTGTCGCAGGGCTTCAACATCCACGGCACCGTTTTTAAACGGTGTCACTATGGCTACGATACTTCCTTTAAACATCTTTTCCCCTCCTTTTATCTTGTTTTGTATGTAATTTTTACCCTGCTGATTGGTGTTATTATGTAAGGCAGGTTTGTCTAATACATTGAAAACAAGAGTGTTTTTGAAGATTTAGACTACTAGCACAACCATTTGACAATGTCAAAACGTGTTTATGCGATTGATAAAGGCGATTAACAGACCGTAGTGAAAGTGATCAAACGGGAAAATCATTCTGGGCAGATGGGCAAGATCCGGTTCATCCATATCAAGCTCGGTTTGCTGGCAGCAGGTAATCTTTCCGCCAGGCAGCAAAAGCTCTGAAAATTCTTCCTCAAGGGTACGCATCTGCTCTTCGTTAAGCGGATTGTTCAGGCGGATAATGGCAAGATCTTCATAAAAGCGTACTGAATGGTAATTCTTATAAAAATTTTCAATTACAGCCACAGCTTCCTGCACATCTTTGGTGATGGTGAATATGGAGAAATCTTCGCCGGAAATCAGACCTTTGGTTAAAAGTTGTTCTTTGACAAAATCAAAGAACTGCTCCCAAAAGCCTTCTTCATCATCCACCAGAACCATTGGTTTGGGGGATGTTTTACCGGTTTGCACCAAGGTGAAAACTTCCATAACTTCATCAAGGGTGCCAAAGCCGCCGGGAAAAACAGCCACAGCATCAGCCTCTTTTACAAAAGCCACTTTGCGGTTAAAGAAATAACGGTAGGTAATCAGCCTTGGGTTGTCATACATAAAGGGGTTTGCTTTTTGCTCAAACGGCAGGCGGATATTTACGGCAAAGGTGTTTTCAAAACCCGCACCTTCATTACCTGCCTGCATAATACCGCCACCGCCGCCGGTAATGGTCATCCAGCCTTTGCTGACTATCTGGCTGGCAAAGTCAGAACATTTTTTGTAAATATCTTCTTCAGGCTGTGTGCGGGCAGAACCAAAAATAGTTACTTTTTTACGGTGGCGATAAGGTGCAAAAACTTTGGTGGTAAAGCGCATTTCCTTTAAAGTACGGTTAATCATCTTTAAATCAGGCAAATGATTATTTTCCTGCCCTATTTTCAAGGCAGAAATAATCAGCTCACGGACAAGCCCTGGCTGTTTGACCCCTTCTGCCTTCTTAATCAGCCGCTCAATAAGATCGTCAACATCCTCGTTTGTATGGGAAAAGCTCAGTTTCATATTTTTAAAACCTCCAAAAGCCTGTGTTTTAGTTGTGCAAAAAAGTGCCCGAACCGTAACACAGTTCAAAACCGGTGTAAACCGCAGACCATCCGGATTAGCAGCTTGCATTTAGGTAAAACAGTCATGTAATATCCATTTTTTTCAATCAATGGGCAGGATACTGTTTTGCAGATAATAATAATTGAGGAGTTCTTTTGATGCTGGATTTAATGCGTAAGAAAAAAGAAACAGTTGTAATCAAGGCAATTTTTATTCTGATTGTGCTTTCTTTCATTGGCACAATTTTTCTGGTTTGGGGTAAGGGAGAAGAAGGATTTGGACGTAGCTCCGGATACGCAGCCAAGGTTGACAGAACTGTCATAGGTTATGATTCATATCAAAACTCCTATCAGCGTTTGCGCGAAGTTTACCAGCAGATACTTGGACCCGGCTTTACTCCTGAAACCGAGAAAGAACTGGGCTTGCCGCAGCAGGCAATTGACCGCCTGATTGATAATGTGCTGATAGCTAAGGCAGCCAAAGGGATGGGCGTAACTGTCACCAAAGATGATGTGGCTGCTGCCATTGCAGCCATGCCTGCATTTCAGCATAACGGCTCGTTTGATTATGATCTTTACCAGCAAACCCTGCGTGCCAGCCGCATTACTGCCAATGATTTTGAAGAATCACAAAAGCATGATCTGCTGATTAGTAAAACCCGCGCTGCTGTTATGGAAAAAATAACCGTTAGTGATGATGAGCTGCTGAAACAGTTTCATCAGGAAAATGATAGGGTTGAGCTTGATTATATTACATTTGCAGCTGCTGATCTGCTTGCCGGTATCAGTGTAAATGATGAAGAACTGGAGGAGTTTTTACAGAAGAATCCGGCATCATTTAAGACTGCTGAAAAAATAGCCCTGACCTGGTTTTTGCTGCCCCACACCAGTAATATTGATGGCATTAAACTGGAAGATGATGAAGCTGAATCATTTTACCGCAGAAACCTGGATCGTTACCTGGGGACTGATGGTAATGTGCTGCCCTATGAGCAGGTTAAAGAACAGGTTGATGCAGATGCTAAACAGAGCAAGGCTGCAAAGTCTTTGTATGAACAAGCTGCTGATACTCTTTTCCAGAATATCAAATCCGGTGACATTGAGATGATTGCCGGCAAACTTGGGGCGCATACAGCAAAAACCGCGCTGTTTACCGAAGCCGCTCCTCCGGCAGAGCTGGCTGCTGAAACCGAGCTGCTCAAAAAAGCCTTTGAGCTGCCCAAAGATGAATTTGGTGGTCCTCTGGAAACTGCAAAAGGCTTTTACATTTTTAAGGTGACTGACAAAAAAGCTCCGGAAGTACCTCCTCTGGCGAAGGTGCGTGGACAGGTGGAGCAGAAACTTCGCCAGCAGAAAGCGGCTGAACTGGCAAGGGAAAAAGCAGTGGAGGCACAAAAACTGCTGGCTGATCAGGATAAAACATTAAAAACCACCACAACAGCGCCGTTTAGCTACAGTGAGTCAGGTACTATACCTGGTGTTGGAAAATCAAAGCCAATGCTGGATAAAATTTTTGAGCTGACAGAAGCTGCACCTGCTCCGGCAGAGCCGTTTTTGCTGAACAACCGCTGGTATGCCATCCGCCTGCATCAGCGTATTGCGGCATCAGAAGCTGATTTTAATGCCACCAAAAGCGAGATTAAAGAACGCCTTTTACCACAGAAGCAGGAAAAGGCATTGCTTGACTGGCTGAAAGAGTTGCGCGGCAAGGCTAAGGTGCAGATTAACCCGGCAATTTTGGGTCAGTGATATTAAATAACAAGCGCAGTTTATTTTATAAATCTCAGGAGCAAACAGATGGCACAGCCTGTAAAACAAACCGATTTTTCTGATCTGAAGCTGGTTAACCGTGGCAAGGTACGCGATATTTACGATCTTGGCGACAGCCTGCTTATGGTCACCAGTGACCGTATTTCGGCTTTTGATGTGATCATGAATGAGCCGATTCCGGACAAGGGCAAGGTGCTTACCAAAATCTCGGAATT
>JAVERM010000038.1:0-15881 GCA_034007105.1 Trichlorobacter sp.
TTTAACCAGGGTGCGCCCCAGCCATCCATATGCATTACAATCTGCACTTGCGGAAGCAGGATAATCTGGCTGGCATTGGTTACCCCCCTTTGTGTAAAGCGGTGGATGACAAAAACCTTGGGCGGCAGGTTGTATTTCTGCACCAGCTCCTGCAAATAAGCAGACACATGGTTGATGTCAACAGCATCAAAGGTGCCGATTTTTGTGCCTGGTTTTTTACCGCTGTTAATCAGGTTAAATTCTGGATCAATCCCCAGATGCACGTCCGGATTTTTTAATATCCACTCAAAACGGGGTAACAGGTTGCGTATGTCGTCATGACCGGTCTGAATATCAATAAAAAGCAGGGCACCTGCTTCTTTTGCCCATGTATAAACCTGCTCCACCAGATCATCGGGCATCACCATGCGGTATTTGCCACTTTTGCCCGGCTCGCCCTGTGCCACCACAGCAATCAGGTGCAAAGCAGGCTGCACCGGCAGGTCAGGATCAGCTTTTTGCCAGTTCTGTACTTCATTATGCAGTCTTTGCAGCATCTCATTTTTCGGGTATTCCCCCAGGGCACCCATGCGGCGGGATAACGGGTTGCCATAATAGGCAACTATCCGCTTTTCTGGTAGAATTGAGCCAGGTAAAGGCAGCGGGTAGCTAACTGGCCAGCCTTTTTCACTGGCAAAGTGCGGGTCTTCGCCTGCTCTGTAACGGATTTTAACAGCTGGCTGTTTTGCTGTTTCCTGAGCAGGCTGGGCAGGTTGCTCCATGCTGATGGTCAGGTCGCTGATATCAGCAGGGTTTGTTGTTTCCGCTTCAACTTCAACATCAGTTGCTGCTTCTTCTTCCACTGCTGTTTGTAATTTTGTTACTGGCTGCTGGTTTGTGCTGCTTATAACAACCTGCGGTTTGAAAGGCTGCGGATTATCTGTACAGGCTGACAGCAACAAAAGTGAAAAACAGGCAAGTCCAATAACAGATGTTTGCAACATTTTGAGTAAGTCCTCCGTAATAATATAAACCTGAAGGCAGTTTTTGCCACAAATCTGCACGAATAAACATGCATAAAACCAAAGTCTTTTAATGAAACAGCTGGACATCTTCCGAATTATGGGTTTACCTGAATTTAACAGTATGAAGTTCCTGCAAAAACCTGTGCTAATCAGGATTGATTCGTGGCTGATTATTTTATTCATGACAGATTGTTTGTATACATACTTCTTGTCTTGAGAAATTTGCAGCTTTGCAATAAAAACAAACAATGGATAATAAAAAACATCGCATACTTTGCGTTGATGATGAACGCCTGAATATACACCTTTACCGCGCTATTCTGGAAAAAGCCGGTTATACGGTGTTTCCTGCCCAAAGCGGGGAGCAAGCCCTCGCGCTTTTGCAAGAAACCGATATTGACCTGATTATCCTTGATCTGATGATGCCAGGCATGGACGGTATTGCTGTCCTTGAGCAGATCCGCAAAACTCCGCAACTGGCAGCCATCCCTGTAATTATCGCTACTGCCATGACTGACCGTGCCATGAAGCTTAAGGCACTGGAGCATGGAGCCAATGATTTTCTTGCTAAACCACTTGATCGACCAGAGCTGCAATTAAGGGTACGCAACCTGATCAAGGCAAAAGAACACCAAGACCTGATCACAACATTTAACCAGAGGCTGCAAAGCGAGGTAAACAACAAAACACAGGAACTGCGCGAAGCCTACATTGATACCGTACAAAGGCTGGTAATTGCAGCAGAATACAAAGATGAAGATACTTCGGTGCATATTTCGCGCATTGCCTGCTATGCCCGCCATATTGCTGAACAGATGGGGCTTTCGGCAACTAGGTGCGAGATGATTTATTATGCAGCACCAATGCACGATGTGGGTAAAATAGGTATTCCGGATGCCATACTTGGCAAACAAGGACCGCTTACAGCCGAAGAGTTTGAAATCATGAAACAGCATCCGGTAATTGGTGCCAAAATCCTTGCCGGATCAAACTCTGCAATACTTAAAGTAGCCAAACTGATTGCAAATTTCCATCATGAACGCTGGGATGGTACTGGTTATCCCCAAAGGCTGGCAGGTAATGATATTCCCATAGAGGCAAGAATCGTCTCGCTGGTGGATGTTTACGATGCCCTGCGTATGCGCCGCCCCTATAAAGAACCGTTTAGCCATCAGCAGGCAGTGGAAATCATCACTAAAGGTGACGGCAGAACCATGCCACAGCATTTTGACCCGGATGTGCTGGCAGCCTTTGTAAAAATAGAAAAAACATTTTCACTAATCTACACAGGTTTCTGCATACCTGAACTCTGCAATGAAAACAGTTGTTATACGGATTTTTGCAGAAGTATGCAAAGGACAGCCCCATGAATGCCCTGCTTGAACAGTTTATAGCAGAAGCACGTGACTACCTTGACGAGGCTGCCCGCAGCCTGCTTGCCCTTGAACAATCCAGCCATGATGAATCCCTGATTAACGGAATTTTCCGTAACTTTCATACCATTAAAGGAACATCCGGAATTTTTCCGGAGTTTCTGCCAATTACCAGACTTACCCATGTTGCCGAAGACCTGATGGATCAGGTACGCAATGGTCAACGCAACCTTGATACCGAAGCTGTTGATCTGCTGCTGGCAGTGCTGGATTTACTGACCGATTGGCTGTGCCATATTGAAGAGACCGAACAGCTTCCTGCAGGAGCGGCAAACAAGGGTCAAGAGCTGCGGGAGCTGCTGCTGGCTTTGATGGATGTTGAGCCAGAACCAGAAACTGCACAGGATGCTGAACAGGACGAAGTTGACCCTGAAGCAGCAGCACAGCTGTCACAATGGCTTTTAAGCCTGGAGCAGACCTGGCCAGACGGTTTGCTTAACCACCCCACCCCGCCGGTTGCCATCTGTTACCGTCCTGATCCCAACTGTTTTTTCCTTGGCGATGATCCGGTAAACCTGCTGCGTCAACTGCCTGCACCACTGGTGCTGGAAATGCTGCTGCCGGAAAATCCACCGGCACTGGAAGATTTTGATCCTTTTACCTGCCAGGTTTATTTCCGGCTTGTGGTTTGCGAGTCTGTGGAGCGGATTAAAAGCATCTTCCAGTATGTGGAAGACCAGCTTCAGCTGGTTGTGGTCACCAAAGAGCTGCTGACCAGAGCAGAGCCGGAGCCAGCTGCAACAATTACAGAAACCGTTGCTGTACAGGGCGCAACTGGTGCAGCGGAAGAACAACCGCTTGCAGCTACTGACAAAAAGAGCGCAGCAACAGCGTTTGTAAGGGTGGATCAGCGGCTGGTCAATCAGTTTATGGATCTGGTGGGAGAGCTGTTGGTGGCGCGTAACTCCCTGCCCTACCTTTGCCAGCAGGCAAACACGGTTTATCAGGTGCCGGAGCTGGGGGCAGAAATTGACAACCGCTCCAACAATATCAGCCTGATTGTGGCTGCCTTGCAGGATGTTGCCATGGAGATGCGGATGATGCCGGTTGCCAAGGCATTTGAGCGTTTCCCCCGTCTGGTGCGGGATATATCCAACAAGCTTGGCAAAAAGATAAAACTTGTTACAGTTGGTGAAGAAACCCGTGCTGACAAGGATGTTATTGAAGCTTTGTCCGAGCCGCTGATTCACCTGGTGCGCAACTCCCTTGATCATGGTGTTGAGCAGCCCGAAGAGCGATTGGCAGCCGGTAAAACCGCAGAAGGCACCATTACCCTGTCTGCTTTCCAGGAAGCTGGTTATATTGCGATTGAGATTACCGATGACGGCAAAGGGATTGACCCGCAGGTAATCAGAAAAAAGGCAGCGGAAAAAGGGATTGCCTCCACCGAAGCACTGGCTGCAATGGCAGACCATGATGTGATACAGTTGATTCTTGCCCCCAACTTCTCCACAGCAGACCAGATTTCAGATCTTTCGGGACGGGGCGTTGGTATGGATGCGGTGCAGACAATGGTACACAGCTTTAACGGTGCCGTAGCCGTACAAAGCCAGATGGGTTGCGGTTCAAAAGTGCGGCTCACACTGCCTCTTTCTATGGCCATTACCCGCCTGCTTACAGTTAAACAGGCAGGCTGCACCTTTGGCATTCCTGCCAATGATCTGATTGAAACCCTTGGTGATATCCCCCTTGCCCAGGTACAGACCATGGGTACTGCACCTGGTCTTAAAGTACGGGGAGAACTGCTGCCCCTTTACCATCTGGGTGAGCAGCTGGCAATGGATAGTAGCCGTAACTGGCTTAAAGCAGGCTTTTGTGCTGTGGTTGTCAGGGTGCGGGGCGAGCTGGCAGCTTTGGTGGTGGATGAGTTTTGCGATATTATTGATGCAGTGATGAAGCCGCTGTCCGGTATGCTTGCCAAATCCAGCTTTTACACAGGTAGCACAATCCTTGGAGATGGCTCCATTATGCTGCTTTTAAATCTGCCCCAGGTGATAGATTATGCCACTGAGAATTGATCCGGATTTCAGTCCTCCGCACCTTGTTTTAAGCGGAGTGGTTACTATTGAAGAAACTGATGAGCTGCTGGAAGCCTTTGCACAGCATCCTGATGCCGTGCTTGACCTTTCAGAATGTGAACATCTGCACACTGCACCATTGCAGCTACTTAAATTGCGGCAAACACCGCTTGTTGCTCCTCCGGCTGACCAGTTCTGGCTGCGTTGCCTGGGCATTTTGGCACAATCAGTTGCTGCTGAAGCTGTTGCTGATGAAGAAATACCGTCAGAACAGTCTGTTGCAGACAACAACAAGGACAGTGAAGACTGGGGCGTATTTGAGTAGTTTCCAGATGGAAAGGGCTGTTTTTCCTTCTGATTCAGAAACCAGGCTGAAAGGGGATATAAGTATGAAAACCATATTACTGGTGGATGATTCCACAACTTTGCTGATGAGCATTAAGGCGATTCTGGAAAAAGCCGGTTATGCAGTACAAACTGCAACCGGTGGTGATGCAGCACTTAAACTGCTGGCAGGCATGAAACCCAACCTGATGATTACAGACCTGAATATGCCTGGCATGGATGGCATTACCCTGATTAAGGAAGTAAAAAAACTGCCTGCCTGCCGTTTTATGCCGGTACTGGTAATGACCACTGAATCACAGCAGCAAAAACGAACCGATGCCCGTGCAGCCGGTGCCACCGGCTGGCTGGTAAAGCCGGTTAAGCCGGAAGAGCTGGTGCAGGTGTTGAAAAAACTGATTCCCTAAAGGAAGGTGAAACATGGTTCAAAATAAAGACACCGACAACCCTGGCAGTAAGCCGCTACTGGCTCTGCTTGCTGCACTTTTTGCCGGGGCTGTTATTGCTCTGCTTTCCTGGATTTGGGTTGATGCCATTACAGTTACATCTGTGGCTGTTTTGGCAGTGACAACCGCCATACTTTGTCTTGCCTGCTGGTTTGCCGCTGTTGTTGCCGGTGGCAGTAGCCGGACTGAACCTGCTGGCAGCCAGGCATTGCAAAACAGCAAAGCCGAACAGGATTGCCGCGCTGCAATTCTTCAGGAACTGCATCAGGTAATTGCTAAAATAGCCACCCTTAGCCGCTCGCACATTGAAAATGTAATTGACCAGACCAATGGCGCGGCAGAGCAGATTGTCACCACCTTGCAAGAGCTTGACCGCACCAGTGGGCATCTGATCAGCGGCATGAACAATTTCGGCACCGAAGTATCCCAGGCAACTTCCCGCTCAAACCAGGTGCTTGCCAACAACAGCCAGATGCTGGCAAATATCGAGCAGCATCAAAAAGATCGTGAAGCCGCTGCCGGACTTGAAAGAGAGCGGGTAAAATCAATTGTGGGCAGTGTGGAAAACCTGCGCGGACTGGTTTCGCACATCCGCGACATCAGTGATCAGACCAATCTTCTGGCATTAAACGCTGCCATTGAGGCTGCCAGAGCCGGTGAAGCCGGCAGAGGGTTTGCTGTGGTGGCTGATGAGGTACAACGGCTTTCTTCCACTGTGGATAAGACCGCAAACCAGATCGGTCAGGGGATGAAAGAGATGGCTGCCCTGATAGACCGTGAATTTTCCAACAAACAGTCTGATGAACAGCAACAGGCAGAGCAGGAACAGTTTCAGCAGATTCACAGCCAGTTGCAGCAACTGGAAGAAAATGCCCGCACAATGGAAAGTACTGTCTGCTCCACCATCAATGAGCTTGACCTTACCAGCCGCAATATTGAACAGATTGTAATTGCTGCTTTAAGCAATATTCAGTTTCAGGATATTACCCGCCAGAAACTGGAGCTGGTCATCAACATTATGGAAGACTTTTCCAGCCAGATGGGCAGCCTGGTAAATGAAATCAAACAGGGTGATTCATCTTTTGAACAGATTAAAAACAGCATGTTTGCCATTGAATCAATTTTTTCGCGCTATGTAATGGATGATCAGCGTGACCTGCACAACCAGGTTGTTGGCAACGGGCAGCAGGCTGGCAGCAATGAACGTTTGCCCGAGATTGAACTCTTTTAACAGTGCCCTGAAAAGCCTGGTAATTTCTGATTTAACAAAAGAGGTAACATACCTATGTTTGCTACAGGTAATCATGAACAGCCTTTTTCTGTATTACTGGCAGCAAGACCTTCTTCCCGCAGGGATGAGTTGCTGGAACTTTTGCTTGCAGAAGACTTGCATCTGATTGCCATTGATGATGCAGAGGAAACCGAGGCACGTTTTCTGGAAACCATGCCGGATGTTGTTATCTTGTTGCATGATGAGCAAACAGACGCTTTCAGCATACAGACCAGGCTGAGAAAAAGATGGGGTTGTAGAGCGCACTGCGTTATTGTTGGCGGTAATGATGAACGGACAGCCTGGCAAAAGGCTTTGCAACTGGGGCTTGCTGCCTATCTGCCAGAACCTGCCGAGCTTGCCCCTTTGGCTGATATTTTGTTGCGATTACGGCAGCAGACCCACATCTGTGTTGATACATCACGCAGCTTGCTGGATGCTTCCCGACTGACCCAGGTTTTTGATGCCCTGCCCTTTGGCGTGGTGCTTATTGGTACTGGTGAACGGATAGTGCGTATCAACAAAGCGGTTGATACACTTTTGGGGCAATCTGCACTTACAGCAGTACCCCATTGCCTTGAAGAGCTGCTGTCCATGATTTTCGGTCCTTCCTTTGATGAGCCTCTGGTCAAAATACGGGCAGCCATTGCCGAAGGCAGAAACTGGCAGGAAACAGCTTTTATCGGTCAGAAACTGCTGACCATGGGTCTGGTTATTCTTTCCGGCACGGCAGATAGTCCTGGTGGTCAGGCATCCTGCCTGCTTTCTGTTCAGGATATGAACCCGATGCTGCCGGCAGGTGATGCTTTCAGACCAATGCTTGCTGCGGCAGCTTTTGATCTGCTTGCTGCCCGCCACCTTGGCCAGCGCGAACTTTCAACAATTGTCAGTCTGATTGCTGATGCCCGCCTGACCACTCCGGAGACTTTTAATCTTGGCGCACTACTGGAAGATTGCTGCAATAATGCTTGCCAGGATTGCGGCTCGCCTGTCAACATCAGCATGGAAATATCAAAAAACCTGCCTGATCTGGTCAGTGGTCATCCGCTGATATTAAGGGAAGCTTTGCACGCTTTGCTGGAGTGGGCAGGGGCTGAAAGCGGCAATGGCAAAATCACCTTTAGTACTGCCATTCAGGGTAGGCAGAAGGAAACAGTGGCAGTCCGTTTCAGGATTGATGCTGTGGAACGCCGCCTTACCCGCAGTAATTACCGCAGTGCAGAAGAATATATTACCGATGAATTTGCCCGTAACGGCAATGCTGCCCTGAGGCAATTGCGGGGTATCGGACTGGCAAGCCTGCTGACTGCCCGCCTGGGCAGCAGCCTGCTTGTGCGTAATGTTGCCCGTGAAGGCAAGTCGGTCAGCTTTGAACTCTGGCTTGAGCAGGTTGATGCTGCCACTGTGCCTGATTTTGAGGAAACAGTACAAAAGCCCGTAACACAAATTGCCCCTGCACGCCAGGAGCTGCCTTTTTTACTGTGGGATAATTTTAAGGTAAACCCTGACCATGGTCAGAGCCTGCGTATTTTGGTGGCTGAAGACAATCTGTTGGAGCAGCGCAGTTTGCAGGCTGTTCTCGACAAGCTGGGTCATGGCGTGGTGATTGTGAACAACGGTCGTGAGGCGGTGGAAGAGCTTGAACAAAACAGTTACGATCTGTTGCTGCTTGATATTTTAATGCCGGTGATGGATGGTTTTGAAGCCATTCGGCTGATCAGGGAGCGTGAACTGCGTATCGGGCATTATACGCCGGTGCTGGCACTCACATCATACACCCTGAAAGCGGTGCAGGAACGTTGTTCCCGCGCAGGCATGAATGGCTATCTGGCAAAGCCGGTGACCGTTGAAAGTATCACCTTGCTTTTCAATCAGTTACGGCTGACTGATAACAGCTTTGACGCTGCAGGCAGCACAGCATCAGTACTGGACTTTGACAGCCTGGGACATGACAAGGAGCTTTATCAGGATATGCTGGAGCTGTTTAAAGAGCATGGTCTGCCACTAATTACCCAGCTGGATCAACTGCTGGCAACCGGTGTGCAGGATGAGACAATGCACCAGCTTGTTCATAAACTGAAAGGTATGTCTGCCAACATTGGTGCAGAAACCTTGCGCCGGATTTTGATGGAGCTGGAAGAATTGACCATGCAAAATCAACAGTTTGACCACCAGGCATTGCAACTAAAGCTTAAAAACGCAACACAACAACTAATGGCAGCAGTGGCAGCTATTGACTGGCAAAACTATCCGCAGCCTGCATAAACTGTATGGAGCAGCCAGACAAAAAACGCCTGTTCATCGGCAGGCAGCCGATTCTTGATTGCAAAAAAGAGCTGTACGGCTATGAGCTGCTTTTTCGGGCTGCATCAGACCATGACTGTGCTGTTTTTAGCGACCAGAACCAGGCATCTGCCGCTGTTATTGCCACTGCTCTTTCAGAATTCGGGTTGCATGAGATTTTGGGTGACAAGCTGGGCTTTATCAATATAGCTGCCAGTGTGCTGCACTCTGAAATGCTTGAACTTTTGCCCAACAGACAATCTGTGCTGGAAATTCTGGAGACAATCAGGCTTGATGATGCTGCCCGAGAGCGTTGCCTGACCTTGAAAGCACAAGGGTTTATGATTGCCCTTGATGATCATGTTTACAGCCCTGAACATGCCCCTTTTTACATGCTGGTGGATATAGTTAAAGTTGATCTGATGACCACAGATCCACAGGAACTGCCGCGTATTGCTGAAGAATTGAGCAAATACCCTGTGCTGCTGCTGGCAGAACGGGTGGAAACTGTTGAGCAGTTTGAAAAATGCAAAAAACTTGGTTTCAGGCTTTTTCAGGGGTATTTCTTTGAACGTCCGGCAGTACTGAACCAGCGTCGCATTGAACCTTCTGCCATCACCATGCTGAAGCTTTTGCAGCAACTGAATACAAACTGGCAGATTGATGAGATAGAAGAAACTTTCCGCGAGAACCCGGGGCTTACCTACAACCTGCTGAAGCTGGTAAATTCGGTGATGACCGGTCTGCGGGAGAAAATCCGCAATATCCGCCATGCCATTATGATACTGGGCATAAACCATCTGCGTCGCTGGGTGCAACTTGCCATTTATGCCGGAGGCAGTGAAAACAGCGTCAACTCGCCACTATTGGAAATGGCTGCGGTGCGGGGCAGGCTGATGGAGCTTTTAATGATCTGCCAGACCGGTTTTTCACGCACAAGTGAACAGGCAGAAGCAGCGTTTCTAACCGGCGTACTTTCCCTGCTGGATGCCCTTTATGAAACACCAATGGAAAATGTTGTTGAAAATCTTAATATAAGTGATGATGTTACCGCAGCATTGCTGCACCGCAAAGGGTTACTTGGCACTTTGCTGCACCTGTCAGAACGGCTGGAAAAAGCGGATTTTGGTGCTGTGCAAGCAATACTTGCTACAACCAACATCAGCTTTGAGCAGTTGCAGGCAGCGCAACTGGATGCTTTCAGGTGGCGCAGTAGCATAGAAGCAGATGGAGAAGAAAATTAAATCTGACAGGAATATTTGCAATGAATAGCATTACAGCCATTATACCTGCCCGTTATGGTTCAACCCGTTTTCCTGGCAAGGCACTTGCTGATCTTGGCGGCAAGCCGATTATCCGCCATGTGTATGAGCGCACCTGCGCGGCAAAACTTGTGTCGCAGGTTATTGTGGCAACCGATGATCAGCGTATAGCCGATGTTATCCGTCAGGCTGGCGGCAAGGCAGTACTCACTTCTGCCGAACATGAGACCGGCACAGACCGGCTGGCAGAAGTTGCTGCAAATATTGAATCCAACATTATTGTCAATGTTCAAGGTGACGAGCCACTGATTGAACCAGCCATGATTAACCAGGCGATTGAGCCTTTTCTGCAAAACCCGCATTTGCAGATGAGTACCCTTAAAAGCCGTATCAAAAAGCTGGATGATTTTCTTTCTCCAAATGTGGTTAAGGTTGTTACTGATAATAACGGGTATGCACTTTATTTTTCCCGTTCGCCGCTGCCGTTTTGCAGGGATGAGTGGCAGGCTTTAAATGATGAGGCTTTTACAGATGGCAGGCTAATCTGCTACAAACACGTGGGATTATACGTCTATCGCCGTGATTTTTTATTGGACTTTGCGGCAATGCCTCCGACATTTCTGGAAAAAACAGAAAAACTTGAACAGTTGCGTGCCCTTGAAAACGGTGTAAAAATCAGGGTTGTGGAAACAGAATATGAATCACTGGGGGTAGACACCCCTGAAGATCTAGCTAAAGCCAGGGAGTTGACAAGATTATGAGTAACAGCAGTAATGACCAGCAGACTGATGCACTGAAAACCAAGTTTATTTTCATAACCGGCGGCGTTGTTTCTTCCATTGGCAAAGGTCTGGCAGCCGCTTCATTGGGGGCGTTGCTGGAAGCCCGTGGCCTGCGGGTAACCATGCAGAAAATGGACCCCTATATAAACGTAGACCCTGGCACAATGTCACCTTTTCAGCATGGTGAGGTTTTTGTTACTGATGACGGAGCAGAAACTGATCTGGACCTGGGGCATTATGAGCGTTACACCTCTGCCAGACTCTCCAAAAAGAGCAACTTCACCACTGGTCAGGTATATTTTTCGGTTATTGAGAAGGAGCGGCGTGGTGATTACCGTGGTGGCACTGTGCAGGTTATCCCCCATATCACCGATGAAATAAAAAGCAAGATTCTGGATAATGTTAAAGATGCCGATGTTGCCATTGTGGAGGTTGGCGGCACAGTTGGCGATATTGAATCCCTGCCTTTTCTGGAAGCAATCCGCCAGTTTCGCTTTGATTGCGGGGCTGGCAACACCCTTTACCTGCACGTAACCCTGGTGCCTTACATCCGCACTGCCGGCGAGCTGAAAACAAAGCCCACCCAGCATTCGGTTATGGAGCTGCGCAAAATCGGTATACAGCCGGATATGCTGATCTGCCGCTGTGACCGCGAACTGCCCCAGGAGATGAAGAGAAAAATAGCCCTTTTCTGCAATGTTGAAGAAAACAGCGTTATCCAATCCATTGATGCCGAGCATATCTACGCTGTTCCGCTGGCTTTGCACAAAGAACAGCTGGATGGGCAGGTGGTGGAAAAACTGCATATCCAGGCAAGCCAGCCTGATCTGTCCTGCTGGCAAAATGTGGTGGACACCTTGCGCCACCCCAGTCGTGGTGAGGTGCGTATTGCCATTGTGGGTAAATATGTTGACCTTACAGAGTCCTACAAATCATTGGCAGAGGCGTTAACCCACGGCGGCATTGCCAATGATTGTCGAGTGTATCTTAAATATATTGATGCGGAAAAACTGTCTGAAACCGGTATTGACGGCTGGCTGGATGATGTGGATGCAGTGTTGGTACCTGGCGGCTTTGGTGAGCGCGGCTCGGAAGGTAAAATCAAGGCGATTGAGTTTGCCAGAACAGGTAAAATCCCGTTTTTCGGTATCTGTCTGGGAATGCAGATGGCAGTTGTTGAGTTTGCCCGCAATGTCTGCGGTTTAAAAGATGCCTGCTCCAGCGAGTTTTACCCTGATTGCAAGGAACCGGTAATCCACCTGATGGAGGAGCAAAAGTCTGTTAATAAAAGGGGCGGCACCATGCGCCTTGGCTCCTGGCCATGTACAGTAAGTAATCAGACCCATGCCTTTGATGCCTATAATGATACTGAAATAGCCGAACGGCACCGCCACCGTTATGAGTTTAACAACAACTATCGCCAGCAGATGATTGATCACGGTCTGGTTTTATCTGGCACCAACCGGCAAAAAGAGCTGGTGGAAATCATTGAGCTGGCGGATCATCCCTGGTTTCTGGGTTGTCAATTCCATCCTGAATTTAAATCAAAACCTTTAAAGCCCCATCCGCTTTTTAAGGCGTTTGTGGGGGCAGCACTGGCTTGCCGCAACAGCAAGCGGTAAGTCAAATCAGGTTTGTATTTAAAATCCTTGACTTTTCAGCTCTATTTACGCCTACTAAACCAATGTATACAAAGTCTGACATATCATCCGGGCAGGTGCAGATAAAACATTCGGGCAGGTATTGCCGGCTTGTTTTACTGCTACTTGCCCTGCTTTTTGTGCCTGCCCCTGCAACTGCTGACATCTACCGCTATGAAGATGCCGATGGTGTGGTGCATTTTACCAATACTCCACGGGACAGACGTTTTAAAGTATATATGAAAGACCTGCGCAAAGACCGGCAACTACGGACACAGTTTCGCTTTGCAGCAGGGCGTAATCCCAAAGAGTTTGAACCGCTGATTAACAGCAGTGCTGCCCGTTATGGTGTTAACCCCGCACTTGTCAAGGCAGTAATCAAGGCAGAATCAGGCTTTGATCCCAATGCTGTTTCCCGTGTTGGTGCCAGCGGACTTATGCAGCTGATGCCGGAAACTGCCAAAGACCTGAATGTAACCAACAGCTTTGACCCCCAGCAAAATGTAGATGGCGGTGTGCGTTACCTCCGCTTTTTGCTGGATACCTTTAATGGTGATGTGCCTTTAGCTTTGGCAGCCTACAATGCAGGCATGGGCAAGGTTGCCCGTTACGGTGGCATCCCTCCCTACCAGGAAACCCGCACCTATGTGAACCGTGTGCTTGCCTATATGGAAAACAATTAAGCGATATTGCCATGTCCAAGCGTTCTGTTATCTTAAATCCCCCCAATATTGTTACTCTTTTCAGGATAGCCTGCATACCGCTGCTGGTTGTTTTGTTGCTGGAGCCTACACGCAGTGCCTGCTTTTGGGCTGCCGTGGTTTTTGCCATTGCTTCGGCAACCGATTGGCTGGATGGCTATCTGGCACGCAGAATGCAGATAGTTACAGTGTTTGGAAAATTTCTGGACCCCATTGCTGACAAGCTTATTGTAACAGCAGCACTGGTGATGATTCTGCCCTACAACCGCGCTCCAGCCTGGATTGTACTAATCATCCTTGCCAGAGAAATCATCATTACCGGACTGCGCAGCATCGCATCCAGTGAAGGGATTGTTATACAGGCTTCCAATCTGGGCAAATACAAAACCATTTTTCAGATAACAGCTATCATCGGTTTACTGCTTCATTATGACTACAACTGGTTTTTCGGCATCCAGCACCCACTGCTTACGGTTTCAATGCACAATGCCGGTATGTTTTTTCTCTGGATCGCCCTTTTGCTGACCATCTGGTCTGGTGTTGACTACCTGTTTAAATTTGTAAAAGTACTGCTACGTTGAAACACCTGTCTGAAAACCTATCACCTGCTGAAAGCCTTGATGAACTGCTGCACCGTTTCAAGGTTGATGACCCAGCTTTGAACGCGGTTGCCAGCCGTTACCCTTTCCGCATATCTGCCTACTATGCCAGTTTGATTAAAAAACCTTTTGATCCGATCTGGCTTCAGGCAATCCCATCCTTGCAGGAACTGGACGATGACCAGCAACCAGACCCCCTTGATGAAGAACGCCTAAGCCCGGTACCCGGACTAATCCACCGCTACCCTGACCGTGCCGTACTACTTGCCAGCAACAGCTGTGCGGTTTACTGCCGTTTTTGTATGCGTAAACGCTCGATTGGCTGCGTTGGTTCTGGTCTTGATCTGGCTAAAGCCATTGCCTATATTGCAGAAACCCCAGCCCTAAAGGATATCCTTGTTTCAGGTGGTGATCCGCTGATGCTGCCACCTGATTATCTGGACAACCTGTTAGAGCAGCTGACAAAAATCCCCCATGTGGAGATTATCCGTATCGGCAGCCGTTTGCCGGTAACCGATCCGGAGAGGATTACACCGCAGCTTTGCCGTATGCTGGCAAAGCACCATCCCCTTTACCTTAACACCCACTTCAACCATCCGGCAGAACTGACAGAACAGTCAGCCAGAGCCTGTGAACTGCTTATTGCTGCCGGTATACCGCTTGCCAACCAGACGGTTCTGCTAAAAGGTGTAAATGACAGCACAACAGTGCTGGATAAACTTTTCAGAGGATTACTGCGGATGCGGGTAAGACCCTACTACCTGCACCAGATGGACTTGGTAAAAGGTACTGCCCATTTCAGAACTGCGCTGGCAAAAGGGATGGAACTGATGGATGAACTGCGGGGTAAAATCTCTGGCATGGCAATACCGCACTTTGTGGTAGATCTGCCAGAAGGCAAGGGCAAAGTACCGCTTTTAAAGGAAACAGCCCGCTGTGTAAAAGATGGGCTGTGGCAGGTGCGCAGTTATAATGGTGATATTGTTGATTACACAGACCCTAATTGAGTGTTTTTAACAGCCTTCCTCATAACGTTTTCAAAAGTCTGTTAAGGTTTTTAAACCACGCTTGCAGCTTACAACTTATTAAGAATACAGGCAGTGGCAAGTGCGCCAGCCAGGCAGAGCAGGGCACAGCCGATGCTTTTCCAGTAAAGGCGGCGGGATAGTTCATCTTCACCATGGTTGGACAGGATAAAGGGCTGGTTTTCGCCAGGCTGGCACATGTGATGTTGTGCAGGTGCATTGCGCAATTCCTGTATCTGCTTGCGGGCTTCCAGCAGCGCGGCATGGCGGGTATTTTCCCATTCTGCTTCATCCAGCTGACCATCTCCGTTGCTGTCAAAGCGGTTGTGCAGGTCGGGTAAATCCTGCTTCCATTGGCGGATTATCTGCGCCCGTAGTGTTTCTTCATCCACCTCATAATGTGCGCCGCCCAGCGTATAAAACTGACCAATGGCGTATAAAAAATCCCCTTCCAGCAAACGTTCTTCAGTATAACGGTAGCGGCTTTGCCCCAGTATTAGTCCACTAAACCGATGCACTGGTGTATCAGCAAGCGGGTAGCAGCTATCACCGTGCCAGACCTGGCGACGTACTGCCATTACCTTGGCACCGGCAGGGGCAATCAGGCACTGTCCGGTGTTGTCATCCAGCAACAGGGGGGCATTACTGGTTTTCTGCTCAATGGTTCGCCAGTGGCTTTTTCTGCCACCGCTGCTTTCGCGCTCTTCAATACGATAGCTCCACCAGACACAGGGCAGACCTGTCAGAGGTGCCACCAGGGGCGCATGATATTTCTGCAATATGCCGTACAGCTCAACATAACCTTGGGCAGCAGAGCGGATTTTTGAGGTGGGGGTATCCAACATGAAGCGAGCCTGACGCTGACAGCGGACAAACCACCAGCCGCCAGCCAGTGATGTGCCTGCGGTCAGCCCCAGGGTAAGGGTAAGTCCCAGCCAGCTCATGGCTTATTTGAATAGCTCACTCATATTGACATCGGCTGTTTCTGTTTCAGAAAAGCGCAGCAGGCTGGCAGCTTTGAAGTTAAACCAACGGGCAAGGATAACATCGGGGAACTGATCAATACGTACATT
>JAVERM010000040.1:0-15388 GCA_034007105.1 Trichlorobacter sp.
AATGGAGCAGCTTAAAGGTCAGGTGGAGCGGATGGAGAACAAATCACTGGGTAAGTGGCTGCATATTGGTGGCAGTTACCAGTTCCGCATGGACAGCCTGCATGGCAAAACCAAGGCATATACTGATCCTATGACCAGTGACAACTTTGGTCAAATAGCAGGCTACATGCTAAGCAATGGTTACGCAACTGATGTGCAGCAGATACAGGATATGATGGTAAACACCACAGACTTTAACACTGCATATGGATTTACAGGAATGCTGAAAAGTGATCCTGCGTTTGAAAATATGTTGCAAAATAGCATGGTCACCACGAATCCCTACAAACCCCGCAACTCCACCATCTATACCAACAAATTCAACCTGGATATCAAGGCACAAGCCACCCAAAACGTATCTGTAAACGTCAAGCTGGGTATGTATAAAACCTTTGGCTCACAAGATGACAATGCTGTTAATGGCAATGCTTTTTTTGCTGATCGCACCGGTGTTTTTGATGGCACCCTGGGTCATGTACCTTCCAACAGCTACCTTAATGTGGACCGCGCCTATGCCACCTGGAGCGAAATCCTTGGCGAGCCGATCTGGCTGTCTGTGGGCCGTCGCCCATCAACCGATGGTGCACCTTTTAACCTTAAAAACAACACTGCCCGCCCTGGTAACGGTGGTACACCATCACTACTGGTAAACTATGCCTTTGATGGCATGACCTTGGGCTATGCCCCTGACATTGAAGCATTGCCAGGTTTTTATGCCAAAGTCTGCTACGGTCGTGGCTTTGATTCCGGCTTCCGCTCCACTCCCAACAACAGCCTGAAAGATACGGATATGCTGGGTGTGGCAATCATCCCTTATGAAACTGATCCACTGCGGGTATGGTTTCAGTGGAATCGCGGCTTCAATATTTTTGATTTCCCGGTCATGAAAAACACCGCCTTTGGCGACACCAGACCATCAACCAGCCTGGGTGACATTGACTGGTTTGGTCTTGGTGCCATGTCCACACTTAAAAATGTTGGTCCTGGCGATCTAAACTTCTTTGTTGATGGTGGTATCAGCGTTACCCGTCCCAACAACAATGTTTCCGGTCAGGCAATGTTCCAGGGTCTTTTAAGCGGTTCACCGTTTAGCCCCGAAGCAGCTAAAGACAAAACCGGCTATGCCATCTATACCGGAATACGTTACGACCTGCCCAGCAAAACCAAAATCGGCTTTGAGTACAACTACGGCTCCAAAAACTGGATCACCTTTGCCCCTGCCGCAGAAGATATGTGGACCAGCAAAGTTGGTACCCGTGGTCATGTGTTTGAGCCGTACATCATCCAGGAGCTTGATCTGAAACCGATTTCCTCCTACTTTGCCAAGGCTTTCTTCAAGCTTGGCTATCAGTATTATGATTTCCAGTACACCGGCAGCAACAACTGGGTAGGTGCACCAATCAAGATTTCCACCATTACCCCTGATACTATGTTGATGCAGGCTCCTGTAAAAAATGCACACGATATTTACGGAACATTTGTAGTTCAGTTCTGATTAGTGTATAAATACTGTATACAACTTTCTGATGCCCGATGCAGGCAATGGATACATCACAAGAAAAAGGAGAAAAAAATGACAAAAATCGCAAAAGTAGTTCTTGGTGCAATGCTGGTTGCTTCACTTTCAGTAACATCTGTATTTGCTGCTGATGGTCGCACTGTAGGTCCAATCCAGAAAATAGAAATGGCTGCTGACCAAAAATCAGCCATTGTAACTGTTAAAGACAACAAAAGCGGCAAGGACGTAGTTATTAAAGTTACTGATGACGAAACTCTGGCAAAGTTTAAAGACAAGCGTATTGTTGTTGAAGATGAAATCCGCAGCAAGTTTGAAATTACTGATGATGGCAACAACAGCAAACTGTTTAGAAAAACCGGCGGTTGCTAGTAACATTTAATTGTTAACATTATAAAGGCTGACCAATTAACAGGGTCAGCCTTTTATTACAGAAAGGGTAAAGTTATGAGATTGGCAGTATCAGCAGCTATTTCTGCTGCACTTTTATTCTGCTTGTCCGCGCTTCCGGCTGCTGCTGGTGTGGATCATAAAGATTTTCTCACCGGTCCCTTTACAGACGGACAGTCTGTAACCAAGGCATGTATTGAGTGCCATGAGAAAGAAGCAACAGACTTTATGAAAACCACCCACTGGAACTGGAAAGGCACACCAAACCATGTTGCCGGTCTGGAAAACAGCAAAAAAGAGTATGGCAAATTTAACATGATCAACAACTTTTGCACCACCGTGTTTAACGGTAAGGATGCAAAACCAATGGAATCATGTGGTAAATGCCATGCCGGTTATGGCTGGACATCTGCAAACTTTGATTTTAAGGATAAAACCCGCGTTGATTGCCTTGTATGCCATGCCAAGGCAGGCAACTACGAACGTGCTGCTGTTGGCTGCGATATCAACATGACCGCTATCCAGAGAGGCTCCATGGACCTGACCAAAGCTGCACAATCCGTTGGCAAGCCAGGGCTTGTAAACTGCGGCTATTGTCACTTCTACGGTGGTGGCGGTGATGCGGTAAAAGCACCCGGACTTGACACAACCCTGCTGAAAGCAACAAAAGAGCAGGATGTGCATATGGCATCACCGGAAAAAGGTGGCCTAGGTTTTACCTGCCAGGATTGCCACCGTACCAACAATGATCACAAAATCGCCGGTGCTTCCAGTATGATGGCGCATTATGATTCACGGGTAAGCTGTGAAGACTGCCATACTGACCCCCATGCCAAGGCAACCTCCAAAGGCATTCTTGATCGCCACGCAGCTGCTGTTGCCTGTCAGACCTGCCATATTCCGGCTATTTCCCGCGGACAGGCCACAAAAACAGGCTGGTTCTGGGAAGATGTTGGCCGCACAGATCTGGAAGAAGATTATGATGATGAATTTGATCGTGAAACCTTTGCAAAGCGCAAAGGAACTTTCCAGTATGCCCAAAATATCAAGCCAACCTATGCCTGGTATAACGGTAAAATGGAACGCTACATGATTGGTGACAAGATTAAGGATGCGAGCAAACCGGTTAACATCATGAAGCCCCACGGTGATATCAAGGATAAGACTGCCAAAATCTATCCTTACAAGCTTCATCATGGCTCACAACCCATGGATTCTGTTAACAAATATCTGAGCACTTTCCAGCAGTATGAATCATTGTGGAAACATTATGATTGGGACAAGGCTCTTAAAGATGGCGGACAGGACCTTGGTCTGCCTTACAGCGGCAAGTACCAGTTTGTAAAAACCGTTGCCTATATTGCTGCCCCCCACGAAGTTGCCCCTAAGGAAAAAGCACTTAAATGTGGTGATTGCCACAACAGGGGTACCCAGATGGATTGGAAAGCACTTGGTTACGCAGGTGATCCACTGAAAACAGGGGGACGTTTTACCCCTAAAAAGAAGTAACAGATATTTATGTATAATATTTTAAAAGGTCTGTTAAACTGTAAGTAGTTGTTTGTTCCCCGTAGTGCATAGCGTTGCGGGGAACTTTAGTATAAGCATCATATTTAGCAAATCATATATACACCTATAAGCATTATCTGAGCTGACATAAGCTCTGAATATCACAAGGAAGGAGTAACAAATGAGTATCAAGAACAAAATCACGCAAAGTTTTCTAGTACTCGCAGCAGCTGCACTGCTGACAGCTTGCGAAACCGGACCCCAGGTAAAAAAAGAGGCAGTGGCAACACAGGCTACAGCAGCAGTGCAAACAGCAAAACCTGCCGGACCGGTTATGCCTACCGGTGTTTCGGTAATTTCAGTTAAAGATTTGCAAGCACTTGTGGATACAGGGGCAACAGGTGATTACCTGCTGTTTGACAGCCGTCCGGCTGGTCGTTTCCATGCAGCCACCATCCCAGGCTCACAGCATCTGACCGATGCTGAAATGGAAAAGCTTGACCAGGCGGGCAATGTGGCCAGCAGGCTTGGCACAGATAAAAACAAGCAGATTATCTTCTGGTGCGGAGGTCCCACCTGTCCGTTTTCAATTAAAGCTGCCGGTCTGGCAGCAAAAAACGGTTACACCAATGTAAAGGTTTTCTCCGGCGGTGATCCTGCCTGGGCAAAGGCTGATCTGCCTTTTGTTTCTTCGCCAAAGTTTGTAAAAGATGACAACATTTTGTTGATTGACCTGCGCTCTGCTGAAAAATTTGCGGCAGGACATATCCCCCGCGCCCTCAGTCTGCCGGTTGATAAACTGGACGATTATGAAGAATCAAACTGGCCTTCATACAAAGGCGCAGCAATCGTTTTTTACAGTGATAATCAGGCAGATATCGACAAGGCACTGGAAACAATGCTTGATTTTGGTCTCACCAAGGCCACTTTCTTCCCTGGCGGGATTGCCAAGTGGCAGCAACTTGGTAATCAGCTTGAAACAGGTGCAAATCCTGCCCCTGAAAACCTGACTTTTGAGCGCAAACTTGGACCAAACGACATTACCATTGCTGATTTTGACAAGGCTTTAAACAACAAGGATGTGGTTATTCTTGATGTGCGTAATGATGCAGAGCGTACAACAGGCAGCTTTAAAAACGCGCTGCATGTTCCGTCTGATCAGATCGGTGCCCGTTATCAGGAAATCCCGAAAGACAAGCAGGTTATTGTGCATTGTGCAACCGGTCTGCGTGCCGGCATTGCCTTTGAAACCCTGAAGGCAAAAGGGATCACCAATGTGAAGGTTTTAAATGCCAATGTTAAGTTTGAAGATGATGGCACAGTGAAGATAACCGAGTAATCCGCTCTATATTGCAAATTGGAAAAGGGCACGGTTTTTTCCGTGCCCTTTTTTTTGTTAAGTATCACATATCCTTTAATAGCCCTTACAGTTTAGCTGCCTTAGGAAAGAGAATATTATTTTCCAGATGCACATGTTTGTGCAAATCATCTTCATATTCTGCCAGCTTGCGGTAAGTAAGCGTAAATGTATTGCAGGCATCGGCTGGCAACTTGTAATCAGCGGCAAGACGGCGAATTTCATGGATGGCATCACCGATTTCATCATGTTCCCTGTGCAGCCTGGCAAGTGAACTGGCAATAAGCTCGCGGTCAGTTGCGGCAGGTTCATTACCATTGTTTTTCATCCCTTCGGCACGCTTTATAGCCGGAAACAGCTGTTCTTCCTCTTCCTTTAAATGCCCTGCCATATCAGTAGCTATTTTTTCAAAGATTCTGGCAATCTCAAGCAGCTCCGGATGATGCTCACCATGCACAGTTGCAATTTTTTTAGTATAGGCAACAAGCTGGTCATCGGTTTCATAAAGATAGCTGTGGTGGGTATTAACAATATAATCCGCCAGAAAAGAAAGCGACCAGGCAAGATAATTCTGGCTGCGGTCAACCGGCTCACTTTGCACCTTACCAAGCTCGGCAAGCAGATCAGCAAGCTCGACACCTTTATCCTTGCAGACCTGTTCAAGGCTTATATTGCCGCCGCAGCAAAAATCAATGCCATACTGCTCAAAAATACTGGCATTGCGGTAATCAGCAGCCACAACCTCACCAACTGTTGTACTTGATGTTATCTCCATAGACATAAAATGACCTCCCTTTCCGTGCGGAAACTAATCTACTTCAAGCCTATACCCACACCCCCTCAAACAATCCAACACCATTGCTGCATGTTCCTGCCCTCTGGTTTCCAGCACCAGTTGAACCTCAGTACGCCCAAGCCCCAATCCTTTAGTGCGCCGGTCATGGTTAATCAGATTGATGTTCGCCTGGGCTTTGGCAATATCCGCAGTCAGCCGCGCCAGGGCACCGGGCATATCCTCCATCTGGATACGTAAGCGCAGGTAACGCCCCGCTGCCAGCAACGCCCGTTCCACCACAACCGATAGTGTACGCACATCAATATTACCGCCGGAAAGCAGGCAAACAGTTTTACCTTGCAGGTTAGCCACCTTGTTGTTCAACAAGGCTGCCAGGGTAACGGCACCGGCACCTTCCACCAGCAACTTGCTTTTTTCCAGCAGCGCAACTATGGCAAGGGCAATCTCTTCCTCCTCCACCACAGCAATCTCATCCACCAGCTCTTTGATGATGGGCAGAGTCACATTACCCGCTGTTTTTACTGCAATACCATCTGCTATGGTTTGGGATATGGGGATTGTACAGGGTTTTCCCTGCTGCACAGCCTGCTGCATTGATGGAGCAGTGGCAGCTTCAACACCAATAATCCTCACTTGCGGGTTGGTTGTCTTAATCGCTGTGGCAACACCGGCAATCAGCCCGCCACCACCTATTGGCACCAGCAGATTGCTCACATCAGGAAGCTCTTTCAGAATTTCCAGACCAATGGTGCCCTGCCCTGCTATTACCAGCGGATCATCAAAAGGATGGATAAACACCGTACCGTTTTTATGGCTATCTTCCTGGGCTGCTTCACAAGATTCATCATAATTGGCACCTGTCAGCACCACCTCGGCACCAAGGTCTTTAGTTGCCTGCACTTTTTGCGGTGGTGTATTTTCAGGCATAAAAATACGCGCACCAATCCCCAGCAGATCTGCACCAAAGGCAACCCCTTGAGCATGGTTACCGGCAGAAGCAGCTGTTACACCTTTGGCAAGATCAGCACGGTCACGGGCAGTCATAAAATTAAGCGCACCACGCAGCTTGAAGGCACCTGTTTTTTGCAGGTTTTCACATTTAAGCAATACCGGCACCCCCAGCTTTTCGCTGAAATGGGGTGAAGCCACCAGCTCTGTACGTAATACCCGTTTGTTCAGGCGGTAACTGGCTTCCAGTATCTGATCGT
Source organism: Trichlorobacter sp. (assembly GCA_034007105.1). Classification (GTDB taxonomy): domain Bacteria; phylum Desulfobacterota; class Desulfuromonadia; order Geobacterales; family Pseudopelobacteraceae; genus Trichlorobacter. The sequence goes on from JAVERM010000040.1 coordinate 6,816, forward strand.
AATTAAGCTCTATCAATCTAAATCCTTTGTAGTCCGGCAAAGCGCAGCATCAACTTTTTGGGACCGCAGCTGTTAAACCATACAGTTACTTTCTGGTTATCACCGTTGCCTTCAACCCTGCGGATGGTGCCTGCACCAAATTTGGGATGACTGACCCGCATCCCTGAATAAACGCCATTGCCGTAATCCTCGTCAGGCTCCGGCAACACCTCAACTTCTGCCTGTGCGGCATGTACTGCCGATAGATTATGGCTGCCCGTTGCAGTGCTTTTCTGCTCCTGCCTTGTTACATAAGCTGAAGGAGCAGTAAAAGTCTGTGCTCCCCCTGCTGTGCCATTTCCTGTCAAAAGCTCTGGCGGTATCTCCCGTAAAAAGCGGGAAGAAAGATTAGCCTGTTCTTGCCCAAAAAGGTGCCGCCTTCTGGCATGAAGAAGATAAAGACGCTCCCGCGCCCTGGTCATTCCCACATAACAAAGCCGGCGTTCTTCCTCCATGGCATCCGGATCATCCAGAGAGCGGATATGGGGGAAAAGCCGCTCCTCCATACCAACCATAAACACAGCCTTAAACTCCAGCCCCTTGGCGGCATGGAGGGTCATCAAAGTTATTGAACGCCTACCTTTTGCAGTACTTTCAATATCACTCACCAGTGCCACCTGCTCCAGAAAACCGGCAAGCCCTGCCTGCGGATTGGTCTCGGCAAACTCCTCCACAGCAGCCTTCAGCTGATCCAGGTTTTCCAGACGCTCCAAATCAGCCTCATCCCTGCTTTCCCGCAACCTGTCCAGGTAGCCGGTCTTGTCCATCACATAATCCAGCAGGTCGGGCAGCGGCAGTTCAGTCATCAGCTTGCGGAAGTTTTCCAGCAAAAGCACAAATCCGCCAACCTTGTTTCTGGCAGCACCGGCAAGCAGACCGGTCTGAGTCACTTCATGCAGGGCAGTGTAAAAATCAATGTTGTTTTGCTGTGCCAGCAAGCTGATTTTTTCAACTGTGCTGGTGCCAATTCCCCGTGCAGGCACATTGATAATCCGCTTTAGCGATACTTCATCCGCCGGATTTTCCAGCACCCGCAGATAGGCAAGAATATCTTTAATCTCCATACGGGCGTAGAAACGGATGCCACCAACAATATGATAAGGCAGTTGCGCCGCTGCCAGTGCCTCTTCCAGCAGACGGGATTGGGCGTTGGTGCGGTAAAGCACTGCTGTTTCTGCAAGGGAAAGCCCGCTACGCCCAAGCCTGCTTACCTCTTTGGCAACAAAACGGGCTTCTTCACGGTCGTTTTCCAGCTCCTGACAGCAGATTGGATCACCGTCCGGATTTTGCGTCCACAGAGTCTTTTGCTTACGCCCCAGGTTATTGGCAACCACACTTGAAGCAGCCTTTAAAATGGTGGGAGTGGAGCGGTAGTTCTGCTCCAAACGGATGATGCTCACATCGGGAAAATCCTTTTCAAACTCAAGGATATTACGGATATCTGCGCCGCGCCAGGAATAGATTGACTGATCATCATCACCAACAACGCAAAGATTGCGACGTTTGCCTGACAAAAGGTGTATCAAACGGTACTGAATCGGGTTTGTATCCTGATACTCATCAACCAAAAGCCATTGAAAACGCTCCTGCCAGTAAGCCAAAGCATCAGGATGTTTTTCAAGAAGCTGCACTGCCTGTAACAGCAGATCACCAAAATCCATGGCATTGCAGCGCATCAGCCTGTCCTGGTAGGTGGCGTAAATCTCGGCAAACTGCTTGTTCCAGAGATCATCTAAAGGCAGCTCATGGGGTAAAAGCCCACGGTTTTTGCAATCATCTATCCGACCACCAAGCTTGGCAGGGGCAAACTTTTTATCATCCAGATCAAGCTCCCGCACAATTTCCTTCAGCAAACGCTCGCTGTCTTTATCATCGTAAATGGCGTAGGAGGAATCATAACCAAGCAGGTGACCATCTTTGCGCAACATACGACCACAGGCTGAGTGAAAAGTAGCAATCAGCGGCAGCGCGGGCTTTGCCGCAAACGGGTTGCAGTTTTGCTCATCATCGGCAAGCAACTGACGCACCCGCTCGGACATCTCACCGGCAGCCTTGTTGGTAAAAGTTACTGCCAAAATATTGTAAGGGCGCACACCACGCTCTTTTACAAGATGCACAATGCGGTGGGTAATCACCCTGGTTTTGCCCGAACCGGCACCGGCAAGAATCAGAAGTGGTCCTTCACCATGCAGCACAGCCTGCTTTTGCGGAGGATTTAAAAGGGAAAGAATATTCATAGCATAATGAATTTAGACTTTGGCTGGTACAGCGTCAATGAAAAGATTTTTAATACTTGCAAAAAACTGATTTTTATCATAACTTATTTTTTCTTGTCTTCGGAGAGATGGCCGAGTAGGTCGAAGGCGCTCGCCTGCTAAGCGAGTATACTGGGAAACCGGTATCGAGGGTTCGAATCCCTCTCTCTCCGCCAGCACAAAACGTAAGCCCCTGATTTTTCAGGGGCTTTTTCATTTGTATAATAGCTATTTATTCACAAGTCAGGCTGTGGCATGGGGTTTGGCAGTCATATCAATGCCAAGGGCTCGCATCACGGCAAGGGTAGTTTTCAGGGTTGGATTACCGCGCTCGCTAAAGGAGCGATAAAGCTGCTCGCGGGATAGCCCTGTCTTTTGGGCTATTTCCGTCATTCCTTTGGCACGGGCAACCACACCAAGAGCTTTGGCAATATAATTTGCATCGCCTGTTTCAAAGGCATCTGCCATGAAAAATGCAATTTCCTCATCATCCACCAAGGCGGCAGCAGGGTCATAGGTTGTCAGTCTTTCAGTCATCTTGGTCACTCCATTCTTTCGCCCATACAAACCAGCTGACAAACGCATCAAACGCGCGGCAATAAAAGTTCTCGCCCGTTTGTCCTTGAGTCGAGCCTCCCATCTTTCGTAGGTCTTTGTCTGCTTTAACTGAATCATACATACAGCGTAGTCTACAAACTACAAAAATACAACTACCGTGTTTCACACTATCACCACAAAGCATCTTTCAGACCTGAGCTGCGTTCTGTGCGGCGGGCGATTATTGCCGGCAGTAGTTCGCTTTTTCCCCATATTTCAATCTTTTTTCTGGCACGGGTGATGCCGGTATAGAGCAGCTCGCGGGTTAGAAGCGGGCTGTCTTCTTCAGGCAATAACATCAGCAGGCTGGTAAATTCAGAACCCTGGCTTTTGTGGATGGTTAAGGCAAAGGCGGTTTCATGGGCAGGAAGGCGTAACGGTGCCAGCCATCTGGGTTCACCATCTGCATTGGCAAAGCAAACCCGCAATTGACCGCCAGCCGCCGGATCCGGCCAGGCAATCCCGATATCACCGTTAAAAAGCTGCAACCGGGGCGCGTTAGCCGTAATCATTATTGGTCGCCCCTTGTACCATTGTCTGCCAGCAGGCATAAGTTTTTCCTCTGCCAGCAGCTCTTCCGCAAGCCGGTTAAGCCCTGTAACACCGGTTATACCTTGCCGCAGCGGTGTTAAAATACGGAAATCAGCCAGGTGTTTTAACGCTTCTTTAGCCGTCTTTGCCGTAAAGCACGGTGTAAATCCATCCAGAATTGTTGTTTTCAGCTGCTGCTGCAACTGGTTTGCAGGCAAAAGCTGGCAAAATGAGATATTACCTGATTTTCCGGATAACAGCTTCATCGCCTGCCTGCTGTCACCGCTGTTGATGGCTGTTGCAAGACCGGCAATATCCCCCTGCTCACCAAAGCGGTAACTTTTGCGCAAAATACAGATATTCTTTTTCAGCGTGGAATTACTTTCTGACAGCTCAACATCTGCCGGACAGATATCCCCCAACACCGCGCCCGCCTCCACCGATGCCAACTGGTCACGGTCGCCCAGCATAATAAGCCTTGCATGGGATGGCAATGCAGCCACAAGTTTTGCCATTAAGGGCAGCGAAATCATGGAGGCTTCATCAACAATCACAGCATCAAAGGGCAGCGGGTTTTCCCGATTATACTTAAAACGCGCCTGATTATGGCGATGGCCAAGCAGGCTGTGCAGGGTTGTTGCCCTGTCTGGCAGCAGTTTTTTAATCTGCTCGCTGCAAGGTATATTTTGCTTTGCCTGTAAAATCGATTCCCGCAAACGGGCAGCAGCTTTGCCAGTTGGTGCGGCAAGGGCAATCCGTAAGCCAGGAGATTGCTCCAACAAAAGTGCCAGAATACGTACAACTGTGCTGGTTTTACCGGTACCAGGACCACCGCAGATAATACAAAGCTGTTGTTTTAATGCTGTTATCGCTGCCTGCTGCTGGTAATCCGGCTGGTTATCATCACTGTTTGGAAAATAAAGTTGCAGCCTTTCTTGCAGGGCAGCCTCATCAACGCTTTGCGGCACAGCAGCTTTTTGCAGCAATGCTGTTGCCAGGTTTTGCTCATATTGGTGATAGCGATAAAGGTAAAGCCTGCCTGCATCATCCAGAATCAGAGGCTTGCGCTCATCCGGTCTGCCAACCACACCGGTTTTGTACAGACGGCAAGCCAGCTCATTATGATCAGGTAGAACAGGCTCCAGTTCATCAGCCACTGCCAGCATAGTCGTATCAAGGCAAACATGCCCGCTGCGCAGGGCAGCAGAAGTCATTGCTGCAAGCTTGTGCAAAAGCTGATAATCAGCACCTTTTGCAAGGTTCGCCAGGCGACAGATAAATTCAGCAAAATGCTGATCAAGATTGGTCTGGTCGGTCATCTCGGTAATCCATAAAGGTTGGTCATGTATTAGAACCTGCGACGGAGTCTGCCCTGCGCACCAAAAGTCGTCATCCTGCGTGCAAGTCGCAGGATCTGGTTTTAGATTCTGCAAGTTCGCTAACGCTTCCTGCAGAATGACGGTGGGGGAATTATTTATTCAACCATCAACTTACTCAGTTCTTCCACCAGCTCCCGTGATGGACGATCCTGATAAAGTCCGCAAGATGGGCTGCTTTCCGGCGCAATGCCTCGTAAAAACAGATAGATAACCCCGCCGAAATGCTGATCATAAGCATAGTTTTTTATCCGCAGCCCCAGATAATGGTGCAGGGCAACGGTGTAAAGCAGATATTGCAGCGGATAAAGATTGCGCTCCATCTCAGCGGCAATGGCAGTAGGGTTGTAATCCTCTGCTTTATAGCCCAAGTGGTTAGATTTCCAGTCCAGAAGATAATAGCGGTCATTGTGGCGGAAAATCAGGTCAATAAACCCGCGTACCATCCCCTGCACAGGCCTAAAACCAAGCCGCTGTGCCAGACTGTTGCCATCCAGCGGAGCCTTGAAATCTCCCTTACTACGCAGCAAAGCCGCCAACTGTTCTGACTGAATCAAACGCAGCGGGAAAAAAAACTCCATTTCTGGCAGCAAGCTGTTGGCAGCAAGCTCACCCAGGGTAAATCCTGCACCATCCGGAGCTGCAAACCGCACTTTAAACAGATCACCAAGCATACGCTGAACAACCGGCAGCCATTGTTGTCCGTAGTTATATTTGTCCAGCAGTTTACCGATATGCAGCTTTATTTTTTCCTGGTCAGATGCGGTAAAATCAAGCTCTTCCAGCAGCTCATGGAAGAAAAGTCCGGCTTTTGCACCACGGGGAAAACCAAAAATATCCAGCTGCTCCGGCTGGACTTCAATATCCTGCGGTGGCTGTTGTTGGTGTTCATCCCGATCAGGCTGCTCTGGCTGGCGATAATCTGCGGCTGCAAGGGCAGTAAAGCTGGTAACCCGCCAGTAATCATGCTGCTGCCTGGTAGTCTGACGGGGGTGGGGTTGTGTTATTGCCCGATCTTCAGGCTGCAAAGGCGTGGTCTGTTCAGTAGCTTCCAGATTACAGAGGCTAGCATTGATACTGCCATCTGATTTGGCTGCCAATCGCCTAATCTGTTCCGTAAAATCATCTGTTGCATTATCCGCCACAAGCAGCAGATTTAAAGGTGAGCGTGCCTGCCGTTCTTTGTTTTTACCAGCCTGCACTGCCAGCAGGTAACAACGGCAACGCGCCCTGGTTACAGCCACATAAAAAAGCCGCAGATTTTCTGCCAGCAGCTCCTCTTCTGCCTGTGGCTGCCGTTTGGCATAGTCAGAAGAGCCAAAATCCTTAATCAGCTTGAATTGCTCATGAAAATTGATGGTTTCCTGCCCGGCATCACTGCTGCCATCCCACAAAAACGGATTAAAAACAATAGGATACTCAAGCCCCTTACTCATATGAATGGTTACAATGCGCACCAGTGCGTTATCTGTTTCCAGCCGTTGCTGATACTCATCCTTTTTATCTGCTGTTGCCACTTTTTCTACCAGCCAGGCTGTTGCAGCCTCCATCCCCAGATTTTGCTGATGGACTGCACTATGCACCAGCTCGGCAATATGCAACAGGTTGGTAAGCCGCCGCTCACCATCATTAAAGGCAAGTAACCTTGCCCGCACCTGTTCACGGACAAGCAAAAACCGGAACATCACCATAAAACCCTTATCCTGCCATAACTGGTGATAATCATTAAAATGTCGCAGCAGTTTTTCCCATGCAGCTTCATCTTCAAGCAGTTCTGCTATTTCAGTGGCAGTTTTACCCAGCAGATCACTTACCAGGGCAGCACGCAGCAGCGGCTCATTATGGGGCGAAAGGATGGATTGCATCAGTAAGGCAAGTTCTGTTGCTTCCGGTGCATCAAAAACAGAGGCATCACTGCGCATTACACTGGGAATATTCAGTTTTTGCAGTGCCTTGCGCACCATCTGCCCTTGACGGTGGGTGCGTACAATCACTGCAATATCACCTGGTTGCAAAGGCTGGTCATTAAGCATTGCCTGTTTGTTGCGTGCCTGCTGCAATAGCCTGGCTATCTCGGCAGCAGTGTTTTTTGCAGCCCAGCGGTTTGCTTCATCAACACTGTACGGCTTATCGGTTTGCGGCAAATACCAAAGCTGTATTGGTGCAGCATCACCGTTTATTACCAGCTGGTCAGTTTTCCAGTCAGGGGCAGGCTTTGCTTTTTCATAACCAATATCTTTATGGATAAAAGGGTTGGTGCGGTTTTGAAAAATAGTGTTAAAACCTTGCAGCAGTTGCGGTGTAGAACGGCGGTTAACCGTAAGGGTAAAGCGATGGTTACTGTCTGTATCCTGCACTGCCTGAAGATAGGCAAAGATATCCGCGCCTCTGAAGCTGTAAATCGCCTGCTTGGGATCACCAATTAAAAACAGAGGCTGGTTACCACTGCTGTAAATCTGCCTGAAAATCCCGTATTGCAGCGGGTCTGTATCCTGAAATTCATCAATAAGTGCTGCCCTAAACTGCTCACGCAACACCATTGCCAGCTCTTTTGCAGCAGATTGCTGTAATCCAGTGTAAAGCTTGGTCAGCAAATCATCAAAAAAACAGATATTCTGTTTTTCTTTGCGGCTGGCAAGTTCATGGCGGCAATATTGATAAAGCTCTGATTTAACTGCCAAAATTCTCTGATCAGCAAGCTGCATAATCTGGTCTGCAAGATTAAAGAAAGTATCTTTGGGTGGATCGGTTTTTTTAAGCCGCTGCCCCTCCATGTAGTTGCTGCAAAACTTGTTGAAATCACTAAACAATGCCCATTGCTGATTATTATTGCAATAACCGTCCATGGCTTCAAAAAGCAGGGGCAGGTTATCAGGATGATAGTTTTTCGCGCTGCGGCTTAAACCTTTGTGGGTCTCTAAAAGCTCGGTCAGCTCTTCGCGCCTTTTCTGCCAGATTTTTTGCAGCTGTCCATACAGCTTGCTACAGTCAACCGTAATGGCAGTAATATCAGCCTCTGTGTAGTGCGGTTCCACCTGGCAACCCGGATTAAGCAGCAACTGCCTGATAAAACCAACCAGGGTTTGCGGCGATATTTTGCGCCCAAGCACAGCAGCAGTAAGACCATCATTGTTATCAAAGAAGTTTATCCGCCAGAAATCCTGGACAATTTCAGTGTAAAAATCAGTGGGATCAGTAATCAGCTTGGTCTCAAAGCGGCTGCCGGTTAAAAAAGCATGGTCCTGCAAGGCACGCATACAAAAACCGTGAATGGTAAAAACAGAGGCTGTATCAAAGCTAGCCAGGGCATGTTCAAGGCGGCGCAGTGCCTTTTGCTTATCAGGATAACGCTGGTAAAGCTGTTGCAAAAAATCATCTGCCTTGCTTTGTCCGCTTGCAAAAACCTCCGCTGCCTCCCTCAGTTTGTCATAAATCCGACCTTTAAGTTCTTTGGTTGCTGCCTCGGTAAAAGTAACCACTAAAATCTGCTCGGGCAAAAGCTGTTTTTCCAGCAAAAGCCGCAGATAAAGGCAAACAATGGCATAGGTTTTGCCAGTACCGGCACCTGCTTCAATCAGGTTTATGCCGGAAAGTTTTACATCCAGATGTTGTAATTCGGTCATGCTCATTTGGCACCCAGGCAATTCAGCAAAGGGTTAAAAACCAGCTCTGCCAGCTTGAAAAAACGCTCATCAAATGGATCGCGTCCATTAAAACAACGCTGGAAATAGTAATCATTTTTCTCACCGCTGTGGTTAAAACCATCCTCCCATTT
>JAVERM010000041.1:0-15263 GCA_034007105.1 Trichlorobacter sp.
ACATCCATATCCGGCACACTTAGATACAGCCTGCCTCCAGGTACCAGTACCCGCAGCCATTCCTTGAGAACGTTAACCAGTTCTTCCCTGAAGTCAAAATGTTCAAGAACGTGTGATGCGTACAGTTCGTGAAAGGTTGCATCTTTGAACCGTGACAAATCCCGTGCGTTTCCAACATGATCCACCACATCCGAGGGAAATATGTTCAGCACCTCCCAGCCCTCTTTCCGCTCAAGTCCCCCGATATGCAGACGTCGTATGTTCAGACAGTTCATGATGAACTCCTTAGCAACTGATTTTTTGTATCTTTTGTACTGTTACGGCACCAGTTTGTGGCAAAAAAGGCAGCGGTGTTTTGGTGGATGGTCAGGTGGCAGTTTAATGCCGTTGGCATCGTGGCAGGCTTCACAGTTTTTTTCTGCTTCCTTTTTGTCTGGCTTGAAAAAAGCCCGCTTAAATGCAGAATCATCCGGCTTGGGGGCATTGCGGTAGGCTGTTTCATAAACCTCTTTGTGGGTTTCGTTGTTTGGTACAATTTTTGTTTTTTCCTTGCCGGAAATAGCCAGAAAAACACCAAGAACCACTACTATCAGACCGATAAACCAATAATCCTTCTTGTCAATTTTCACTTTGTTCATCCTTCTAAAAAATTTAATGATTTTTCAGCTCAGCAGACCATGAAATACCTTGCGATGCCGTTAACTGCAATGTATTTTTAACCGTTTCGTTTTACCTTTCCACTTTACACCAGGCAGACTGGAGAAACAACAGATGCTGACTTTGCTCGTAGCAGTTTTTGTGCTTGCTTACCTGGCAATTGCTTTTGAACATCCCTTAAAAGTCAACAAATCTGCCTCCGCACTTTTGGGTGCCGGTCTGCTCTGGACAATATACGCCCTGGCAACCGGTGATCATCAGCTGGTTGGCGAGCAGTTAAATGAATCATTGGCTACCACAGCCCAGATTGTGTTTTTCCTGATGGGTGCCATGACCATTGTGGAGGTTGTGGATGCCCACCATGGTTTTGAGGTTATTACCTCTCGCATTAAAACCACCAAACAATCAAGCCTCATCTGGCTGATCGGTCTGGTTACCTTTTTCTTAAGTGCTGTGCTTGATAACCTGACCACCACCATTGTGATGATTTCTTTGGTGAAAAAGCTGCTGGATAATCATGAAGACCGGTTGTTTTTTGCCGGTATGATAGTTATTGCAGCTAATGCCGGCGGTGCCTGGTCGCCTATTGGTGATGTAACCACCACCATGCTCTGGATTGGCGGTCAGATAACTGCTTTGGCGATCATTAAAGGTGTGTTTATCCCCTCAGCCATTAACCTGCTGATTCCGCTGATAGTGGTCAGTTTTATGCTTAAAGGTCGTGAGGTGGTTGCACCTCAAAAATCTGCCTGCGCAAGTAATGGTGTACATACATCTGATTTTGAAAAAAAGTTTATGTTCTGCATGGGTATAGGGATTTTGATTTCAGTCCCGATTTTTAAAACAGTAACCCATCTGCCGCCTTTTATGGGTATTTTGTTTGGTCTTGGTGTACTCTGGCTTGTTGGTGAACTTTTGCACAGCAACAAAGATGATCAATATAAAGAGCCGCTTACGCTGGTACGCGCCCTTAAGCAGATTGATATGAGTTCCATTGTGTTTTTTATCGGGATTTTGCTGGCAGTTGCCACTCTGGAACATACCCATGTGCTGGGCAATCTGGCAACCTGGCTGAACCAGACTGTGGGCAGGCTTGATCTGATTGTAACGCTTATCGGTATGGCAAGTGCTGTTGTGGATAACGTACCGCTTGTGGCTGCCTCCATGGGGATGTACAGCATGGCAAACCATCCGCCAGACAGCTTTTTGTGGGAGTTTATGGCTTATGCTGCCGGTACCGGTGGTTCCATGCTGATTATCGGTTCTGCTGCCGGTGTTGCAGCAATGGGGCTGGAGAAGATAGACTTCTTCTGGTATGTACGAAAGATAAGCTGGCTGGCACTGCTCGGTTATTTTGCCGGGATTGCTGCCTATATCCTGCAATTTAAGCTGCTGCACTAACCTAAACCATTGCGATACCTTGCCCTTTACAAAAGCGGTGAACTGCAAAAGCGGGTTGCCAAAGGCTACCGCAGGTTGGCTGCATGTGATCTTTGCCCCCACTGTTGCGGGGTTAACAGAATTAAAAGTGAGCAGGGTAGGTGTAAAAGCGGCCTGAAACCGCGTATTGCTTCTGCCAATCTGCACCGTGGCGAAGAACCGCCCATAAGTGGCAGTAAAGGTTCTGGTACAATTTTTTTCTCAGGCTGTACCCTTGGCTGCGTTTTCTGCCAGAATTACCCCATAAGCCAGCAAAATAACGGTGAAACCATCAGTATCTCCCAGCTGGCAAAGCGGATGCTGTTGCTGCAAAAGCGAGGTGCCCACAACATAAATCTGGTTACTGCGGGACATTGGCTGCCCCAGATTCTGGCAGCACTGTGGCTGGCTGTACCACAAGGCTTCAGCCTGCCGCTGGTCTGGAATTCCAGTGGTTATGACACAAAATCTGCATTGCAGCTGCTTGATGGTCTGGTTGATATTTATCTGCCGGATATGAAGTACAGTGATGAAAAGCAGGCTGTTTTACTGTCATCAGCACCAAAATATCAGGAAGTAAACCGGTTGGCTGTGCAGGAAATGCTGCGTCAGGTGGGGCATCTGCAACAAGATGGTGACGGAATTGCCACGCAAGGTCTGATAATTCGCCATCTGGTGCTGCCTGAGCAAAGGGCTGGTTCTGCTGAAACCTTGTCCTGGATAGCACAGCATCTGGGGAAAGAAACCCATATTGCACTGATGAGCCAGTATTTCCCTGCTTACAAAGCTATCCAGATGGCAGGTATGAACCGCGGGCTTACAAGCAGTGAGTATGAAGAAGCAATGCAGGCACTTAAGGATGCAGGGCTTGAAAATGGCTGGGTGCAGGAGTTGGAAGAGGAAAGACAGGCGGTTTAAAAAGGTGGCAGTTTTTATTATATTCAATTTTATTTGTGTAAATCAGCGGTAAGTATATCAAAGACAAAAGGAGCATCAGTTAAATGCCAAAACGTACTGACATCAATAAGATTCTGATTATCGGTTCAGGTCCGATTATCATCGGCCAGGCTTGCGAGTTTGATTATTCAGGCACCCAGGCCTGCAAGGCATTACGTGCCCAGGGTTATCAGGTTGTGCTGGCAAACTCCAACCCTGCCACCATTATGACAGATCCCGGGCTGGCTGATGCAACCTATATTGAACCATTAAATCTGCCGGTTTTAACTGAAATTATCGCCAAAGAGCGTCCTTGCGCTCTGCTGCCGAACCTTGGGGGGCAAACAGGTCTTAACCTTGCCATGGCTTTGGCTGAAGCCGGTGTGCTGGATGAATACAATGTGCAGGTCATCGGGGTGAATCTGGAGGCGATCAAGCGGGGCGAAGATCGGGAAACCTTTAAAAACACCATGACCGAGCTTGGTATAGAAACCGCACGCAGCGATATTGCCCACAGTATTGATGAAGCCAGGGCTGTGCTTGATGAAATCGGCTTTCCGGTGGTAATCCGTCCGGCATTTACAATGGGGGGAACCGGCGGCGGCTTTGCCTACAACATGGAAGAGTTTGAAACCATAGTAAGCCGTGGTCTTTCTGCCAGTCCGGTTCGGCAGGTGCTTATTGAAGAATCCATTCTGGGTTGGGAAGAGCTGGAAGTTGAAGTTGTGCGTGATGCCAAAAACCAGAAGATTACGGTCTGCATGATTGAAAACGTTGATGCAGTGGGGGTGCATACCGGTGATTCATTCTGCACTGCCCCGATGCTGACCATCAGTCAGGAGCTGCAAGAGCGATTGCAGGAGCAGGCCTACAGAATAGTGGATGCCATTGAAGTAATCGGCGGTACCAACGTGCAGTTTGCCTATGATCCCAAATCAGACCGTGTGGTGGTTATTGAAATAAATCCCCGTACTTCCCGCTCTTCTGCCCTTGCTTCCAAGGCAACCGGTTTTCCCATTGCGCTGGTGTCAGCCATGCTGGCTGTGGGGCTTACACTGGATGAAATACCTTACTGGCGTGATGGGTCACTTGAGAAATACACCCCGTCAGGTGATTACGTTGTGGTCAAGTTTGCCCGCTGGGCATTTGAGAAGTTTAAAGGCGTTGAGGATAAACTTGGTACCCAGATGCGGGCAGTTGGCGAGGTGATGAGCATCGGTAAAAACTACAAGGAAGCGATGCAAAAAGCGATCCGTTCTCTGGAAAACGGCTGCTACGGCTTTGGTTTTTACAAGGATTTCAACAAACGCAGTTTGCAGGAGCTGCTGGAACTTTTGGCTGAACCTTCCAGTGAACGTCACTTTGTGCTTTATGAAGCCATACGTAAAGGTGCGGATATTGATACGCTTTGTAATCGTACCCATATCAAGCCCTGGTTTTTGCAGCAGATGAAAGAGCTGGTGGAGCTTGAGGAGCAGATTCTGGCACACAAATGGAAACGGTTGCCCGATGAACTGCTGATACAGGCTAAAAAAGACGGCTTTGCTGACCGCTATCTTGCCAAACTACTGCACACCACCGAAGACCAGATCCGTGAACGGCGTATATCACTTGACATCAACGAAGCCTGGGAAGCAGTGCCGGTAAGTGGCGTAGAAAACGCTGCCTATTATTTTTCCAGCTATAACACCAAAGATACTGTTGCGGTATCTGACCGCAAAAAGATTATGGTGCTTGGGGGCGGTCCCAACAGGATAGGTCAGGGTATCGAATTTGATTACTGCTGTGTGCATACTGCCTTTGCCCTTAAAGATGCAGGCTATGAGACCATCATGGTTAACTGCAACCCGGAAACCGTATCAACCGATTATGATACATCCGATAAACTCTACTTTGAGCCTTTAACTGTGGAAGATGTACTTTCCATCTATGCTAAAGAACAGCCCGAAGGGGTACTGGTGCAGTTTGGTGGGCAGACACCCCTTAACATTGCCCGCCAGTTGCAGGAGGCTGGCGTTAAAATTATCGGCACACAGCCTGATACCATTGACCTGGCAGAAGACCGCGAGCAGTTTAATATTATTATGCGCAAGCTTGCCATTCCGCAGCCAGAATCCGGTATGGCCAGTACGCAGGAAGATGCAGTTACCATTGCCGACAGGATAGGCTATCCGCTTATTGTGCGTCCATCCTATGTATTGGGCGGCAGGGCGATGGAGGTAGTTCATAATGAAGAGATGCTGCGTGAATACCTGGATAAGGCGGTTGACGTTACTCCTGAACGCCCGATACTGATAGACCAGTTTCTTGAAGATGCCATTGAAGCCGAGGCAGATGCTGTAAGTGATGGTATTGATGCCTTTGTTCCGGCAGTAATGGAGCATATTGAGATGGCTGGTGTGCATTCCGGTGATTCGGCATGTGTGATACCTCCGGTTAATATTGCGCAAAAACATATTGATACCATTGAAGAATATACCCGCCGTATTGCGGTTGAAATGGGCGTGATTGGTCTGATGAATATCCAGTACGCCATTGCCAACAATAAAGTATACATTCTGGAAGCTAACCCCCGCGCCAGCCGTACTGTGCCGCTTGTATCAAAGATATGCAACATCCCGATGCCCCGTCTGGCAGTGCAGGTGATGTTGGGCAACAAGCTGAAAGATATGGGGCTTGTGCGCAAGCCATTGCCCCACTTTGGCGTAAAGGAAGCGGTTTTCCCGTTTAATATGTTTCCGGAAGTGGATCCGGTTTTGGGACCTGAGATGCGTTCAACCGGTGAAGTGCTTGGGCTTGCCACCAATTACGGGCTGGCTTTCTACAAATCACAGGAAGCGGCAGGCGGACAGCTACCGCTGGAAGGTGCGGTGCTGATTACCGTGGCTGAGCGGGACAAGGAAGGTGTGTTACCAGCGGTCAGACGCTTTGCCCAGCTTGGTTTTAAAGTAATGGCTACAGCAGGTACGGCAGCTTACCTGGTGCATCATGGTATCAGTGCCCAGGTGCTGAAGAAAGTACATGAAGGTCGTCCCAATATTGCAGACAGTGTTAAAAACGGGGAAGTGCATCTGATTATCAATACGCCATCCGGAAAAGCAAGTATGCACGATGATTCTTACATCCGCAAGGCAGCCATCAGGCATAAAATACCGTATATCACCACCACTGCTGCTGCTGTGGCTGCTGCAGAAGGGATTGTTGCCCGCAAGCTTGGGAAGGATTCGGTGAAGAGTTTGCAGGAGTATCATGCAGGGATAGTTTAGGGTAACTACAAAACCGCTATGACTTCAGAGACGTACCAGATGGTACGTCTCTTTTTTGTTGTTTATACGTTGTTTTGCAAGTGGTTTACGGGCGGATACAATTTACCCCTGTTTTTGGGCAAAGGTCTGGCAGGATTTGAAACAAGGCACTATACCCTGTATTTTGATAACTCCTGTTGCAGGTTGGTGGATTTTTCTGACAGGCTTGTGGCAATAATTTTTACATCATCCACAACCGAACCGTTTTGCTCAGACAGGTCCATAACCTGCTGCATTACTTCAAACAGTTGCTTTGTTCTGGTGGCAATAAACGTGCATTTTTTGACCAGATCTGAAGAGATGTTGGTTGCGCCTTGCAGTTTGGCATCGGTTTCCCCGACATCTGTAATCAGCTGACGGGTTTCATCTGCAATGGTACGCATACGGGAAGCACTAAGTTCATTTGCTGTACACACCTTTTCCACTCCCTGCACAACTGCTTGTACTTCAGTGTTTATCTGGTTAAGCGAGCTTTGGGTCTTGGCTGCCAGTGCGCGCACTTCATCGGCAACAACTGCAAACCCCCTGCCTGCTTCACCTGCCCTGGCTGCTTCAATGGAAGCGTTTAAGGCCAGCAGGTTTGTCTGATCAGCAATATCAGAAATAATACTTAACACATTACGGATATCGGAAGCCTTGCCGGATAGCTGCTGGGTTTCGGCATTTAAAATCGCCTGATTTTCTGATTCAGTAATAATGCTGCTGCCTGCCCGGTTCAGGTCTTCCACAAACCTTGCCAGGGTTTTACGGGTTTCCTCTATGGTTTCAGTGGTGGAAACTGCCATTTCTTCGGTTACATCCAGATTTACGGTAACATCATGGGTCAGGTGATGGCTTTCTCCAATCATCTGCGCCTGTTGCTGAACTGTCTGGGACAGGTTAAAAACAACATCAGTCAGTTTATGGCTGGCATCGGTTGCTTCGTGGGATGTTGAAATGGAGTGTGAGACGCTTTCTTTTGTGGCCTGACGTAACGCTTCAAGTGCCTGTAAAATATGACTGATTTCGTTGTTACGCAGAGCGATTATCGGTTTTGAAATATCTCCTGCTGCCAGGGTTTTTACGTTGTTAAGTGTACGTTCAATTGAGTTTTTAATGCCCATCATGTTCAAAAAACCGAAAACAAAGCCGGCAAGTATTGAAATTGCCAGTACACCGAAGCGGACTAAAACACTGCTGTTTTGCGCGGCATAGTAGGCGATGATTATGCAGAACGAGTAGCAGATGCAAAGTAAAAACAGGCGCGATCTGATGGTGAGACGGTAATATTGGTCGATCAGTAATGATATCATGGCTTGTTCCAGAGATGGGCGTAATGCGGATGGTTTTTACGCTATCTTGCTGCCTCCTTTTCCAGGGTAAAATTTGTTTTGTTTGTGGCAAAAACCTGTTAATGTTTGCTGTTTTGCGATGATGTTTTTTACTCCTTTGCGTGTATTGTTGCAATATGATTACGATAATTGTTGAAAGTTTTGTAATATATCAAAATCAAACCTGTTTTGTGTATTATTTTGTGGGTTGTATACAGTTTGTAATTTGCATATTATCTAATTGTAAATGATTTTGATTAAAACAAGAATACCAGGTGAAAATGTGAGTAATCAGAAATATTTTGAAGGTATGTCTATCCTTTATGTTGAGGATGACATGGTGGGGCGTGCTATTATTGATAAAATGCTGGAGCCGCTTTTTGCTGTACGTTATGCCGCAGTAAACGGTGAGGAAGGGCTTGAGCTTTTTAGAAAATACCGCCCTTCAATAGTGGTAAGTGATCTGATGATGCCGGTGATGGATGGCATTGAAATGTTGCGAGCCATACGTTCCATGGATCAGAAAACTCCGGTGGTGCTGATGACAGCTTCGCTGGATAACGAACTGCTGGTTGATGCAATTAACCTGGGGGTTTCAAAGTTTCTTGCCAAGCCTTTGTCATACGATGTTGTGCAACGTTCGTTGCAGACCATTGCCAAAGAGATATCACTTGAAAAAATTGTTTTACAGGCACGAAGTAAAGAAATTGAGCTGTTGCGTTACCGCGACCGTTACCATTCCCGCCAGGAAGAGCTGGCAAGGCGCAAGGAACAACATATTCTGCACAATGGCATGGCTGAACTTTTTTTGCCCTGCGCAGATGGCAGTGGCTGGGTTGTCAGTCTGGTACATAAGCCCAAAGATGTTATGTCCGGAGACAGTTATTCTGTCCGCCTTACCGAGCAGGGCAAGCTTTTGGTGTACCTTGCCGATGCAATGGGGCATGGGCTTTCGGCATCAGTAACCTCAATGCTGGTAACAGCATATTTTAACCATGCTGTGGATCATTGTCCCTTGTCCGGTGATTTTGCTGCCATGGCACATAACCTGACCTGCTTTATCACTGAAAACATACTGGATGATGAGGTTTTCAGCTGTACCTTGCTTGAAATTGATCCTGAGCATAACCAGATGCAGATTGCAGCCTGCGGGATGCCACCTTTGTACCAGATGCGTAATTCCCTTGTAGAACAGCTTGTGGGAGATAATCCGCCGCTCACTGCTTTTTCCGGAGCTGTGAAAATAAGTAAAATATCGCTTGGCGGAATAAGTGACATATTGTTAACAACTGATGGTCTGCCAGATGCGCAGATTGCAAAGGAAGACAGCTCATATTTTCATCGCCTTTCAGATGATCTGGCGGTTTCCGGCACAGCCAATGAACTGTTTGATCAGTTCAGGAGCAGTTGCCCGCCAAGGGATGATGATGACGACATAACTTTAATCTATTTGCAGCGCAGCAGCTTTGATAACCCAGAAAAAACCGTGCGGTTTTCCTGTTCTGGAACATTATCTGATGTGGCTGCCCTGCAAGGTCGTATTATGCAGCATCTGGAAGCTAACGGTGCAACAGGTAGCCGGCTTGAAAGCTTTGATCTGGCAATTGGTGAGGCACTGATGAACGCACTTGAACATGGCTGCCTGCAAATGGGTGCCAACAAGCGGCAGCTGCTTCTTTCCGGTGAATATGATGACATGATAATGTCGGCTACGGCAAAAGATGGCGAAAAGATTACGGTTTCTGTCGGTCTTGCTGATAAGGGAGAACGGCTGCAATGCTGGCTCGAAGTTACGGATCCCGGGTCAGGAGTTTTACAAGAGCAGCTTACGGCACGCAGATCAGCCACAGCACCGTGCGGACGCGGGCTGGCTCTTATGAAACGCTCTGTTGACCTGATGCGGGTAAGCCCGCAGGGCGGCAGATTGTTATTGTTGCAGATGCTTGAAAGATTACACTAAAAGGAGATTAAAAATGATTACCATTGAACGCAAAAGTACAACAGAGCTGGTGGTGGGCGGTATTATTAAAACCATTGATGACAGTATTAAACTGCGTGAAACCATTTCAGCAATGGTTGATGGCGGAGCAGCATCCATTTTGATACGCATTCCTGATTCCTTTGCCATGCCCTCTGCCGTAATCGGTTATCTGATGAAGCTGGTAAACAGGGACAAGGTAAGCCTGTCCATTATTGCCGGAGATATACGCCTGCGTGAACTGCTGGCAGAGCTGCAATTATCTTCCATGTTCGGAGTGAGAGAACAGTAATATCCATGCCCAAAACAGGATTGTTTGATAATGGGCACCGTCTGAAGGCCGGTACTCACCATGCTTCAATCATGCTGCAGCAGCTTTCCTGGCTGCTGTTTGCTGTTTCTGCTGTAATAACACTGGTTTTAGCACTGGTTATGTACTTTGTGCCCCATTCCGGTTTTCTTGCCTTTCTTTTTGTGCTGCTTGTGTTTTCGGCAATTATTGTGCAGGGGGTTTTGTCGCGCTATCTGCAAAGCGAGGTTAATCAGAACCTTGGTCAGCTGTTTGATGGACTTGAGGATTCAAACAGCAAACTCAATTATAAAATTCAGCTTGCTTCTGCTGTGGGTGAGCTGGCTCCCAGGTTGCAGGCAGCAACAGATTTTACCTCCCTTGCAGACAGTTTTCTGTGCGGATTGGCAAGTTATCTGAAAATAGGTCAGGGCAGTTTTTACATCCTTGACAGCGATGGACAGAAATTGCAGTTGTGCAGCGGCTTTGCCAGGGTTGGCGGTGTATCACCACCAGAGATTATAAATCCTGGTGATGGGCTTGTTGGTGAGTGTGCCTTGCAAAAAAAGATGATTTTGCTGGACAAGCCCCCGGCAAACTACCTTTACATAAGCAGTGCCCTTGCTGAAGTCCCGCCGGCTAATCTGCTTTTTCTGCCCATCCTTGCCAATGAGCGTCTGCTTGGCGTGATTGAACTGGCTCTGCTTGCACCTGTAACTGCTGAAGAATTAAACCTGGTTAACGAAATGTTGCCGCCAACAGCACTTTGCCTTGAAGTGCTTGAGCGCAGTTTGCGTACTACGCAGCTTTTGCAGGAAAGCCGTAAACAGGCTGAAGAGCTGGCAGCACAACAAGAAGTGATTACCCAAAACGAAGCCCGCACCAAGCAGATTCTGGAAGACAGCCCTGCTGCCGTTACCATGCTTTCCGAAGATGGCGAGTTTTTGTTTGCAAACCGTCGCCTGGCAAACCTGCTGCATATGCCCCGTGAAAACCTGAAAAAATTCCGCCTGAAAGACTTCTGGGGCAACAGCCACGATTGGGAACATTACTACGACAAGCTGCAAAAGCAGGGAAGTGTCAGTGAGTATGAAGCCAATTTAAAGCGTGTAAACGGTAGTAACCTGTGGGTTTTGCTGAATACCCGCTGGATGGAACAGGACGGCAAACATTTGCTGCTTACCTGGATGTACGACATTACGGAGCGTAAGCTGGCTGAAGAGGCGATGCTGCGGGCACAGCATCTTGCAGAAGATGCAGCCAGAACCAAAACCGATTTTCTTGCCAACATGAGCCATGAAATTCGTACACCGATGAACACCATCATCGGCATGGCTTACCTTGCCCTTAAAACAGAACTTTCACCCATACAGCAGGATTACATCAGGAAAATCCGTAACAGCGGGCAGCATCTGCTGGGGATTATTGATGATATTCTTGATCTTTCCAAAATAGAAGCAGGCAAGATGGATATAGAGCAGATCAGTTTCAATATTGAAAGGTTGCAGGAAGATATTGAAGCACTGATGGCAGCAAAAGCAGATGCCAAAGGCTTGCAACTAAGCTTTAGTATTGCCAATGATCTGCCTTTACAGCTGATTGGTGACCGTTTGCGTATCAGCCAGATTCTGATTAACTATATCAACAACGCCATTAAGTTTACCGAGCAGGGCAGTATTACTGTTTACCTTGATTATCTTGAAAAAACAGAAACCGACCTGCTTTTGTACTGTGAAGTAAAAGATAGCGGCATAGGGCTGACTGATGAACAGATAGAGCTGCTTTTCCGCAGCTTTCAGCAGGCAGATACATCAACCACCCGCAAGTATGGCGGTACCGGTTTGGGGCTTGCCATCTCCAAAAACCTGGCTGAGCTGATGGGGGGCGAGGTTGGAGTAAAAAGCGTGTACGGGCAGGGCAGCAGTTTCTGGTTTACTGCTCGGGTTGGTATCAGCCATGTTACCTGTCTGGATGATGACGGTGATTATCTTTATGCAGACACGGCACAAACTTTAAATCTGGACGGATTACAGGGTGTGCGGGTGCTGCTGGTGGAAGATAATCAGCTTAATCAGGAAGTGGCAGGAGCTATTTTAGGTGAAGCCGGGCTGATTGTGGATATAGCTGAAAACGGCAAAGAAGCCCTGGATATGGTGGCTGCACACAAAGCTGACCACTGGAATCTGCTACTTATGGATATGCAGATGCCGGTTATGGATGGTTTGACTGCCACCAGAAATATCCGCAAGCTTGTTGGATACGAAAAACTGCCGATTATTGCCATGACTGCCAATGCCATGCAGCAGGATAAGGAAAGGTGCCTTGCTGCCGGTATGGTGGATTTCATCAGCAAGCCTTTCAGGCCTGAAGAGCTTTGGAGCATTTTACACCGCTGGACAGCAGCTAATGCCACTGATGGCGTTGTGCCATTGCCGGATGATCAGCCAGCGCAAAAGCAAGCTTTGGTGACACAGGATAAGCCTGATGCCGCTGCCATGCCGGAGCTTGAAGAGCTGCCTGCCGGATTGATTGATATTGAAGGTCTGGATGTGGCAACAAGTTTGCAATATCTGGCAGGGTTACCAAACCTGGCATCTGTATATCTTTCCATGCTGCACAAGTTTGTTGTTGGACAAGGTAATAGTGCTGCTGAAATCAGTGCAGCTTTGGCTGCTGACGATTATCCTGCGGCAGAGCGGATTGCGCACTCTTTAAAAGGTACGGCTGCCACAGTAGGCGCAACAGCAATACAGGAAAAAGCTTCAGCGCTGGAGGCTGCCATCCGTAAAAAAACCTTAAAGGACGGGCAAGCTGATGAACAGTTGTCAGAGCTGTCCGCAATGCTTGCAGCATTTATAAAAGCAGTTGAAGCTGTTTTGCCGCCAGAAAAGGAGCAAGCATGACTGCCATGTTGCTGCGCCTGGCAGCAAAAAGACAACATCTAGCCTGGCTGCTGATTTTAATACTTTCAGTTGCAATCGGTCTGTTCAGTGGATTGTTTACACGCTCGCAACAACAAAATGAACGGGTACGCCAGTTGCAAATCAGTGCGGAAAGGCTTGCTGTACAGGTTATATCAAGCACGCTTAACAGTGATTTTATGGGTGCATTAGGTGTTTTGGGGGTTGTTGATCAGGAGTTTAAGGTTGAGGTTTCGGGCAGGTTAAAAGGTGACCAGCCCGGAGAACAATTAGTAACAGCAGGGGATAAAACCATAGCTTTAAGCGAGAAAAACCTGGCAACTCTGGAAAGCGTTGGGCGTTCTTTCAATCTGGCAGGCGTTTTTTTATGCCGTGCTGATGGCTACATAGGTTCCGCCTGGTATGCCAGCGGTAAGCCTTCCTTTGGTAACTACATCAAATTCAGACCATATTTTAAAAGCGCAATTAACGGCAAAGGATCAGTTTATGCAGCCATAGGCACTAAAACCGGAGAGCGGGTCATCTATGTTTCTGCGCCGGTGCAGGCTGATACATCCCGAACCCCCATAGGCGTTGTGGTGGCAAGGGTGGGTATGCAGGGGATTGATGAGCTGCTGGCAAGGCATAAAGGTATTGCTTTACTGCTTTCGCCACAGCAACTGGTTTTTGCTGCCAACAACAAAGGGCTTTTAAACCATATAGCAGTGGAGCCCAGGCCTGATCTGATTAAGGCTATCCGGCAGGCAAAGCAGTTTGCCGGCATGTTTGATGAACAGATACCACAACGTTTACCTTTTACAATTACCAACAGTATTCAGAAAATAAACGGGCGTAACCAGGCGGTGGCTACGGCTGATATTGATTGGCACGATCCCCTTGGAAAATGGACATTGGTGCTGACAGAGGATTTTGCCAGCTCAATTCCTTTTTCCGGACTGCTTGTAAATGGAATGCTTGGCGGTGTGCTTGCCTTTTTACTGGGAGGGATGTTGCTGCGGGTGGTTGTCAGCCAGCATAATCAACTGGAGGCTGGTAAAAAGGTTAAGGCAATTGCCACTGAGCAGGAAAAAATAGCCGAGCGCAAATCAAAGGTGGCAATGTTTGCCATGCAGTTACAGCAGGAACAGACGGTTGATGCGCTTGCCCACACATTTTTAAAGCGTTCCCACGAACTTCTGGGGGTTTTGCAGGGTACCATCTATGTGGCAGAGTATGGTGGCAATGTTCCGGTTTTACAACTGGTTGGCTGTTATGCCTGTGCAGAAGCACCGCCAACCATGCTGGCAGCAGGCGAGGGGTTAATCGGACAGACAGTGATGGATCAGACATTGCGGATTATTGAGATGCCGCAGGAAAGTGAGTGGAAGATACTTTCAGGGCTTGGCAGCACAAAGCCAGGGGCTTTGGTGATAGCACCAGTGGTTTTGCATGATACCTGTGCCGGTGTGGTGGAGCTGGCGTTACAGCATATGCCGGATAATGAAGTGCGCAGTCTGCTGGATGAGCTTTTCCACCTTCTGGCAATGAACTTTGCCGTTGTGCAGCGCAGTGAGTATATGAACGAAATGCTGTCTTCTGTCGCAAACGCCGAGCTTAGCAAGGCAGAACAGCTTAATTTTCAGCAAACATTGCTTGATACAATCCCCAATCCGCTTTTTTACTGCGGTTCGGATTCCCGCATTCTGGGGGTTAATCGGGAATTTGAAAAAACCTTTAATCTGCATCGTGATGAGCTGATCGGCAAGCGCATACTTGATATGCACTTTTTTACAGAAGAAGACCGTATAACCTGCCAACAGGAAAGCGAGCAGATTATTGCTCATATCAGCAAGTTAAGGCGGGTCGCTTTTATTACCTTTGCCGATGGCAAGGTACATAAGGTTCTTTACTTTGCATCAGGGTTTGGTGGTGCAGATGAACAACCAGGTGGTATGGTGGGGACTTTCATTGATCTGGAGCCATTTGCAGGGGATATCAGCATGAAAAGCGGAGAAAATCAGCTATGAAACGGATCTTCGTTTTTCTTGTAAGTTTGTCACTTAAGGTAAAACTGCTTGGCGGTTTGGCATTGATGCTAATCTCTTTGATGCTGGTTGGCAGTACTGCCCTTTATTATTTTAACAATCTTGAAAGTATAATCAGGCAAAAAAATAGCCAGAACCTGGCTGCTGTAATGCTTCTGCATGAAACCCGCCTGCAACTGCATATGCTTGGCTATGATATGCACCAGGTCAATCTGGTTAATGATCCGGACGAACGTGAAGAGCTGCTAAAGCAGATGCTTACCAGGGGCAAAAGCCTTGAAAAGGAAATGCTGGCAATTGTCTCCTTACTGCAATCAGCAGAGGACAAACAATGGCTGGTGCAGTTCCATACTGCTTTTGAAGCTTGCCGGATGCCTGCCAGACAGTTTGTTGATGCCCTGTCAAAGTCTGACCTGCATAGGGT
>JAVERM010000042.1:0-15111 GCA_034007105.1 Trichlorobacter sp.
TGTAATACCTCATTTTTGCAAAAATTATCTTAATTTCAATACGTTATCATTTTTGGCACAGCTTTTGATTACATACTTCCATTATGTTCTGAAACAAAGTAATGGAGGTGTTTGTGGGCTGGTGCAGATTTTTCACGATTATGTTGTTGGCAACCATGCTGGTTGTCAGCGCAAATATTGCCTGTTCTGAAAGCCTTGATGTCCTGATTGATGAGGCATTAAGCAACAATCCGGAGATTGGTGCTTCCAGGGCGCGTTGGCAGATGTTTGTCAGCAAGGCTGACCAGGCTGGCAGTCTGGATGATCCGATGCTGATGCTGGGGGTGCAAAATCTGCTTGTGCGTGATCCTGCAAACTTTAAGCGTGATGCTACTTCAGCCAAGGTTATCGGTATTTCGCAGCAATTACCGTTTTGGGGCAAGCGCGAACTGCGTACCGAAATCGCAAAAGCCGAGGCAGAAAGCTATCGTTTTGATGTTGATGAGCGCAAGCTTCATCTGACAAAGCTGGTTAAGGAAGCCTGGTACAATCTGTATCGCCTGCATGTTTCTCTGACCATTACGGACAGGAAAATTGAGCTGCTGGAGCAGTTGCAGTCAACAGCCGCAACCCGTTATCAGGCAGGGCAGGGAACCCAGCTTGAATACCTGAAAGCCGGAGTTGAAAAAACAAAGATGCTGGAAAAACGGCTGCTGCTTTTACAACAACAAAAAAGCCAGCAGACTACCTTGAATTATCTGCTTAACCGTTCTGTGGATGCAACGGTGGCAGTGCCATCGGATCTGCCTTTGCCTGCCTTTAATCCGGATGAAAAGTGGCTTGCTGATCTGGCTGCCCAACATAATCCGCAGCTTAAAAGCTTGTCTGCACAGTTTGAAAAGGGCAAAGCCGCCCATCGTCTGGCGCAAAAAGAGCTGTTTCCGGATTTTAACCTGTCCTTTGAATATATGTTCCGCGAGCCGGTGCATGGCAGCATGGGCAATGACCCGGGTTACAATATGTTCAGCCTTGGTCTTTCCTTCAATCTGCCTTTGCAAAAACAACGCCGCAGGGCTATGCAGGCAGAATCTGCTTCAGAAACAGCACTGGCAGCCAGTCAGTTACATGCAGTTGAAAACAGCATCCAGCTTGCTTTGGCATATGGTCTTTACCAGTTGAACACCAAGCAGCAGCTGGTTGAGCTGTATCAGGATGAAATTATCCCCCAGGCAAAGATGGCAGCGCAATCTGCGTTAATCAATTATCAGGTTGGCAAAGGCAGTTATCAGGCTGTGCTTGAGGAGGAGCTTGCTCTGCAAAATTACGAGCAGAAGCTTCTGGATAGCAAGGTTGATTACCTGATTGTGGCAGCAACACTGGAGGCAGTAGTTGGTAAAAGTCTGTGAAAGGTCATTTAAATGAAACAAAACAGTAAACTAATCTTGTGCTTTGTCGCTTTGTTGCTGGTTGCTGCCACAGTAATCTGGTTTTACAAATCTGGCACGACAGCGAGCAATGATGCAAAAACAGCAGGACAGAAAGAGGCTGCACAGGTTTACACCTGCCCCATGCACCCTTTTGTTTTGCAGGAAAAACCGGGTAGCTGTCCGGTGTGTGGCATGGATCTGGTGAAAAAGGCAGATCAAAGCCAGCAGGATGGAGTGGGGCATCTGCCTGAAAATATAGCGCATATCGCCCTTTCTGCCAGTCAGCGGGTAATGGCAAATGTGGCAGTGGCAGAGGTCAAAGTGCAGGCTTTGGTTAAGGAAATACCGGCTGCCGGTCTGGTGCAGTACGATCAATCAAGGCAAGCAACCGTAACAGCCTGGGTTGCCGGACGTATAGACACCTTGTATGCAGATACGGTGGGCAGTCTGGTCAGTAAGAAGCATCCGGTGGCAGAGCTGTACTCTCCGGAACTGTTTGCCGGTCAGCAGGAGTATCTGCTGGCTCTTGCAAACCGTGACCGTTTGCAGGGCGGCCAGCCTGAAGGGGCTGGGCAAAATGCTGAAGCAATGGTGGCTGCGGCACGTCAGCGGCTTTTGCTTTTTGGTATGCCGGAAAAACAGCTTGCACAGTTGGAAAAAACAAGGACAGCAGCTGTAAGGCTGCCGGTTTACACCCCGCTTTCCGGCGTGGTGGTGGAAAAACTGGTGCAACGGGGACAATACCTGAACCTGGGTGATCCTTTGCTGCGCATTGCAGATTTATCCAGCATCTGGGTAGAGCTGGAGATTTATGAAAGTGAACTTGCTGAAATTCGTTTGGGGCAATGGGTGGATCTCCGTTCCAATGCGCTGCCTGGGCAGGTTCTGAAGGGCAAAATCAACTATATCTACCCTTTCCTGGATCAGCAGACCCGCACTGTCAAAGCGCGGGCAGTGCTTGCCAATCCGGGGATGCAGCTAAAACCAGGCATGTTTGTTGATGGTCGGATCAGTGTGCAAGTCGATGCAGCGGTGACAGTTCCCGTAACTGCTTTGCTTGATTCAGGCAGGCAACAGACGGTCTGGGTGGAGGCAGAATCAAATGTATTTGTACCCCGTACTGTGCAGACAGGGCAGCGTAACGATCAGTTTGTGCAGATTTTATCCGGCATAAAACCAGGAGAAATGGTGGCAGTATCCGGTGCCTATCTGATTGATTCAGAGTCGCAACTGCAAGGTGGTGTGCAGCATAAACAGGCTCCTGAGGCTGATGATATGGATATGGACGATATGAGTATGGATGATCTGGAGCTGTAAACAATCATGATTGAAAAAATTATCGAATATTCTGCCCGTAATCGGGTTTTTGTACTGATTTTCTTTATGTTCATCATTGTCTGGGGAGCTTGGGCAGTCTGGAAAACACCGGTGGATGCCATTCCCGACCTTTCGGATAACCAGGTGATTGTGTTCACTGAGTATCCGGGGCGTTCTCCTCAAGTGGTGGAAGATCAGGTCACCTATCCGCTGGCAGCAAATTTGCAGGGGCTGCCGCAGGTTAAGGCTGTACGTGCCTCCAGTGCTTTCGGCTTTTCCATGATTTATGTGATTTTTGAGGATAAGGCAGATATTTACTGGGCACGGACAAGGGTGCTGGAGCGATTGAATTACGCAGCTGCCCTGCTGCCAGCTGGTGCGGTGCCGGCTCTTGGTCCTGATGGCAGCGGAGTTGGGCATATTTTCTGGTATACCCTTGAAGGTAAGGGGTATGACCTGGAGCAGTTGCGCAGTTTGCAGGATTGGTTTGTACGCTATCAGCTTAATACTGTCCCGGGCGTATCAGAGGTTGCTTCCATTGCTGGCATGGTGCGGGAGTATCAGATTGACCTTGATCCTGTGAAATTGCAGGCGTACCGGATCAGCACTGCTCAGGTGATGAAGGCTGTGCAAGGTGCAAATCAGGATGTGGGCGGCAGGTTGCTTGAGCAGGCTGATGCCGAATATCTGATCCGTGGTCAGGGCTATCTTAAAACCAGGGCTGATCTGGAAAATATCGTGGTGGGCGCAAACCAAAGTGGCACCCCTGTTTTTGTCAAAAACTTGGGTACAGTGCAGACAGGCGGTGCCATCCGCCGCGGGCTGCTTGATCTTAACGGTGAAGGTGAGGCGGTGGGTGGCGTTGTTGTCATGCGTTACGGTGAAAACGCCAAAGATGTGATTGACCGAGTGAAAGAGAAGATAGCCGCGCTGGAAAAAGGGCTGCCACCTGGTGTAACCATCAAAACCGCTTATGATCGCTCTGATCTGATCAGCCGTGCCATCAGCACCCTTAAAAAAGCTCTGGCTGAAGAATCCATTGTGGTTTCATTGGTGGTCTTTGCTTTTCTGCTGCATTTTCGCAGTGCTTTGGTGATTGTGATTACTTTACCCATTGCGGTTTTAATCGCCTTTATCACCATGAAAATGCTGGGGGTAAGCTCCAACATCATGTCTTTGGGCGGTATAGCCATTGCCATTGGTGTGCTGGTGGATGCCGGGGTAATTATGGTGGAAAACTGTTACCGCCATCTTTCAGAACTGCCGGAAAAAGAGCGCGATGAAAAACGGTTGCAGGTGGTCATTAGCTCTGCCAAACAGGTGGGCAGGGCTATTTTCTTTTCCCTTGCCATTATTATCTTGTCCTTTGTGCCTGTTTTTATGCTGGAAGGTCAGGAAGGCAAACTCTTCCATCCCCTTGCTTTTACCAAAACCTTTTCCATGGTTGGCTCTGCTTTTATTGCCATTACCTTGGTGCCGGTGCTTATTTACTATCTGGTGCGGGGCAAAATGCCAAAGGAAGAAGTAAATCCGGTATCTGCTTTTTTTATCCGGCTTTATGCACCAGTTATCCGCTTTGTACTTAAATGGAAAAAAACCACCATTGCCCTTAATCTGGTTGCCCTGCTGGTGGCGATACCGTTGTTTATGAACACAGGTAGCGAGTTTATGCCACCCCTTGATGAAGGTTCGCTACTTTACATGCCGGTAACTTTGCCCAATGTATCAATTACTGAAGCCAAGCGGATTATTCAGGTGCAAGATGCCATTATTAAATCTGTTCCCGAGGTTGAGCATGTACTGGGCAAGGTGGGGCGCGCAGAGACTTCCACTGATCCGGCACCGGTTTCCATGTTTGAATCAATCATTATTTTAAAGCCCAAAGAAAAATGGCGACCTGGTTTGAAAAAAACGGATATCGTTGCCGAACTGGATAGCAAACTGCAACAGGCAGGGGTGCGTAACGGCTGGACACAACCGATTATTAACCGGATAAACATGCTTTCAACCGGGGTGCGTACTGATCTTGGCGTTAAGATATTTGGCAATGATTTAACAGTTTTGCATGATTTGGCTGTGCAGGCTGAAAAAATACTTAAAACAGTACCAGGTGCTGCTGATGTGGTGGCAGAACAGATTGCCGGTGGCAATTATCTGGATATAGAGGTTGACCGTGAAGCAGCGGCACGTTACGGCATTGGCGTTGCAGAGATACAGGATGTTATCTCCACTGCCCTTGGGGGTGAAACACTGACCACAACTGTGGAAGGGCGGCAACGCTTTCCTGTGCGCATCCGTTATCTGCGGGATTATCGTGACAACATTGCTGCCATTGGGCGGATACTGGTCAGCAGTAACGAGGGCACCCAGGTGCCGTTATCTTTGGTGACTAAAATCAGGGTTTCCACCGGCGCGGCAGAAATCAACAGCGAGGGCGGACTTTTGCGCTCCATTGTATTTCTAAACGTGCGTGACAGGGATATGGGAGGCTTTGTTAATGATGCCAAACAGGTTCTGGAAGAGCAGCTTAAACTGCCGTCAGGCTACTATCTGTCCTGGTCTGGCCAGTGGGAAAATCAGATACGTGCCAAGGCAACGTTGCAAATACTGGTTCCGGCAGGGATGCTGATTGTTTTCATCCTGCTTTATTTTACTTTTCACTCTGCCCTTGAGGCGGCAATGGTAATGCTTTCGGTGCCTTTTGCCCTGGTGGGAGGTGTTTATCTGGTATCTGCCCTTGGTTACAACATGTCGGTGGCAGTATGGGTTGGTTTTATTGCCCTTTACGGCATTGCAGTGGAAACAGGGGTGGTAATGGTGATTTATCTGCATGAAGCTCTGGACAAAAAACTTTTGCAAGGGGAGGTGACAGAACAGGATATTTACGATGCAACTTTTGAAGGGGCAGTGTTGCGGCTGCGACCAAAGCTGATGACTGTGGCAGTTTCGCTGATCGGGCTGGTTCCCATTTTATGGTCAAGTGGCACAGGTGCTGATCTGATGAAACCGATTGCGGCTCCCATGATCGGTGGCATGGTTTCATCAGCCATACATGTACTGATTATGACACCGGTGATTTTTGTGCTGATGAAAAAACGCGAGCTGGCAAAGGGGAAGCTGAAGTATTCGGGGATAAAGCATTGATTTTAAACATGAAAGGAAAAACAAGGATGAAAAAACAGATAATTACACTGGTAACAGTTTTGATAATGGCAGCTTCAACAGTTTTTGCAGCAGAACATGGTAAGCATGATATGGGCAAACATGCGCAGATGGGCGGTGCTGCCCATGAAGAGATTATTGATGGAGTAAAGGCTGTTTTTACAGTGCAGACCATGAAAGAAGCGATGAAAGCTATGGGGATGAAAATGCCCAAAGGGGTTAAAGAAACCCACCATGTTTCATTATCATTGCAAGATATGAAAGATAACAGTGCCATTACCAGTGGAGAAGCCAGAATAAAGGTTATCGGACCTGATAAAAGTGAGCAGGTAAAAGAACTGGTGGGGATGCATGGTCATTTTGGTGCAGATATACAGATGTCTGCAAAAGGCAGGTATGGGATAATCAGCAAATTTAAAACTGCTGATGCCAAGGTAAGACAGGTTAAATTCTGGTATCAGGTTAAATAACTGTCAGGGCATGGCACGCCATGCCCGTACAAATTGATTGCAGCGGTAGATTGTAAAATGTACGGGCACGGCGTGCCGTGCCCTGTTACGCACCAGAAATTGTTATCCTGCGTACCCAAAATCTGTCATCCTGCGCTTTAGTCGCAGGATCTAGGTTTTTAGATTCTGCAAGTTCGCTAACGCTTCCTGCAGAATGACGAGGTGGGGAGTGATTTTGTGTCTACAACCATGTGATCAGGAACAGGAGGTAAGCATTAATTGGGGGTTAACTGCATTATCTGGTTAGTTATTTCAAGCACTTGTGCAAAAACAGCTTCAGAAACACGTTTGTCAGGATGAGGGCTGGCACTTCTGCAAGTCCAGTCAAAGGATTTAGGCTGATGGCAAAGAATATAACTTGCAGCACCTGTTTTTTTGCCTTTTTTTGCTACACCAGCAACCACAGCAAAAGGATTAGTTGCATTGTAAGTGGCGGTGGTCATAGGTAAGCCAATAA
Source organism: Trichlorobacter sp. (assembly GCA_034007105.1). Lineage (GTDB taxonomy): Bacteria > Desulfobacterota > Desulfuromonadia > Geobacterales > Pseudopelobacteraceae > Trichlorobacter. The sequence continues at coordinate 6,852 of JAVERM010000042.1, forward strand.
CCAGAGAGGTTTTTTCATTAAAAACCCTGGGGGATAGGACCAAAAATGGGTGCATATCGCGCATTTCCTTACCACGCTGCGGGTTGCAATCTATCCAGATTATTTCCTGGCGATCTGGCACCCAATCTTTGGCACGCTTTACCACTCTTCTGCCCCTATGGTTTCTTCTGTCATCATAGCTTCACCACCGTGCTGCTTTGGGTCAAATAAAGCCAAACGTTGTTCAAGGGTAAGAGCGGCTTTGCGATCAGGGGCAATAATAACCTTATCACCCTCAACAGATATATCGACCTGCATATCAGCAAATAAATTAGCTGCTTTAGCTATGTTGGCAGGCAAACGGACACCAAGACTGTTGCCCCAATGTTTTATGCTTAAAGTTGCCGTTTCCATAACTACTCCTCCATTTTTGTTAAAACCAGACTAACTATACCACTATACTGCATCAATGCCTGATATCAATCAAAACATTATTTTGATCATTATTGGAGTAGTACAGTCGGCATCCTGCCTGATTTTAGATTCTGCAAGTTCGCTAACGCTTCCTGCAGAATGACGAGGTGGGGAGTTATGATTTTGTGTCTACAACCCTGTAGGGCACGGCGTGCCGTGCCCTGTGATCTCAGCGATTTTGCAGCAGCAATCAGTAGGCATGGGGGTCTTGCAGTACATCTTCCTTGCGTACCGGCGCGTTGAAGATGCGGTACACCCATACTTTGTAGCAGATAATAATCGGCACCATTACAAACGCCACGCCAGTCATGATTTTAAGGGTCAGCAGACTGGAGGAAGAGTTGTAGATGGTCAGGTTTGATGCTGGATTCAGGTTTGAAGGCAGCAGATTGGGGAAAAGCCCGGCAACACCGGTAAATACTATAAAAACAATGGTCAGACATGAAAAAGCAAATGCCTTGCTGTTTTCACCTTTGCCTGCAAAAACCTTGATCAACACTAGTGATACGACAGCTATCAGTGGGATAATCAGTAAAAGCGGTGCTTTCATATAATTGTCATAAAGTCTGGTGGCGCACCAGGTATGACCAAGGAACAGTACAGCCACTACCAACAGCACTGGCCACAGTCTGTTGGCCATTTTTGCAGAGCGTTCCCGCAGATCACCAACGGTTTTAATGGAAAGGTAAAGCGCACCATGTACAGCAAATAGCATTACAAAAAGCAGTCCGGTCAATAAACCGTAGGAGTTAAGCAGGCCAAGTAGTGAGCCTTCGTATCTGAAGTAAAGTACATCAAAGTCATTGTACATCGGGATGCCGCTGAAAATATTGCCGAAAGCTACACCAAAAAGTAGCGCAGGTAAAAGGCTGGAGATGATAGTTGCAATATCCCAGGATTTCTTCCAGGTTTCATTTTCCAGCTTGCCGCGAAACTCAAAGCAAACTCCACGCACAATCAGGCTGAAAAGCAGCAAAAGCAAGGCAGTGTAAAGGTTGCTGAACATTAGTGCGTAGGTGGTGGGAAAAGCAGCAAAAGTTGCACCGCCAGCGGTGATCAGCCATACCTCATTGCCGCCCCATACAGGTCCTACGGTATTGATTAAAACCCGCTTTTCTGTATCGGTTTTGGCGATAAAGGCAGAAAGGTAGCCGGTGCCAAGTACAAAGCCGTCAGTCATAAAGTAGGCTGCCCAAAGTACGCCCCACAGCACGAACCAGATGGTTTGATATACTGATATATCCATAAAATTATTCCTCCCCGCCAAGGTCAAGCATTTTTGTTGTGTCTTTATCAGGTCCAAGTTTTGCGTATTTAACCAGCAGATAGATATCTATAATTCCCAAAAGTCCATAAAGTACTGTAAATCCTGCCAAAGACAGCAACACCTGGCTTACTGTTATGGATTTTGAAACAGCATCAGCGGTTTTCATCACTCCGTATACAACCCAGGGCTGACGACCAAGCTCTGCCACCAGCCAGCCGGTTTGCTGCGCCAGATAAGGGGCAGGGATGGATGCCACCATCAGTATTAAAAAAGCCTTGCAGCTGGGGAAGTTTTCTCTGCGGGAGAGAAATACTGCTGCCAGGCTGACAATAATCATAAAGGTACCGATGCCAGCCATGGTTCTGAAGCTGATAAATACCGGTGTTACCATGGGGCGTAGATCAGGGTGGATATCGTTTAGACCGGTAACCTCGGCGTTAAAGTCTTTAAACGCCATAAAGCTTAAGGCCTTGGGTACGGTAAATGCTTCAACCAGGTTGCCTTCACCAAATGGATTGGGCACCAGCAGAAGCTTCATACCGGCACCGCGCTCGGTTTCCCATTGGGATTCCATGGCTGCAAATTTTGAAGGCTGTGTTTTGGCAATATCAACAGCATGGAAATCGCCGGTAAGTGCTGTAAGCAGTGATGCAACCAAAGCCCAGACAGCAGCCATTCGGAAGGAACGTTTGAAGAAGTCGGTTTCATTTTTCTTCAGCAGATGCCACGCTGAAATACCCATAATAAAGAAAGCTGCCAAAGCGTATCCAGATAGCACAGTATGGAAAAATTTGACCCATCCGTAAGGGTTGGTGATGAGAGCCACAAAATCACTCATCTCTGCGCGGTCATTGTTAAATACAAAGCCCACCGGACGCTGCATCCAGGCGTTTGCCAACAAAATCCACAGGGCAGAAAGGTTGGTGGCAAGCGCAGCCAGCCAGATGGCAGCAGCATGAACTGTCTTTGATACCTTGTTCCAGCCAAACACCCAAAGCCCGATGAAAACAGATTCCAGAAAAAACGCCACTGTTGCCTCAATGGCGAGGGGTGCGCCAAAGATATCACCAACATAGCGGGAGTACTCAGACCAGTTCATACCAAACTGAAACTCCATGGTGATGCCGGTAACCACGCCGAGGGCAAAGTTAATCAAAAACAGCTTGCCCCAGAACTTGGTCATTCTTAGCCAGGTTTCATCGCCGGTGGTTACATACTTTGTCTCCATCCAGGCAACCATAATGGACAGCCCAAGGGTTAGCGGCACAAAAATCCAGTGGAATAATGCCGTGGCTGCAAATTGCAACTGACTTAATGTGATAATGTTCATCCTTGCTCTCCTGTTTCGCTACGTTTTGTACTCAGATACAAGTATTTCTAATTAACCTGATATTTCTTATCCTTTATGGACAAAATGTCAATAGCTATTCGTAACCGCAGCCAGGTTGCAGTTGGTAGAACATTTTTTTATTGTACAGAGTTGGCAATTGTTTTCAGAAGGTTCTAATGGTGAAAAGGCAATAAGGCAGGCGTTGTGATTGTTGTTACACCGGAATAAAAAGCAGCACAACCAGAGTCAGTAAAATATAGAGGATGTAAAGGTGCAGGTGTCCATGTTGCAGCTGGCGCAGTGGTGCAAGTCTGTTGTTGCTCCAGGCAAGAAATGGCAGGTAAATCCGCTCAAGTACTGTTTCTGGCTGATGGCTGGAGAATTTTGAAGGGGCAGGAAAAGACCCACTTATCAGTGGTTTGCGGCTATCCGGACGTAATATGCCTGCAAAAAGTCCAACCAGTGTATCCGCAAAAGAGCTTGCGCTGTACTGCATCCTGCTGGTGGGGGCAAGGTAGCCACAGCCCCAGGTCTCTGCGTATTGATCGGTATCTTTACGGCGGTTTATCCGGCTTAAGATGAAAATTAGCAGTAGTAACACCATGGCAGTAATTGAGATAACCCAAAGTGGTGCAATTGTTGCCAGCCGATGGTCTCCGGTATGCACCAGAGCCGGATACCAGGCAGCAACTGCGCTATCAAGTAATGGAGTAAACAACATGGGTACAAGCCCGATTACCAGGCAGCACAGGGTTAAAAACAGCATGGCAGCCAGCATCGGTCTGGGCGGTTCCTGGCATTTGCGGGCTGCTTCAGTGCGTGGGATTCCTGAAAACACAATCCCGAACACTTTGACAAAACAGGCAACAGCCAGTGCGCCAATCAGTGCCAGAAAAGGTGCAGCTATGGCAGCAAGTGCCTGTTCATGCAGCAGTGAGTTTAAAAGCCCCAGATAAATCAGAAATTCACTTGCAAAACCGTTTAACGGCGGAAGCCCGCAGATTGCCACAGCACCAATCAGGAAAAACAGTGCGGTAAGCGGCATCTGTCGCAGCAGTCCTCCCATCCGCTCCAGCTCTTTGCTGCCCACCCCTTGGATTACGGCACCTGCGCCAAGAAACAAAAGCCCCTTGAAAAGAGCGTGGTTGATAACATGTAAAAGTGCACCGCCCATCCCCAAAAGCACCAAAAGGGGCAGATCTGATGCCAGACCAAAAACTGCCAATCCGATTCCGATATATATAATGCCGATGTTTTCTATGCTGTGATACGCCAAAAGCCGCTTCAGATCGTGCTGTCCAATGGCAAAGGCTACCCCTGCCACACCGGATATAATGCCGATACACATGATGCACAGCCCCCACCAAAGCGGTATGTTGTAAAAAAATGAAAGCATCCGCACCAGACCGTAAACCCCTATTTTAAGTATTACTCCTGACATAATGGCAGAGATATGGCTGGGTGCATTTGCATGGGCACCAGGCAGCCAGATATGCAACGGCATTGCGCCGGCTTTAAGACCAAAACCCAAAAGAGCGGTAATAAAAATACCGGTTGCAAGGGCTACAGAACCGTTAAGACTGCCAGGTTGTGGCAGTATAAAGCTTCCTTTGGCAGTTGCCAGCAGTGCAAACATGGCAAAAAGAATCAAGGTGCCGGTGTGGGTACAGATGATGTAAAGTGTGCCGGCATTACGTACTTCCTGCTTTTCATCATCGGTTGTCAGTACAAAATAGGCTGATAATGCCATTACTTCCCAGCCCAGCAGGAATATTGCTGTTGATTTTGCAAGCAGCACAAACAGAAGCGACGCAGTTAAAAGTCCGTAAAACAGCATCAGTTTGCTGCTTGTCTCTGGGAATCTGTCCGCCGGACGGTAGCCAATGCCGTAAATACAACAGACAAACGAAACCAGTATAATCGGGATGCAGAAAATTGCTGAAAGCGGATCAAGGGAAATCAGATGGGGACCAAAAGGGATTGGCAGCAACAGCTGATAAGCGTTTCCATTACCCAGAAGCAGGCAGATAATGGCAGCTGCCAGACCGGAAAGTGTTGACAGAAATAGCAGGAATGCAGCCAGTTTTTGTGCGCTTTTACCGGTTTTTTGCATAAAAACAGAAGGAATGCCGGAAAACGCAGCCAGTGCAGTTGCAATAAGCAGTAATGACGTTGGATCTGACAGGAGGTAAGCCAGCGACATAAAAGCAGTTTTCCTTTTGTGTGGATTTATCTGAACAGGATTTTCAGCAAGTTGCAAAAAAGCAGCAGAGGCGATTTTACAGAGCTGCTGTTGTAACAATGTTATTGTGTAAGCTTATACCGGTTTCTACCTTGACGGACAGCTTTTTATACCATACTTTAGTTTTTATCGGCAGGAAAACAGCAAGTTTATAAAACAACGTATCTTTTGTCGTTTCTTTCTGCTCTGGAGCAGGGCATGTATCTTTTTCAAATAATCCCGCATATTTTACTCCTTCTGCTGATGCCTCCGCTGCTTTTGGGGGTAATCAACCGCACCAAATCAATCTTTGCCGGCAGGCAAGGTCCTCCACTACTGCAACCTTATTATGATTTAGCCAAGTTGATGCGTAAAGATGCAGTCTTTAGTAACGTAACCAGTTGGCTGTTTCGTGCCGGACCGGTAATTACCCTGGCTGCAACCTTAACTGCCGCGCTTTTGGTTCCCCTTGCCGGCAGTCCGGCTTTAATCTCCTTTAACGGAGATATGATTTTGTTTGCCTATCTCTTTGCTTTGTCCCGTTTTTTTACCGCTGCTGCTGCCCTTGATACCGGTTCTTCATTTGAAGGAATGGGGGCAGCCCGTGAAGTAAGTTTTGCCTGCCTGGTGGAGCCTGCCCTGTTTTTTATCCTGATTACTCTGGCAAGGCTGGGCAAAGGTTTGTCACTTACAGATATTTTTATCGCTTTGACAGGTATGCAATGGATGCAGGGAGGGGCTGTAATATTACTGCTGGCAGGGGCTATGTTTGTGGTTTTGTTGGCTGAAAACTGCCGCATACCATTTGATGACCCAAACACGCACCTTGAATTAACCATGATTCATGAAGTAATGGTGCTTGATCACAGTGGTCCTGGTTTCGGGTTTATCCAGTACGCTGCATCGGTAAAACTGTTTGTACTGGGTGCGTTTCTGGTGAATCTGCTTTTACCGTTTAAGGCAGATAACCCTTTATATGGCTGGATATTATTTATAGTCTGCATGTTGCTGCTGGCTGTGCTCATCGGCACTGTAGAATCGGTAATGGCACGTTTGCGGCTGGTGCGGATACCACAACTGCTGGCTACTGCTGTTGTTTTGTCGGCTTTTGCCATGCTGCTGTCCTTGAGGTAATGCATAAATGATCGAGATTGCCGATCAACTACTGGTGCTGGTGCTTTTAATCAATCTGGTGCTGCTTGGCACCAGCAGGCTTGCTTTTGCCATCCGTGCTGTTGCAGTGCAGGGGGTGATTCTGGGAATTATCCCCTGGCTTTTACACCCTTTTTCAGTGCATCTGGCTCTGATTACCATCTGCATTGTTTTGGTAAAAGGAGGGCTAATTCCTTATTTCATCAGCAATGCGGTTAAAAAAGCCCGCATAAGGCGTGAAATGGAACCGTTTCTGGGCTATCTGCCATCACTTATGGCAGGGGCGATTTTTACGGCTTTGGCATTTTTGTTTGCCGAACAGCTGCCACTGGCAGCAGAACATCGTGACCTGATTGTGGTACCGGCATCCATAGCCACCATAGCCAGCGGTTTTTTACTGATTACCACCCGTAAAAAAGCAATATCGCAAGTACTTGGCTATCTGGTGCTTGAAAATGGCATCTTTATTTTCGGGCTTTTGCTGGGTGAGGTAATGCCGTTTATGATAGAAACCGGTGCATTACTTGATCTTTTGGTGGGGATTTTTGTAATGGGAATTGTAATTAACCATATAAGTCGAGAATTTTCTTCAATTGATACCTCGCGTTTACAGGCATTGCGGGAGGAATAGCCAATGATTCACCTGCTGGTGCTGCTGCCGTTTTTTGGGGCATTTATACTTTGGCTGATATCTGATAACAGGCTGCGCCCGAAGTTTTTGCCTGGTATTGCTCTTTTGCACCTGCTGGTTACGCTGTATCTTGTATTTACCACGCAAACAACCCACCATAACGGCTGGATTCTGCTTGATCCACTGGGCAAAGTGTCACTGCTTGGCATCAGCACATTATTTTGCACATGCAGCTTTTACACAGTGGGTTATCTTTCATACCGTCCACGCCGTCCCAACCGTGTGCTTTGTCTGGGGATGCTGCTTTGTCTGGCAGCCATGTCCCTTGTCTGTTTAAGCCAGAACCTGGGGCTTATGTGGGTGGCTATTGAAGCCACCACCATTGCCATGGCACCGCTGATCTACTTTAACCGCAATGCCCGTTCCATTGAGGCCACCTGGAAATATCTGCTGATCTGCTCTGTGGGGATTGCCCTTGCCCTTTTGGGGCTTTTATTTCTGGGTTATGCCACCCACCTTTCCGGTCTGGGAGCAACATTGCTTTTGCCAGAGCTGCTGCAAAAAGGGGAAATGCTTGATCGCCACTGGCTGCATGTTGCCTTTATCTTTATGCTGACCGGTTTTGGCACCAAGCTTGGACTGGCACCTTTGCATACCTGGAAACCTGATGCCTATGGCGAGGCTCCCGGGCTTGTGGGGGCATTGCTTTCCGGCGGGCTGGTTACCTGCGCTTTTCTTGCCATTGCCCGGGTTTATCAGATAAGCCTTGCCACAGCGGTTTTACATTCTTTTGTACAGCAACTGCTGCTTGTAATGGGGCTTTTGTCAATGGCAGTTGCAGCAATGTTTATGGCAAGGCAAAATGATTTCAAACGGATGCTTGCCTACTCAAGTGTAGAGCATGTCGGTATCATGGCCATCGGGCTTGGGCTTGGCAAAGGTGCGATTTTCAGCGTTTTTTACCATCTGCTGGCCAATGGTTTTGCAAAAGGTGTGCTTTTTCTCTCTGCCGGCAATATTCACCGTGCTTTTGGGGGCAAGACCACCGATGTTGCCCAGGGAGCATTAAGACGCTGCCCCTGGTCTGGCGGCATGTTTCTGGCAGGATTTATCGCAGTTACCGGCTCTCCGCCTTTCGCGCTGTTTATATCCGAATTTGGCATTGCAAACAGTGCCTTTAGTCAGGGCAGGTACTGGAGCGGCGGG
>JAVERM010000045.1:0-14574 GCA_034007105.1 Trichlorobacter sp.
GTGGTGTAAAGCGTGAAGACATCGAGCGTGGTCAAGTACTTGCCAAACCTGGCAGCATCACCCCGCACACCAAATTCAAGGCTGAGGCATACATCCTCTCCAAAGAAGAAGGTGGTCGTCACACCCCGTTTTTCAATGGTTACCGTCCCCAGTTTTACTTCCGTACCACCGACGTAACCGGCGTAGCCGAACTTCCTGCTGGCACCGAAATGGTAATGCCTGGCGACAACGTAGCCCTTACCATCAACCTTATCACTCCTATTGCCATGGATGAAGGACTTCGTTTTGCCATCCGTGAAGGTGGTCGTACAGTTGGTGCTGGCGTGGTTAGTGCTATTGTTGAGTAATTACGCGCTCTCATCTGTTGCCTGATCAGCCAGATTTGGCTTGGTAGTGTCGGCAGTTGGATGTGTTGTAGTTGAATAAGAGGATATGAGATGAGAGATATTATTACCCTTGCTTGCGGCGAGTGTAAGCAAAGAAATTATACAACGACAAAGAACAAGAAAAACACACCACAAAAGCTGGAGTTCAGTAAGTACTGTCGTTTTTGTCGTAAGCATACATTGCATAAAGAGACAAAGTAGTTATTTATCACTGTATGCCTTGATTGCAGGCCAGTAGCTCTAACGGCTAGAGCGCCGGTCTCCAAAACCGGATGCTGGGGGTTCGAATCCCTCCTGGCCTGCCAAATTTAATCAAAAGTATAGAAGGCTTACCAGTGTGGGAGTCTGTCGTGAGTAATGTAAAAGCTTTTTTAGGATCTGTGAAAACAGAGCTCTCCAAGGTGACCTGGCCATCAAGAAAAGAGACGGTCGGTACAACTGGTGTTGTTATATTCATTGTAATAATTATTTCTTTATATCTTGGTCTTTGCGATCTTGTGCTAACCAAACTGATCCATTTGATCTTAGGTTAAGTCAGTAGGAATTGAAATGACCCAGAAATGGTATGGAGTACACACATATTCAGGATACGAAAACAAAGTTCGACTGAGCCTTCTTGAGCGGATTAAAAACGAAGGTATGGAAGAATACTTTGACGAAATACTGATACCTTCAGAAACTGTGGTTGAGTTGAAAAAAGGTGAGAAGAAAACCTCCTCCCGAAAATTCTTTCCTGGTTACATACTTGTAAAAATGGAAATGAATGACGAGACTTGGCATGTAGTTAAAAATACTGCCAAAGTAACCGGTTTTGTTGGTGGTAATAGTCCATTTCCGATTCCTGAGGAAGAAATTGCCAAAATATCCCGCAGGATGGAAGAAGGTGCAGAAAAGCCTCGTCCCAAAGTTGAGTTTGAAGTGGGCGAAACAGTGCGGGTTGTAGATGGTCCTTTCCTTAACTTTACCGGCATGATTGAAGATGTTAAGCCGGACAGAGGTAAGCTAAGAGTAGCAGTTACAATTTTTGGCAGATCTACACCTGTAGAGCTTGAATTTATGCAAGTTGAAAAATGTTGATTCGCTGCACCTGAATAACCATTAGCATTGTTTGGGTTGTAGCACGCTATAAAAGGAGCGCTCAGTCATGGCGAAAAAAATTACAGGTTATATAAAGCTACAGGTTCCGGCAGGTAAAGCAAACCCGTCTCCACCAATTGGACCAGCACTTGGTCAGCATGGTGTGAATATTATGGAGTTTTGTAAGGCATTCAATGCCAAGACACAAGCTGATGAAGGTGTTATTACTCCTGTGGTAATAACTGTGTATGCAGATAGAAGCTTTACATTTATTACTAAAACACCTCCAGTGCCGGTATTGATTAAAAAGGCATTGGGGATAGATAGTGGATCAAGCGTACCGAACAAGAACAAGGTAGGTAAGTTGACCGGATCCCAGGTTGAAGAGATAGCCAAGAAAAAAATGCCAGACCTTAATGCAGCATCTTTAGAAGCTGCCATTAGAACAGTAGAAGGTACTGCACGCTCAATGGGTGTTGATATTGCTTGATAGGACAGTGAATTGCCTGTCTGATAGTTTATAGTAAATACCGCAAAATGAAATAGAGTAGGTAGGAGAGGCCACATGTCAAAAAGTGCCAAAAAGCATAGTAGTGCGATGAGCAAAATAGACCGTGAAAAACAATATGGTTTGAAAGCAGCGGTGGATCTTGTCAAGGAAGCCAGCTATGCAAAGTTTGATGAAACAGTAGATATTGCAGTTAAGCTGGGTGTAGATCCTCGCCATGCAGATCAAATGGTGCGTGGGGCAGTGGTGCTTCCTAACGGGCTGGGCAAAGATGTCAGGGTGCTTGTTTTTGCCAAGGGCGAAAAAGAAAAAGAAGCTCGCGATGCAGGTGCTGACTATGTTGGTGCTGAAGACCTTGTGGCAAAGATACAAGAAGGCTGGTTTGAGTTTGATACTGCCATAGCCACTCCGGACATGATGGGAGTTGTGGGCAAAATAGGCAAAGTGCTTGGTCCACGCGGTTTGATGCCAAACCCGAAGGTTGGTACTGTTACCTTCGAGGTTGCACATGCAGTAAAAGAATCCAAAGCAGGCAAGGTTGAATTCAGAGTTGAAAAAGCCGGTATTGTCCATGCTCCGGTAGGTAAGGTTTCTTTTGAATCGGCAAATCTGGAAGGTAACATAGCTGCTCTGGTTGAAGCTTTGTTAAAAGCAAAACCTGCTGCAGCAAAGGGTACATACATAAAAAAGATTTCGATTTCCTCCACCATGGGACCAGGTGTTAACCTGGATATAAACGAAGTTACTTCTGCCAGTAAATAAAATATTTTTTTGCCAGAGTCAAAGACAGCAGGTGATTTATTCGTAATAGCTTTTGATTGGCAAGCTGCCTGCCTAGACTTGGACCCGTAATGAAATTTGCGTATCCTGGCTTTGGCATGGGGTTAGCCCCATATACCAACAGAAAGGAGGAGATCGCTTGAATCGTACAGAAAAGCAAGAACAGGTAAAGTTAATGCACGATAATTTAAAGCGTGCTCAAGCTGTTTTTTTGGCTGATTTCCGCGGAATGAACGTTGAAAAAGCTACTGCCCTCAGAAATGAATTGCGTGGTGCAGCAGTTGAATACAGAGTCTTTAAAAACAGTTTGCTGGAACTTGCGGCTAAAGACACTGAATATGAATGTATGCAGCCTCACCTGAAAGGTCCTACAGCAGTAGCCATAACATATGATGACCCCGTTGCGGCAGCCAAGGTACTTTCAAAGTTTTCAAAAATTCCTCAGGGAGCCTTTGTCCTGAAAGCCGGTGTTTTATCCGGCAGTCTTATTGACGTACAACAGATACAAGCTTTAGCGGATCTGCCTTCACGTGAAGTGCTGATTGCAAAAATGCTTGGATCAATGCAAGCACCAGCAAGTAACTTTGTTGGATTGCTGGCTGCAATACCTGGTTCTTTTGTGCGCGTGCTGGATGCTATTCGTGCCCAAAAAGAAGCATAAATTTAACCCTGAATAAAATTGCTAATTTAGTTTAAACAACACAACGGAGGATGTCATAATGGCTGAAATCACAAAAAATGACGTAATTGAATTTATTGAAAAAATGACTGTTCTGGAATTGGCAGAGCTTGTAAAAGAGCTTGAAGAGAAGTTCGGAGTTTCTGCAGCAGCACCTGTTGCTGTTGCTGCCGCTGGTGGTCCTGCCGCATCAGCAGAGCCAGCTGAAGAAAAAACAGAGTTTGATGTTGTTTTAAAAGCAGCCGGTGCCAACAAGATTAACGTTATCAAGGTAGTACGTACTTTGACTGGTCTTGGTCTGAAAGAGGCTAAAGATATGGTTGATGGTGCTCCAAATACTATAAAAGCCGGTATTTCCAAGGATGAGGCTGAAGAAGCTAAAAAACAACTGGTTGAAGCCGGTGCTGAAGTAGAAGTAAAATAGTAATACGCAAAATATTAGTAGGAAGCCAAGGTCGTTTATGCGGCCTTGGCTTGTTCAGTTTGGGCTTATTTTGACAAGTTCACCGAACCTGTTTGATTGACTAAAGTCATTCCAGGTTTTTATATTCTTAGTATCATGACGAAGGAGAAGGTATGGCCTACTCGATCGCCAACAATCACCTGCTGCGCAAAAACTTCGCTTTTATAAAAAACATTGTTGATATTCCAAACCTTATAGATATTCAAAAAAATTCATATAAGCGTTTTCTTCAAATAGATACTCCTCCAGAATTACGTAAAACATCAGGTTTAGAAGCAGTATTTAAATCAGTCTTTCCTATAAAAGACTTTAGTGAAGCATCTTCACTGGAGTATGTCTCTTATTCTCTTAGTAAGCCAAAATATGATGTTGATGAATGCCATCAACGTGGCATGACTTTTGCTGCACCAATGAAGGTCAAGGTGCGCCTTGTAATGTGGGATTCTGGAAAAGACTCTCCCACAAGAAGTATTAAAGATATTAAGGAGCAGGAAGTTTATTTTGGTGAAATACCACTGATGACTGAAAATGGTACTTTTATCATTAACGGCACTGAACGTGTAATAGTAAGTCAGCTGCATCGGTCTCCTGGCGTTTTCTTTGATCATGATAAAGGAAAGACTCACTCAAGTGGCAAGGTTTTGTACTCAGCTCGTGTAATTCCCTACCGAGGTTCCTGGCTGGATTTTGAGTTTGATCATAAAGATATTTTATATGTCAGAATTGATCGTCGGCGCAAAATGCCTGCCACAGTGTTGTTGAAAGCACTTGGTCTTAATGCCGAACAACTGCTTAATTACTTTTACTATAGTGAACAGATTTATTTTGAAGATGGTTGTCTGTTCAAAAAAGCAGATCCGTTCCTTTTGTCCATGCAAAAGGCACTACTTGATGTCACTGATGCAAAGGGTGAAGTGCTTGTCAAGGCTAATCGCAAGTTTACAAAAGCAGCAATCAGAAAACTTGTGGACAATAATGTGACATCAATTCCCATTACAACAGAAAGCATTATTGGTCATTATGTATCTGCTGATATAGTAGATAATGATACCGGGGAACTGCTTCTTGAGTGTGGTCAAGAACTTACTCCAGAAAAATTTGATGAGCTGAGGCTGCGTGGCATTACAAACTTCAGCCTGCTTTATATAGACGATAACAACTATACATCATGTTTTAGAGAAACATTGCTAAATGACAAAGTGTCTACATATGAAGACGCTCTTGTTGAAATATACAGACGCTTAAGACCTGGAGATCCTCCAACAATAAAATCTTCTTTTGCTCTGTTTGACAACCTGTTTTTCAATCCAGAGCGGTATGATCTTTCTACTGTTGGTCGCCTTAAGTTAAACTTCAAACTAGGTTTAAAGGTGTGGCCTGATTGTACGGTATTAAATGGTCCTGTACTATTTTCGCAGGAAGACATTTTAAAACCGTATGAACTGTTGCATTTGATTCAAAACAGTTCTTCTCCTGTGGCAGACGCTGTTAAGCAAAGACTGTCTAAAGAGATTTTGAAGGCTGCTAAAAAGGTTAACAAGGAGGAACAGTATCCTGAAAAGCTGGTTGAGCAGCTTGTTGAAGAACTGAACCAGATGCTTGCTGATTCCGAACTGTTTCAGGAGCTACCCCTTGACGGGTTGACCTTATCACCTGTAACGCAAAAACTTATTGATTTTATTGAACAAGGTAATCTTGAGGAAAGTCGTAAACAGCTTGAGCAAATCAAGCTTAATCGCTTACTGCTTGAGGATTTATGCCCAGATATTATCAGGCGTAATATCCGCAATGATATTTTGGAGATTGTTCGTTATCTGATTGACCTTAAAAATGGGCGTGGCGTAATTGATGATATAGACCATCTGGGTAATCGCCGTGTCAGGGCTGTTGGTGAACTGCTTGAAAACCAGTACCGTATTGGACTGGTGCGTATGGAGCGTGCCATCAAGGAGCGGATGTCCATTCAGGAAATGGAAAACATGATGCCCCATGATCTGATTAACTCCAAGCCGGTTTCGGCTGTGGTTAAAGAGTTTTTCGGGTCTTCACCGCTTTCGCAGTTTATGGATCAGACAAATCCACTTTCAGAAGTTACTCACAAAAGGCGTCTTTCTGCACTTGGTCCTGGTGGTCTTACACGGGAGCGTGCTGGTTTTGAGGTGCGTGACGTTCATCCGACACACTACGGGCGTGTATGCCCAATTGAAACACCTGAAGGTCCGAACATTGGTCTTATTGCTTCGCTTTCAACCTATGCCAGAATTAACGAACATGGCTTTGTTGAAACCCCTTACCGCATAGTGCGTGATGGGCAGGTTACCAATGAAGTACGTTTTTTCTCTGCACTTGAAGAGGAAGGACATGCCATTGCTCAGGCAAACGCAGAGCTTGATGATGATAACAAGTTTATCAATGAATACGTTTCTGCGCGTAAAAGTGGTGATTTTGTACTTGTGCAAAGGGACGAGATTGAGTTGATGGACGTGGCACCAAAGCAACTGGTTTCTGTTGCTGCTGCCTTGATCCCTTTCCTTGAAAACGATGATGCTAACCGTGCTTTGATGGGTTCAAACATGCAGCGTCAGGCTGTGCCGCTTTTGCGTGCTGATTCTCCCCTGGTTGGCACTGGCATGGAAAGAATTGTTGCCAAGGATTCCGGTGTTTCGGTTATTGCCCGCCATAGCGGTATTGTGGATGCGGTTGATGCCGGCAGGATTGTCGTTAAAATTGATGAACATGAAAATGACGAAACTGGCACAGGGGTTGATATATATAACCTGATTAAATTTACCCGTTCAAACCAGAACACCTGTATTAACCAAAGACCGGTTGTAAAGGTTGGCGATAAGGTTAAAAAAGGCGATGTGATTGCCGATGGACCTTCCACTGATCTGGGGGAGCTGGCTTTGGGGCAAAACGTTGCGGTGGCTTTTATGCCCTGGGGTGGATACAACTTTGAAGACTCGATTCTGGTTTCTGAACGATTGGTTAAAGATGACCGCTATACTTCCATTCATATAGAAGAGTTTGAATGTGTATCCCGTGATACGAAGCTTGGCAGGGAGGAAATTACCTGCGACATACCTAACCTTGGCGAAGAAGCACTTAAGGATCTGGATGAATCTGGCATAATCCGCATTGGTGCAGAGGTTAAGCCTGGTGATATTTTGGTGGGCAAGGTTACACCAAAGGGTGAAACACAGCTTTCTCCGGAAGAAAAACTGCTAAGAGCCATTTTTGGTGATAAGGCAAGTGATGTGCGCGATACATCACTGACAGTTCCTCCAGGTGTAGAAGGTACTGTAATCGGTGCTAAAATCTTCTCCCGCAAAGGAAATGATAAGGATACACGCACCGAGTTTATCGAAAAAATGGAAGAAGAAAAACTGCGCAAAGATGAGCAGGATGAGATCCGCATAATCCGTAATTCTGCGCGGGACAAAATGAAGAGACTGCTGGTTGGCAAGACCGCAGCGGCAAAAATTGAAGATCGTCAGGGAATTACTGTACTTGCCAAAGGCAAGAAAATTACAGATGACCTGCTTGAGTCCCTGACCATGGATCGTTGGGCTACAATTTCCATCACTGATGACACAGAAACAGAGGAAAAAGTAGCCAATATTCTGGACAGGCTTAATGAACAGATTGTGCTTATCCGTGGAGTTTTTGATGACAAGGTTCAAAAACTGAAACGCGGTGATGATTTGCCACCTGGTGTAATAAAAATGGTCAAGGTTTATGTGGCCATAAAGCGTAAATTGCAAGTGGGCGACAAAATGGCAGGTCGTCACGGTAACAAAGGTGTTGTTTCCCGCATTCTGCCAGAAGAAGATATGCCGTACATGGCAGATGGTCGTCCGGTTGAGATAGTGCTTAACCCGTTGGGTGTTCCTTCAAGGATGAACGTTGGTCAGATTCTTGAAACTCACCTGGGTTGGGCAGCAAAAGGTGTTGGCGACAAAATCCAGCAGATGCTGGATGAGCAAACCAGTGAAGCAAATTTGAAGAAGTTTATAAAAGAAGTTTACGAGGATGCCGAGTTTACTGATTTTATGGATAATCTTGATAAAGATGAACTGTTGACCGTTGCCCGTCGCCTTTGCAGGGGGGTGCCCATGGCATCACCTGTTTTTGAAGGTGCAACTGAAGATAAAATCAAAAAACTTCTGACAATGGGTGATCACAAAACAGATGGACAGGTTACACTTTTTGATGGTCGCACAGGTGAGCCTTTCAGACACAGAGTTACAGTGGGAATGATGTATGTCCTGAAGCTTCACCACCTGGTTGACGATAAAATACATGCCCGTTCAATCGGTCCGTACTCTCTGGTTACACAGCAACCGCTTGGTGGTAAAGCCCAGTTTGGTGGGCAGAGGCTGGGAGAAATGGAGGTCTGGGCAATGGAGGCCTATGGCTGTTCATACGCCCTGCAAGAGTTCCTTACTGTAAAATCTGATGACGTATCAGGTAGAACCAGAATGTATGAGGCAATAGTTAAAGGCAAGCATACCTTGGAACCAGGACTGCCCGAATCGTTTAACGTATTGATAAAAGAGCTTCAAGCACTATGTCTTGATGTTGACCTGCTGGAGGATGAAGAGTAGGCACGACCTTTGTTTAATCGGCAAAGGGCGTGAAAATGGTCTCTGGCAAGACTCAAACTGGAGGGGTTGACTAGTGGAAGAGCATTTTAATTTTTTTGACAAACCAAAAGATCCTTTACATTTTTCTGCAATAAAAATATCGATTTCTTCACCTGAAAAGATTCGTGAACGTTCTTCAGGTGAGGTGAAAAAACCTGAAACAATAAATTATCGTACCTTTAAGCCAGAACGGGATGGTCTGTTCTGCGCAAAAATTTTTGGTCCAACCAAAGATTACGAATGTAATTGTGGCAAGTATAAACGGATGAAGCACCGCGGAATCGTTTGTGAGAAGTGCGGCGTGGAAGTAATTCCATCCAAAGTACGCAGAGAACGTCTTGGTCATATTGATCTTGCAACGCCGGTTGCCCATATCTGGTTTTTAAAGTCACTGCCGTCCAGAATCGGAAATCTGCTGGACATAACCCTGAAAGACCTGGAGCGGGTTTTATATTTTGAAGCTTTTGTTGTCAGTGAACCAGGTGATACTCCTCTTAAATTTTGTGAAGTACTTCCAGAGGATAAATTTCTGCAAGCAAAAGAAGAGTATGGTGAAGAAGCTTTTGAGGGCGGGATGGGTGCCGAGGCTATCCGAGACTGCCTGAAATCACTGGAACTGGATGAGCTAAGTGTACAGTTGCGTACAGAAATGATGGAAGCCACCAGTGAAGCAAAACGCAAAAAAACTGCCAAGCGATTGAAGGTTGTTGAGGCTTTTAAAAATTCCGGTAACCGCCCCGAATGGATGATTTTGGAGTGTATTCCGGTACTGCCACCAGAGCTGCGTCCTTTGGTGCCTCTTGATGGTGGCAGGTTTGCCACATCGGACCTTAACGATCTTTACCGCCGGGTAATCAACCGCAATAATCGTCTGAAGCGTCTTTGTGAGTTACAGGCTCCGGAAGTTATCATCCGCAATGAAAAACGGATGTTACAAGAGGCTGTTGACGCGCTTTTTGATAACGGTCGCCGTGGCAGAGCCATTGCAGGACCCAATAAAAGACCGCTTAAATCCTTGTCTGACATGCTAAAAGGCAAGTCAGGTCGTTTTCGTCAGAACCTGCTTGGCAAGCGGGTAGATTACTCAGGGCGTTCGGTTATTGTGGTAGGTCCTGAGCTTAAGCTGCATCAGTGTGGCTTGCCCAAAAAAATGGCTCTTGAACTGTTCAAGCCGTTCATCTACAACAAGCTGGAAGAGCGTGGCATTGTCACCACCATAAAAAGTGCTAAAAAAATGGTGGAAAAAGAACGTCCTGAAGTGTGGGATGTGCTTGAAGAGGTTATCAGGGAACATCCTGTCATGCTAAACCGCGCTCCAACATTGCACCGTCTTGGTATTCAGGCGTTTGAGCCTGTTCTGATTGAAGGCAAAGCCATACAGCTGCATCCGCTTGTATGTACCGCATTTAACGCAGACTTTGACGGAGACCAGATGGCAGTTCACCTGCCGCTTTCCATAGAAAGCCAGGTTGAAACACGAGTGCTGATGATGTCCACAAACAACATCCTTTCTCCGGCAAACGGCAAGCCGATTATTGTGCCTTCGCAGGATATGGTGCTTGGTACCTATTATATGACCAGGGAACGGGTAGGCTCTTTGGGGGAAGATAAGGTTTTCTCCTCTCCTGAAGAAGCCAGGATGGCCTATGATCATGGTGCAGTTGACTTGCAGGCACGCATAAAAGTGCGTATGAAGAACCTGGAATCAGATGCAAAAGAAAAAACCGGACTTGTTGAAACAACCGTTGGCAGAATATTACTAAGGGAAATCCTGCCGGATCAGGTTCCATTTAGTGCAATAAACAAAGTGATGAGTAAAAAAGAGCTGTCAAACCTCATTGATATTTGTTACCGCGTTGCCGGTAACAAGGAAACTGTTATCCTTGCCGACAAATTAAAGGAAACCGGTTTCCGCTATGCAAACCTGGCAGGAATATCCATCTGTATTGACGATATGGTGATACCGGCAGGCAAGCAGGAGATAATTGAAAAAGCAAACCTGGAAGTACAGGAAATTCAGAACCAGTATACAGATGGTCTGATTACAGATGGTGAACGATATAACAAGGTTATTGATATCTGGGCCAAGGCAACAGAGGAAATCGCCCAGGAGATGCTTGGTAACCTGTCCCGTGAAACAGTTGTGGATCAAGACGGTGAAGAGCATGAAATATCATCATTTAATGCTATCCATATGATGGCTGATTCCGGAGCCAGGGGTTCTGCACAGCAGATAAGGCAGTTGGCTGGAATGCGTGGACTGATGGCCAAACCTTCTGGTGAAATTATTGAAACTCCGATTACAGCCAACTTCCGTGAAGGTCTGACAGTGTTGCAGTACTTTATTTCTACCCACGGTGCCAGAAAAGGTCTTGCTGATACTGCGCTTAAAACAGCCAACTCCGGTTACCTGACCAGGCGTTTGGTGGATGTTGCCCAGGATGCAATTATCACAGAAGATGATTGCGGCACTTTTGATGGTCTGATTGTCAGCTCTTTAACCGAGGGCGGTGAAGTGATTGAGCATGTGGGGGATCGTATTTTGGGCAGAACTGCCCTGGATGATGTGCTAGATCCTGTTACTGGTGAAGTACTTGTGCAGGCCAACCAGGAAATTGATGAAAAGCTGGTCAGAAAAATAGAAGATGCAGGGCTTGAGCGCGTTAAAATCCGCTCTGTACTTACCTGTCAAAGCAGGCGGGGAATCTGTGCCAAATGCTATGGACGTGATCTTGCCAGGGGACATATTGTGAACCTGGGTGAGGCAGTGGGCGTTATCGCTGCCCAATCAATTGGTGAGCCTGGTACACAGCTTACGATGCGTACTTTCCATATTGGTGGCACAGCATCAAGGGCAGCAGAGCAGACATCGCTTGTGGCACGTTATGATGGAACCATTAAATACAGTAACTTGCATACTGTTATAAACTCTGATGGTTTTAATGTTGTAATGAACAGAAACGGCGAAATAATCATCCTTGACGATACTGGTCGAGAGCGTGAAAAATACAGCGTTGTGTATGGTGCCAAACTGAGAATTGCAGATGGTGGCGCTGTTAAGGCAGCGGACATACTGGCTGAATGGGATCCGTTTAACATGCCGATTATTACTGAAGTATCCGGTCGTGTTAAGTTTGGTGATATTATTGAAGCACATACCATGGAAGAAAAGCTTGATGAAGTAACCGGCTTGTCACGCAAGGAGATTATTGAAACCAAAGAACTGGATAAACGTCCACGTATTGCTATTAAAGATACTGGCGAAGATGGCGGTACCCTTGGGCGTTATTTCCTTCCTGTGGGAGCACTAATTAACGTTTCAGAAGGCTCACAGGTTAATGCAGGTGACATTATTGCTAAAATACCGCGTGAAACCACCAAAACCAAGGATATTACAGGTGGTTTGCCCCGTGTTGCCGAACTGTTTGAAGCACGTAAACCAAAGGACTTTGCGGTTATTTCTGAAATTGACGGTAAGGTTAACTTTGGCAAGGAGTCCAAAGGCAAGCGTAAAGTCATAGTAACTCCTGAAGTTGGTGAACCTAAAGAATATCTGATACCTAAAGGTAAGCATGTAAGCGTGCATGAGGGCGATTATGTGCGTGCTGGCGAACCTTTGATGGATGGTTCTTCTAACCCGCACGATATTTTGAGGGTTCTGGGTGTAAAGGAGCTTGCCAAATATCTTGTGGATGAAGTGCAGGAAGTTTATCGTCTGCAAGGCGTAAAAATAAACGACAAGCATATAGAGGTTATTGTACGCCAGATGCTGCGGCGTGTAAGGATAAAGGAAGTTGGTGATACCAACCTGCTTATTGATGACCAGGTAGAACGCTGGGTGTTTGAAGAAGAAAACGCCAAGGCTCTTGATGAGGGCAAACGTCAGGCCATTGCAGAACCATTGCTGCTGGGCATTACAAAAGCATCTCTTTCCACAGAATCTTTTATTTCTGCTGCATCCTTCCAGGAGACAACAAAAGTTCTCACCCAGGCTGCTATTGAAGGAAAAATTGATTATCTGAGGGGGCTGAAGGAAAACGTTATTATGGGCAGGCTGATTCCGGCTGGCACAGGTCTGTCTAAATACAGAAATCTGCGCTTGCAACAGGCTGAAAACACAGCGCAAATTCTCGAAGACCCAGAGCAGCATGATGAACTTGCGGAGCAGCAAGAAGCATTAGCCTGAGCCGTTGAAAAACTCTAAATTCTCTGCCGATGTATTTTATTGCATTGGCAGAGAATTTTTTGCATAAAAATATTGACAAGAGTTTTTGACTGCTGTATATATCTTTGTCTGTGCAATAAAAGCAGCCAGTACACTGCGTAAATAAAGGCAGCTGTACCTGACAGGATGGAGATACCGGTGATATTCCGGTCCTACACCTATTCCATCCCCTACCAATTTAAAGGCTGCAGGTATGTATATTTTCTTGATGTAAATATAAATTTATTGTTGTGCTCGATTTGGTCGAGTTGCTTCGTTGCTGTTTTAATGATTTTTTTGGAGATGAATGGATGCCAACGATTAATCAGTTGATTAGACAGGGCAGGCAGAGCAAGAAAGACAAGTCGGATGCGCCGGCTTTGAAAAACTGCCCGCAAAAGCGTGGTGTTTGTACTAGGGTGTATACCACTACACCCAAAAAGCCTAACTCGGCTCTTAGGAAAGTTGCCAGGGTGAGGCTGACAAACGGTATTGAGGTGAGTTCGTATATACCTGGCGTAGGTCATAACCTGCAGGAGCACTCGGTTGTGCTTATCAGGGGTGGTCGTGTAAAGGACTTGCCCGGTGTCAGGTATCATATAGTGCGCGGAACGCTGGATTCCGTTGGTGTTAAGGATCGTAAGCAGGCTCGTTCCAAGTATGGCGCCAAGCGCCCAAAGTAAACTAAGAGGGTTAGAGGTACAGTAAGTATGCCCAGGAGACGTGAAGTTCCAAAGCGGATTATTCTGCCAGATCCAAAGTATGGCGACAAAACAGTAGCCAAGCTGGTTAATATTCTTATGTTGGCTGGTAAAAAGAGTGTGGCTGAGTCCATTCTTTACAAGGCAATGGATATGGCTGCCAACAAGGCAGGCGATGATGCGGTAAAGGTCCTGAAGAAGGGGCTTGATAATATTAAGCCGGTGCTTGAGGTTAAGTCCCGTCGTGTTGGTGGTTCCACGTACCAGGTTCCGGTTGAAGTGCGTGCAGACAGACGTATTTCGTTGGCCATGCGTTGGCTGGTGAAGTACTCTATTACCCGCTCAGAAAAAACAATGACCGAAAAGCTGGCGGGTGAGATTCTGGATGCGTTCAATAATCGCGGTGCTGCGGTTAAAAAGCGTGAAGATACGCATAAGATGGCTGAAGCAAACCGTGCGTTTGCACATTACCGCTGGTAGTAGCAGTTTTTTGGAGGACAGTTTAAGTGCCGCGTAAAACACCATTAGAAAAATATCGTAATATTGGCATCATGGCGCACATTGATGCGGGTAAAACAACCACCACAGAGCGTATCCTTTACTATACTGGTGTTTCACATAAAATAGGTGAAACCCACGAAGGTACGGCCACAATGGACTGGATGGAGCAGGAGCAGGAGCGTGGTATTACAATCACCTCTGCTGCAACAACTTGTGAATGGAAGGGGCATCGGATCAATATTATTGACACCCCTGGTCACGTTGACTTTACGATTGAGGTGGAGCGTTCTCTGCGGGTTCTGGATGGTGCGGTCGCAGTGTTTTGCTCTGTTGGCGGGGTGGAGCCGCAGTCAGAAACGGTCTGGCGCCAGGCTGACAAGTACAAGGTTCCGCGCATTGCCTTTATCAACAAGATGGACCGCGTAGGTGCCGACTTCTTTCGCGGAGTGCAAATGATCAAGGATCGCCTCAAGGCCAACCCTGTTCCTTTGCAGATTCCTGTTGGCAAGGAAGATGGCTTCAAAGGAGTGGTTGATCTTGTATCCATGAAGGCTTTTGTCTGGGATGGTGATTCTGTTGGTGCTTCGTTTTCCGAAGAAGAGCTGTCCGGAAGCCTGCTTGAAGAAGCG
>JAVERM010000046.1:0-14553 GCA_034007105.1 Trichlorobacter sp.
CAAAAGCCTCACCCATACCAATGGCACCTGTCTGCGAGGCATAATCAGCAGCCGGATTTATTTTACCTGCCATTGAATTTTCAAAGTAGGACGTGCCAAACTGCTGTGCAGGCAAAGCACTGCCAATACCGCTTATCTGAGTTATATTCATATCAATTCACCTAACGCCCTATTTCCAGAGTTTTCAGAGCCATTCCTTTGGCAGCCTGTGCTGCCATAACATTGGCTTCATAAACACGGGTGGCAGTAATCATATCCACCATTTCTTCAACAACATTCACGTTGGGCATGGCAACATAGCCATCCTGGTTGGCATCAGGATGGGAAGGGTCATATTGCATACGTGGCGGTTTTTTGTCTTCCACAATCCTGTCCACTGTAACCTGGCGCAGATGTGCTGCTTTTGCACCTGCCAAAGCCCTGCCAAACCGGTCTGTTGGCGTTGTTGCCAAAAAAACGGCATCTTTTCTTTTATAGGGACCACCTTCTGCGGTGCGTGTGGTGTTGGCATTGGCAAGGTTTCCGGATATCAGGTTCATACGTGTCCGTTCAGCAGATAAAGCCGATGAACTGACCCCCATTGCTGTAAAAAGATCCATTATTTACCCTCCCTCAAGGCCGATCTTAATGATTCAAATTTTTTGGTTAAAAGCTGTGTTGATGCATTAAAAAGCACCTGGTTCTGCATCATGCGGCTCATCTCATTTTCAAGCTCAACAGAGTTGCGATCACGCCCGGGCGTTGCAGCTGGAACATCAATAACGGTTCCACGCACCTGCTGGATGGAATCAGCAGACCCCCTTAGCGGGATATGCGCCGGGTGGGTAACCGACGGAGAACCGATATGACCGACTGTCGATTTTTTGACAGCTTT
This sequence comes from Trichlorobacter sp., assembly GCA_034007105.1. Taxonomy (GTDB): domain Bacteria; phylum Desulfobacterota; class Desulfuromonadia; order Geobacterales; family Pseudopelobacteraceae; genus Trichlorobacter. Next base: position 875 of record JAVERM010000046.1, read on the forward strand.
TTGCAATGACTCCTCAAATTGCAAGGCTTTTGGTGTATAGCCCGGGGTCTCGGCATTGGCAAGGTTACTGGAGATAAGGTTATGTTCCCTTGTCCGCAAATCCACGCTCTTGGCGAGTAGTTCTACTGTACTATCAAAAATTCCGTCTATTGGCATCTGTAAAAGCCTCCATAAACTTACGCCACTACAAATAGCTTTTAACCCACTTGCCGACTTGCTGCAAGCACAACTGAGATAAATAAGCAAAAAATATACCAAAGTGGAATCAGCAGAAATGTGAATAGCCGGACAGGTTTTGTTATTGGTTTGGCAAGTCTGACAGACCCGCAGAGTCGGTTTTTTGACTGAAAAGGGTTTTTTTAAAGCTCTGCCAATCTTTGGGCAGCCATCTTGCGCCAATCAGGGTCTGTTCCTGACTTTGCAACTGTCTCAAAGAAACTGCGTGCTTCTGCTGTTTTATTTTCTTGCAAAGCCAGCTCACCAAGCTTGTATAAAAACTGATCTTTGTACCCTGCGCCAGTTTTTTCCATGCCTTTTACCAATAAATCCTTTGCCCGCTCCAGATTTTTGCTTTCCTGCTCGGCAGAGGCAGCAACATAAAACGCATCCCCCAAAACTGCCGGCTGGTCTTTTTCTGTCTTTACGGAAGCGATATAGGTTTCCATGGCCAGGGCAGTCTGGTTATATTTTTTCTGCTCCCACAGGGCACGCCCCAGATAGTAGTAACTGTCAGGGTTTGTTGCCTTGGCATCTTTATTAAGCAGCCAGGAAAGCTGATTTGCCACCCCGGGCAGGTTTTTATTTCTGAAAAATATGGCTCCCAGCAGCTCACGTGCCTGCGCAGACATCGGATGATCAGGGTTTTTGCGCAAAAAGTTTTCCAGGGTTTTTCTGGACATCTGCTCATCACCCAAAAGATCTGACTGGATAGCTATTTCCAGCGACAGGTAAGCCTGGGCATCACCACCTGGCCAGGCACGCTGCAAAATTGATGAGTATAGTGCTATCAAATCCAAAGGACGACCTGCTTTTGCATAGGCATCGGTTACAGCCTGCAAAAATCCGGGTTCATCCACAAGCAGTCGCAGAAAATCCTGGTTATCCGATACCAGGCTAATCAGGTCTGATGGCCTGTCCTGCCAGGTCTGATTACGGTAAACCTGAAGCAGCAAGTCTTCGCGCATATCTTTTGTGATTGCTGTAAAAGCACCCCCTGGATAGCGTTTTTGATAACGCCTGACCAGCTCCAGTGCAACATCGGCAGGACCGTTTATCGCCTCCAGTAAAGTCTGCTTAAAGGAAGCTTCTTCGCGCAGGTCAAAATCAGCAGCAGTATCAGCAAGCCTGGCATAGGTTTGTGCCAGATGGCGGTAATTATCAGGAGTTGCCTGCAACAGCTTGCGATCTGCCAGCTTCAGCCTGGCAATTTGTCGCGCCTTACCTTCATGAAACTCTTCATCAACCGTGCTGTAAATACTTAAGGCTTCTGCTTCATAGCCTTGACGTGCCAGCACATCTGCCATGCGGACGAGCAGAATAGGTGCATATTTTTTATCTGCATGGTCTGTTATCAGTTGTGCAAGTAACTGTCTTCCACCCGGCATATCACCATTTCTGGCAATACTGTCACCGTAATAAAACATTGCCACCGGATTAAGCCTGAAAAAATCCTCCCAGAGTTTTACAGCCTCACGAAATGTGGCAAGTGCCTGGCTGTATTTCTGCAAGCGGTACTGGGTTTCTGCCAGCCTATAAAGTGCCAGGGGCCGAATCTGATCCTGCCGTTCCACAAATCTTTGAAACAATGCCTCTGCATTGGTTAATTGCCCTTTATACAAAAAACTCTCCGCAGACATGAAAAGCTTTTGATCTTCTTCATCAAGTAAAGTGGCCAGCACAAGGCGGTCTGTGGGAGCAAAAGGTATTTCAGTCTTAAGGGGCGGGTCAAAATCCCTTAAAAGCTGCTCGGCACCGGCACGTATCCGCTCTCTTCCTGGCAGTACAGCTGTTTTTGCACCCTGTAATCCAAGGGCTGTGCCTGCCTCTATGGATAAAGCAGCAATGTCTCCCACATGAACCACACGCCAGCCAATGGCTTGCGAAGCAAATGTGATGGTCAGTAAAGTATCATCACCAGCCTGCCTTAACACCAACTTGCTGATGTTGTTTGTAAAAGTGCTTTGCTTTTTATCAGGTGGAGCGGTTTTGGTGTTATGCAAACGCAGCATAACACGTCCGTCAGACAAGCGGGTTAAGGTGTAGTGCGGTTCTTGCTCAAAGGTCAGTTTGATTTTACCAAGTTGATTGTTGTTTACGGCGTTTATACGCAAAAGCCGGTTTGCAGGATAAGTATCAGCAATGGCTGTTGTTGGCAGAAAGAAAAAAGCAATAAAAAATATGCAACACAGGTGCAGCAAAGTCCGGAGTATAAAATGCAGTCCAGGCTCTTTCATGTTGATGTAATCCGGCAGAGTTTACGCACCTTGCCAGCCAGCTCATCATGTTCAAAAGGCTTGATGACTATTTCGCGGGCACCGTATTTAAGTGCCTTAAGCACAGCTGTGCGTGTCCAGCGTGTTGCTGACATTACAATTGGCACCGGCTGGTTCTGGCGCATGGCGTTAATTTTAATACAAACGGCGAACTCGCGATCAGCAGCATCATGGGAGCCGATAACCACCAGGCGTACATTACCTTGAGCAAACAGCTCCTTTACATCGGCATCCAGCGTGCTTTCAATAATTTTGAAGTTGGTAAACCTCAGTGATTCAACCATCTGATGGCGGTCCACATCATCATCTTCAAAAATCAAGATGGTATCCTCACCAACCGTACCTGCCACAGCAGTATGTCCGGTATCCTGCCCGCTTTCCGGAGTTGCCTCTGCTTCGCCATCTTTATCAGCAGGCCCTGACTGCTGTTCTTCTTCCGGCTCTTCATCTGCGGATGGGTCGTACAGCTTGCCAAGCTCCTGCGGAATCAGCACATCAAGGTGATGCATCTCCTGGTCTTCCATCTCAAGACGGGAGCGAAACAGCAGATAATCTCCATCCGGTAATGGCTCATCACTGCTAAGGGTATCAATTTCAGGGACATATTTTTTTGAACCCAGCAGTTTAAGGTGGGCTTTGCCGCTAAGGCTGCTCTGGAAAGTGGTGTTAAGGGCACCATTAATCATGTTGCCAATTTCACCAAAGGCATCAATATCATCTGCTTCGATTATGGAAAGACGCTGTTTTTCCTTGATACGTGCCGGTGGAATACCCAGCAGCAGGGAACTCATTAAAATAGCGTCGCGCAGGTTAAATACCAGATACAGATACCCCTGGTATTCTTCCCTTGATTCCACCTCCAGCACAAACACGCCATCATCAAGATCCCCAAAATAGGCGGTCTTACTGAAAGCAAGTGAATCTGTAAGGGTTGCAACCAGATCCTGACCGAGCAACATACCGGCTTCTTCGCCAGCCTGAGCCAGGGCATTTTGCAACATTTCCTGAAGTTTTGTATATCCTTGCATTGCAACTCACGGAAGGTTATTTGATGCACGGAATAACCTATGGCTATTCCGTGCCTTTGACAGGTTAACAGAGCTTTTAAAAACTACTGCGGAGGCTGTCTACTTTGTTGCGCGTTACTCGCTTCCTCGGCTAACTTAAAATGTTATGCCTCGTTGCTGCGTGCCGTGCGCCTTGTATCCAGCCTTCCTCATAACGTTTTTCAAAAGCCTGTTATTCTTCTTTTTTAAGGGTCAGCCCCACCAGGAAGCGATCATTTTCTGCTGAGAACGGTATCACCACACAGTCAATATCCGACAAGGAATTGACAGTGTAGTCTTCACCTGCAATTACGGTGGGGATGGAAAGTTTAACATCCAGACCACCTTTGGAAAGAATCATTTTAACGCTGCCGCCAAGCATGTTGGCAATTTCGCCAATGGCATCGTTTAAGTCTTCTCCTCCGTCTTCAACCTCTTCTTCTTCCATACCCAACATGGCACAGGTAATCTTTTTGGCAAGGTTTACAGGACAGTGGATGGATATAACACCAGAGTAGGTTCCGGCAAAGCCAACCATGCCTGTAATGCTGCACTTAAAGTGGGTGATCGGGTCTTTAAGCGGGAAATCATCGCCCAAATCCATCATCACCATCGTGGAGAAGACCTCACGGGTGGCATTGATGACGTATTCAGCCAGCTGCTGCTCGTTAAAACTCATGGATTCAGAGATTTCAGAGTTTAGACTCATAATAATCCCCCAAGCTTTTCATTAAGCTGTTCAGGAGTAAACGGCTTTTTGATGGAGTCTTTGGCACCGCTGGCAATTGCTTCGGCAATGATATCTTCACCGCCTTCTGTGGTAATCATCACGATGGGCATTTCAAAACCGCCAGCCCTGGCTGCCTTTACAAACTCCAGCCCATCCATATTGGGCATATTGATGTCAGAAAGAATCAAATCAATCTGTTTGCCAGATGTTTGCAGTGCATTCATCCCCTCAATACCATCACCTGCCTCAACAATATCATCAACCGGCAGACCCGCCTGACGAAGGGAACGGGAAATAATTTTACGCATTGTAGAAGAGTCATCAACAATCAGGATGTTTGCCATAATTTGCCTCCATTGAGTTTTGTTATAAAAAACAGACTTTTTATTGTCAGATATAAATCTGCATGCCAGATAAATCTTATTAAGTAAATATTTTAGTCAGCACGGCATATATCCGTCTTTTAATACCTGAAATTGTCTGCCGGTGCAACCATGTTTGTAAGGTTTTGCCTTGCATTGTCGGGCAAAACACCAGCCCAACCAATGCCATCAGAAACAGCACGACCCCTGTAGCGGTTAACAGGGGTCGTATTATTAAGCAAACAAAACAGGTTGTTTTTTATTCATTCCAGCCTTCAGGGTTAATTTCTCCCAACTGCTCCCAATGCTCTGGTGAACGCCAAAGCGAAGAGATGATCAGCTCACGGATATGCAAAAACTCCTTAGGCATTTTATCATACATTTTTACAAACAGCTCTTCATGCAGGATAACCTCATTTTGCCAGACATCACGGTCAATTGACATCAGTTCATTAAACTTGTCATGGCTCATCTGCAAGCCTTCCCAATCCATATCCTCATAGCGCGGCATCCAGCCTAACGGAGATTCCACTGCACCGGTCTTGTCATGGACGCGCTCAACTATCCATTTAAGAACCCGCATGTTTTCTCCGTAACCAGGCCAGATAAACTTGCCGTCTTTATCCTTGCGGAACCAGTTAACGCTGAAGATGCGTGGCGGTTTTGGTATTGTACGACCAAATTGCAGCCAATGGGCAAAGTAATCAGCCATGTGGTAGCCGCAAAACGGCAGCATGGCAAAGGGGTCGCGGCGGACATTGCCTGTTGCGCCCACTGCGGCAGCTGTGGTTTCCGAGCCAAGGGTAGCGGCAAGGTACACGCCATAGTTCCAGTTAAATGCCTGGTAAACCAAGGGAACAGTATCTTTACGGCGACCACCAAAGATAAAGGCACTCATCGGTACACCTTTAGGATTTTCCCAGTCTGGATCAATGCAGGGACATTGTGAAGCTGGTGCTGTAAAGCGTGCGTTTGGATGAGCCGCAGGCCGACCACTGTCCGGTGTCCATGGATTACCCTGCCAGTCGGTCAGCTTTGCCGGTGGCTCTTTGGACATGCCTTCCCACCACACATCGCCATCTTCGGTAAGGGCTACGTTGGTAAAAATGGTATTTTTCTCACAGGATACCATGGCATTGGGGTTAGTTTCGTAGTTGGTGCCTGGTGCAACACCAAAATAACCGTACTCAGGGTTAATTGCATAAACCTGACCATCTGCTCCAGGCTTTATCCATGCAATATCATCTCCAATGGTGGTGATTTTCCAGCCTTTTTCCTGAAACGGCTTTGGTGGAATCAGCATGGCAAAGTTTGTTTTGCCACATGCGCTGGGGAAAGCCGCACCAACGTATGTTTTTTCGCCAGCTGGTGATTCAACCCCCAGTATCAGCATATGCTCTGCCAGCCAGCCTTCATCCTTGCCCTGCTTGGAGGCAATACGCAAGGCCAGACACTTTTTACCCAGCAGGGCATTACCGCCGTAGCCTGATCCAAAGGACCAGATCGCCCGCTCTTCAGGGAAGTGCACGATATATTTTTCACTATTGCAAGGCCACGGCACATCCTGCTGACCAGGGGCAAGCGGCATACCAACCGAGTGCAGGCAAGGGATAAATTCGCCGTCACCCAAAACATCCAGCACATGGTTACCCATGCGGGTCATAATACGCATATTTACAACAACATAGGGGGAGTCTGTGATTTCAATACCTATTTTGGCAATGGGTGAGCCAAGCGGTCCCATGCTGAAAGGGATTACATACATGGTACGCCCCTGCATACAGCCTTTAAACAGTCCTTTAAGGGTATCTTTCATCTCTTTCGGATCAACCCAGTTATTGGTAGGACCTGCATCTTCTTTAAGGCGCGAGCAGATAAAGGTACGATCCTCCACCCTGGCCACATCAATCGGATCAGAAAATGCAAGATAGCTGTTTGGACGCTTTTCCTGATTCAGCTTGCGGAAAGTACCGTTTTTTACCATAAGATCGCAAAGGCGGTCATATTCTTCCTGGCTTCCATCACACCAGTACACCTCTGATGGCTCACACATCGCTGCCATCTCATCAACCCAGGCTTTTAACTGCTCGTTTTTCACTTCATAGTTCATCTGCACAGCCCCCCTTTTAGTTAGTAGAATAAATTTATGTAAACCTGTACAAATTTATTCTGGCTTATGTAACATAAGAGAGACTAAAATAAAAGAGACTAAAAAACAAAATAACGGTATGCTTAATCATAAAGTTGCTAGGAGCCTGTCGGCAAACAGCATCTGCCAAAACCCGAAATTTTAGTGTAAATTAATACTTGACTTTATCCTAGATAGGTTTTATTACTAACACCGTTGATCAAAACAACATAATTTACTGTACGCACGATCAACTGCGTCATATTTCAAAAGGGAGGTAGCAAATGTCAACACAGAACAATCTGGCTGAAGCTTTTGCCGGCGAAAGCCAGGCAAACCGTAAGTATCTTGCCTATGCAAAACAGGCAGACCAGGAAGGATTTTCCCAGGTAGCACGTCTTTTCCGCGCCGCTGCCGAAGCAGAAACCATCCACGCCCACGCCCACTTAAAAGCCATGGGTGGCATCAACAGCACCAAGGAAAACCTGCAGGATGCCATTAACGGCGAAACACACGAATTTGAAAGCATGTATCCCCCGATGATTGAGCAGGCACAAAAAGAAGGTGCAACCGAAGCACTGCGTTCATTCACCTTTGCCAATAAAGTGGAAAAAACCCACGCTGATCTGTATCAAAAAGCTCTTGACACACTTGGTCAGGCTGGTGAGCAGTTTGATTACTATGTCTGCCCGATTTGTGGTCATACCGAAGAGAAAAATGCTCCTGAAAAATGTCCGGTTTGCGGTGCTGCAGCTTCGGTTTTTATTAAAATTCAGTAGCAATTTACTTACAGGTCAATGCTGAATCCAGCCTGTACCAACTCAAACACAAATGGCCGCTATCTTTTTAAGGATAGCGGCTTTTTTTGGAGGTAAAACATGCAACAAGACACAAAATGGGGCTGCACCATCTGCGGCTATATCCATGTTGGCAGTGAAGCACCAGCCTGTTGCCCCATCTGCGGAGTTACTGCCGAACTTTTTGAAGCATTGCCTGAAGCAAAGGAGCAAACCACAAAACCAGCTCCAAAACGCTGGCGTTGTATCAATTGTGATTTCATCCATGATGGTGATGCACCACCGCAATCATGCCTTATCTGTGGTGCCGGACCTGAACAGTTTGAAGCTGTTGAAGAAACAAAAGCTGATGCCGGCGGGCAATCCCTGCAAGGGAGTATCGTGATTATCGGCGGCGGTATTGCCGGTATTTCTGCTGCCGAGGCAGCACGCAGACAAGCACCAGATGCCACCATCACCCTGGTCAACCAGGAAAAAGACCTGCCCTACTATCGCCTGAATCTTACCCGCTACCTGGCAGGCGAAATCGATTCTGACCAGTTGGCAGTACATCCGGAACCCTGGTACAAGCAGCACAACATCAAGCTGCTGCTGGACACCGAAGCAACCGCAATTGACACAAAAGCCAAAACCGTAAAGCTTAAAGATGGTCAGACATTGGCTTACGACCGGCTGATACTGACCACCGGTGCCCATCCAAGCGTACCTCCTGTCAGCGGTGCCCATCGCAAGCGTGTGGTTTCACTGCGCAGCTGCAAAGATGCCGATGAGATTTTGCAAAATATTACAACCGATACCCGCTGTGTAGTGGTTGGCGGCGGTCTGCTTGGACTTGAAACCGCTGCTGCCCTTGCCAAACGTAAAGTACCTGTAACAGTGGTGGAAGGCTATGACTGGTTGCTGCCACGCCAGCTTAATCACGCAGCTGGAAAGCGGCTGGCAAAAGAGGTGGAAAGCCTGGGCATTACCCTTATCTGCGGTGCAAAGATAAAAGAGCTTGATGGTGATGAACAGGTACGCAGCGTCGTGCTTGAGTCAGGTCAGGTTCTGGCTGCCGATATGGTAATCATTGCAGCAGGCGTGCGCAGCAACAGCTATCTGGCACGCATGGCAAAACTGGATGTAAACACTGGTGTTATTGTTGACAATCAGTTGCGCACATCAGATTCTGATATTTTTGCTGCTGGTGATTTAAGTGAATATCAGGGCGTGCTGTACGGTGCCTGGGCACCTGCTCAGCTTCAGGGTACAGTTGCCGGAACAAACGCAGCTGGCGGAAATATGGTTTTTGACGGTGTTCCCCGCTCTTACAGCATCAAGGTAATCGGCTCTGATCTGTTCAGTGTTGGCATGATTAACCCCGGTGATGCCAGTTATCAGATATTTGAGGAAAATGGCAAAAACTATACGTTTCTGGTTTTCCGTGACAGCTTCCTTGTTGGTGCCATTTTAATGGGAGACAGCAAGGCTGCTTCAAACATAAAAAAGCTGATTGAAGAAAAAATACCTTGTGCAGAATTGCTCTCCAAAGCCAAAACTGCTCAGGATATAATTGCCAACATTTAAAACTGTGCTATCTTGATTTGTTACTTCCAGGAGCCTGACAGGCTCCTGGCTCCCATGCTTGGGTGGGAGCCAGCAATAAACAGGTTTTAAAACAAGGAAAGCGAGCCTACCAAATGACCATATTATGGTGGCACTGGATAATTGCAGGTCTGGTGATGATCGGTCTTGAGCTGATTATCCCGTCATTTACCATTTTCTGGTTTGGGCTTGGCGGCGTACTAACCGGCATCTTGCTGCTGCTTTTGCCGTCATTGCCAGCCTGGTTTCAGATAATGTTCTGGACAATAGCCTCAATTTTCTTTGTTGTACTCTGGTTCAGAATTTTTCGTAAACAGGGTGATCGTACCAGCGCGGGGCTTGCCAAAGATGCCATTGTGGGCGAAACTGGCATGATTATCCGTGGTACTGATGACTCTTACCAAAAAGGAACTGTACGTTTCCGGATTTCAATCCTTGGGGCTGATGAATGGAAATGTTATGCAGATGAAAAACTTGGTGTTGGGGATTCTGTGCAGGTGATTGATATAGAAGGTCAGATTCTGAAGGTAAAAAAACTGTAGGAAGGGGAAAATTATGCCAGAAGTTATGCCAGCTGCATTATTTGTAGCAGCCGTATTGGCAGTAATTGTGATTGTCACAATTTTTGCCGGAGTAAAAGCTGTGCCACAAGGTCAGGAATGGGTAGTGGAACGGCTTGGCAAGTTTCATGCAACCCTTAAGCCTGGTCTTAATTTTATCATCCCCTACATTGACAGCGTTGCCTACCAGGTTTCCACCAAAGGAGACGTGCTGCCCATCGGATCCCAGGAGGTAATCACCCGCGATAACGCTGTGATTATCACCAATGCTGTTGCCTTTATCAAAGTAACAGATCCCACAAGTGCTGTTTATGAAATCCAGAACTACGAATACGCCATCCAGAACCTGGTAATGACCTCACTGCGGGCAATTATCGGTCAGATGGATCTTAACAATGCCCTTTCTGAAAGAGAGCATATAAAGGCGCGCCTGCAGGACAATATCTCCAAAGAGGTGGCTGCCTGGGGTATCTATGTACAATCTGTGGAGATACAGGATATCAAGCCTTCAGATTCGATGCAAAAAGCAATGGAGCAGCAGGCAAGTGCCGACCGCTTCAAACAGGCAGCTATTTTGGAGGCAGAAGGGCGCAGGGAAGCGATGATCCGTGAAGCAGACGGCAAGCTGGAAGCAGCCAAACGCGAGGCAGATGCCCAGATAAGGCTGGCAGAAGCTTCGGCAAAAGCCATTGAAGGGATAAGTAACGCCATTAAGGATAAAGACCTGCCGGCAGTGTTTCTGCTGGGTGATCGCTACGTTAATGCGCTCAATAAAATGGCCACATCGCAAAACAGCAAAATGGTGATGCTGCCTGCTGATCTGCCGGCAGCAATACGTGGTATTATGGGTAAAGGATAAGAGGTACAACCGATGGGAGACTATTTCTGGCGACCGATCAGCGTTGACTGCCTTGATCCGGAAACATTTCCGGATGTTGCCCTGTATTTTAAAACCGGTGGCAGGTACATCCTTTATAAAAATGCTGATTGTCAGCTTACGGAAGCTGATCAACAGCGGATGGAAAACAGCCGCATTGAATTTGTTTATGTACGGTTAGGTGATTTGCATAAAGTTAACAACTACCTGTCCCAAAACCTTTGCCATATACTTGCCAGAGATGATCTTGATGATGCAGAAAGAAGTATGTTCCTGTATCAGACATCAATTAACCATGTTGTTGATATATTCGAAGACCCTGAAACATCTGCCTGTCTTGACCGTTGCCGTACACTGATCAGGCATATGATGGAATTTATTGCCAAAGACAAACTGACTTTTAAATCACTTACAAAAATAATCAGCCACAATGATTATATTTTTGGTCATGCTGTACAGGTAACTGCCTTAAACCTTTTGCTGCATGAAAAGATATTTGGTCTGCTGCCTGAAGAAATGGTTGAAGTAGGCATCGGATCTTTACTGCATGATTTTGGCATGACTTTTCTCAGCAGTGATCTTCTGGAAAAACCTGGGCAGCTTTCTCCGGCAGAACACCTTGTCGTACAAAGACATACTGATGACGGCTATCAGCAGCTTAAAAAACTTGGGCTTGGCGAGGTGGCTCTTAATATCGTGCGCCACCACCATGAACGCTACAATGGTCAGGGTTATCCTGCCGGTCTTGCAGAAAACGAAATCCCCCGCAGTGCCCAGCTTGCTGCCATCTGTGATTGCTACTCTGCCCTGATTAACAAACGCAGCCATCGCCCCGCCTTTTCGCAAGCCAAAGCCTTAACCATGTTATCCGAATCAACCGCTGCCGGACTTTTTAATGAGGAATATTTTAAACGTTTTAAAAAAATGATCAGCACAACCAAAGGGGTTTCAGACGAAGAGCGTGATTGCCTGAACAACTTTGCAGCAGATCAGGATAGCTGATGAAAAGATCAGATGCAGGGGGAAAAACAGCCTTTTCCGATGTTTATTGGATGCAGAAAGCTGTTGCAGAAGCAAAAAAAGCAGAACTTAAAGCCGAGGTTCCCATTGGTTGCGTAATTGTACGGGATGGTAAAATCATTGCCCGTGCCCATAACCTGCGCGAATCAAAACAGGATCCGGCTGCCCATGCCGAACTTTTGGCTATCCGCAAAGCTGCCAAAAAACTGTCCTCATGGCGGCTTTTGGACTGTACACTTTACGTAACTTTGGAGCCGTGCCTTATGTGCATGGGAGCGATTATTCTGGCAAGGGTTCCCAGAGTGGTATTTGGATGCTTTGACCCAAAAGCCGGAGCAGGTGGCTCACTTTATGACCTTTCCAAAGACCAACGTTTAAACCATAATTTTGAGCTAACCAGCGGCATCTGTAAAACAGAATGCTCAAAACTCTTGTCTGATTTTTTCAGCAACCTGCGCAGACAAAAGCAAAAAACAGAAACAGTCTTGCAAATTGACACAAACCTAAGGACAACTTGATGCAATCAGCCTTTAACTCTTTATTTAATACCAATATGGGTTATCGCCAGGGTGAGCAGATTTTGGTTTTCAGTGATCTTGTTCGTGCCGATGAAACGGTTACAGAACAGGATGCAGACCGCCGTACCCGACTTCATGCCACAGCAAAAGAGGTTGCAGCATATGCGTCAAAACAGTTTGGCAATACCAGCTTTGTTGATTTTCCTGCCACAGCTGCTTCCGGCGCAGAACCACCACTAGCAGCCTGGCTTGCACTTTTTGGTGAAGAAACCATAAAAAAACTGGAGAGTAACGGGCTGCTGGCACCGCTGCTTGCCAAAACCATTACCCCGCAAGAGCTGGCAGCTGCCGGCAAAATCATCACAGCAGGCAAGGCAAACATGGTTGATATTATTATTGCCATGTCCAACAACTCCACCAGCCACACCAACTTCCGCAAGCTTGCCTGCCAGGCCAAAGCCCGCTTTGCATCACTGCCCCACTTTGAACCGGATATGTTTACAAGCTCCATGAATGTTGATTGGCACGCACTGGCTGAACGCACTGCACGCCTTGTATCTGCCCTTAATCGTGCTAAATGGATCAGGATAACCACTCCCAACGGCACAGATATGCAGATCTGCAAAGAAAACCGTATTGCTGAAGGTGACGATGGTCTGCTTACAGCAGACGGGGCATTTGGTAACCTGCCTGCTGGCGAAGCCTATCTGGCACCTCTGGAAGGGAAAAGTTACGGTAAAATGGTTATTGAGTGGGGACCAACTGCAAAACTTGAGCAGCCACTGACGCTGATTATCAAAAACGGAGAAGTAGCCGAAATTAAAGGGGATGACCCGCTGCGCCAGCGACTGGAAGCAAAGTTTAGCGAAAATGCTGCCTGCCGCAACCTGGCTGAACTAGGTATCGGCACCAACGACAAGGCAAGCCGTCCGGACAACGTGCTGGAAGCAGAAAAAATCATGGGCACCATCCACCTGGCTTTGGGTGATAACACCGGCTTTGGTGGACACACAGCCGCACCTTTCCATGAAGATTATGTTTTTTATCAGCCAACTGTAACCTTGCAACTGGATAACGGCAGCCAGGAAGTGATTATTGATCACGGACAGTTTAAGGTTTAGTTGCAACAATGGACGCATTGCGCATAAACAGTATTGTAGCTGTAGCCTGTGGCGGAGCAATCGGCTCGGTGACACGCTATCTGCTTTCCGTCATGGTAACCGTACATACAGGTAGTTGGCGTTTTCACCTTGCCACCTTTCTTGTAAATATCATTGGCTGTTTTGTAATCGGAATACTGGCAGGGCTTGCAGTTGAAGAACATTATTTTTCCGGCACAACAAGGCTTTTTCTGTTTACCGGCATCATGGGCGGCTTCACCACTTTTTCAACCTTTGGGCTGGAAACCTTTGCCCTTTTGCGCCGCCTTGAGTTTTTTGGGTTCTGTTCCATTTTGTGTGGGTGATTTGACAGTCGTTTACTGAACCTCAACCACAAGATATAGTACCCTCAATGTTCACACATCTGAGGGAGGTTGTTCTGTGAATTCCGAATCGCTTTTTACT
>JAVERM010000047.1:0-14103 GCA_034007105.1 Trichlorobacter sp.
GGCAGGACATTGATTTCTTTTCGCATTGCTCTGGATGGCAGCATAAGTAACCTGAAAGTAAAAGAAGGCTCAGGTCATGAAGTTCTTGATCGCGCAGCCCTTGATACAGTTAAAAAATCTGCACCTTTTCCCAAACCTGCCTTTCCTGTGGAGATAGTTGTGCCGGTTAGTTTTAAATTGATATGAATATATATACTGCCAGAATAATCCTGCTTGTTTTTACCTTCCTGTTTGCAGGCAGCGGTTTTGCCATTGCTGCCGGCAGTCCGCCGCAGCGGATTGTATCCCTTGCCCCAGTGATTACTGAAATGCTTTACAGCCTTGGTTTGGGTGATCAAGTGGTGGGGGTAACCAGTGCCTGCGACCGTCCCGCAGAGGCAGCCCGAAAAACCAGAATTGGCAGTATGCCCAACCCTTCGCTGGAAGCGGTTTTAGCCTTAAAGCCGGATATTGTGGTGATGAGCAGGGAAGGGAATCCCAAAAAGGCGGCAGAGCGGTTGCAGGCTCTTGGCAAAAAGATTTACGTATTTCAACCGGCTGACCTGGCTGGTCTTCCTGCTGCCATCAGAGAGATGGGGCAGGCTTTAGGTGCAGCATCAAAGGCAGATGAAATGGCAAGAGAGATGGAAAACGCCATGCAAGAAGCTGTTTCAGCCGCTTCCGCCAACCAATCTGCTGCCAGGAAGACTCTCTTCATAATCTGGCCTAAACCGCTGATTGTTGCCGGCAGTGGTACAATTATTGACCAGGCAATGGAGCTTAACGGCATGAGCAATATGGCTGCAAAGGCAAAAGGCAGTTATCCAAGATATTCTGCAGAAACAATTATCCGCCAGCAGCCAGAGCTGATTATCATCGGTGCTGCCCACGATGAAGCCATGGGTAGGCAGGTACAAAGCCTTTTGCAGCAGTTAAAGATGCTGGAAGCAGTAAAAAAAGGGCAGGTCTGCTACCTGGGTGACGGACTTTACCGCCCGGGAGCAAGAGTGGTGGAAGGATTGAAAGAGCTAAAAAAGTGCGGAGAAACCTATTGAACGCCAAAAAACAGCATACAGCTTTACGTGCTGGTTTACTGGTCTTTGGATCCTCTCTGATTATACTGCTTTGCCTGATCAGCGGACAGCAGCTGCTTAATCCGTTTACCCTTGATCAGGAAACCCTGAACACCTTGTTGGCACTGCGTCTGCCCAGGGTGATTGTTGCCTTTTTAATGGGTGGCGCACTTGGGGCATCCGGAGCTGTTTTGCAGGGAATCTTCCGCAGTCCGCTGGCAGACCCCTATATACTGGGCATATCCAGCGGTGCTGCCTTGCTGGTGGCAAGTGGTCTTTTGTTTGGCATTAACCTGTTCTCCCTTACCATACCTGCTTTATCCTTTGCAGGTGCTGTTGCCACTGGCGGACTGGTGGTGCTGCTTGGGCGGGGTTGGCACGGACTGCAACCAGAGAGGTTGCTGCTGGCTGGTATCGGGGTTGGTTTTTTTCTTTCGGCAACCTTGATGCTGCTGATGACCATTGCCAGTAATGACGGTCTTAAACAGGCTTTTTTATGGATGTCAGGCGATCTTTCCATGGTGGATTTTGGAGCAGTGCCATTTGGTCTGTTTTTTATCCTGATCGGGCTTGCCCTTGCCTTTTACCACCACAAAGGGCTTAACGCCCTTACCCTTGGTGATGAGGTTGCTTATAGCCTGGGTTTTAACCCTGTTTCCGAGCGGCTTTGGTTGTTTATGGCTGCATCGCTGATGACTGCGGCAGCAGTATCAATGGGGGGTGTGGTTGGTTTTATCGGGCTGGTGGTACCCCATATTGTACGCAGGCATATTGGTTCTGATGCAAAAACAGTACTGCCGCTCTCGGTTGTAAGCGGCGGTACCCTGCTTTGCCTGGCTGATACGCTGGGGCGAACCGTTGCTGCACCGCTGGAGCTTCCTTCCGGTGTGGTGGCAGCCTTTATCGGCGCACCATATTTTATTTTTTTGCTGCAAAGGAAGCAAAACCGATGATCTGTGCAGCAGATTGTAAAAAAGTTCCTTTGCTGGAGTTTCAGAATCTTGACTATCCTGTTGCTGAAAGGGATTTCTTCCAGCAGTTAAACTTCAGCATTACAGTCGGAGGACTGATCGGTCTGATGGGGTCAAATGGTGCCGGTAAAACCACCCTTTTAAAGCTGGCAGCAGGTCTTTTGCAACCAAAGCGGGGCAGAGTGCTGCTTGGTAACAAGGATATCAGCAGCTACTCTGGCAGAAAAAGGGCGCAATATCTGGCATATCTGCCGCAGCTTCTGGATATGAACGCACCTTTTCGGGTTGCAGAGCTGGTAAGTATGGGCAGTTATTTTTCGCAGGGGCAACAGCATTTCAGCATCACGGAAGCGATTGAAATTGTGGGGTTATCAGGCAAAGCCGATGCTTTTCTGTCTGATCTGAGCGGTGGTGAGCGGCGGCGAGCCTACATTGCCATGACTTTGCTGCAAGGCGGTAAACTGCTTTTGCTGGATGAACCGCTGGCAAACCTTGATCTTAAATATCAGCTGGAGCTTTTACGTCTTTTAAAACAGATCTGCCGAGATAAACAGATATCAGTAATAATTTCTTTCCACGATATTGCCCTGGCAAGCCGGATGGACAGGCTGATGATGCTCAAAAATGGCAAACTTGTGGCTGATGGCAAGCCTGAAAAGCTTATGAATAATGATATAATCAGGGAAGTTTTTGGTCTGGCTGATGAAGATATTCCCAGCCTATTTAGTGGTTTTATCAAAGTCTGTTAAGTTTAAAGGGACACTTTTCATGCACAATCTGCCAACAATAGCCATCACCATGGGGGATCCATCAGGTGTGGGTCCAGAAATAATCGTAAAAGCATTGCAGGATAAAACCATCAGGCAGGCTGCAAACCTGCTGGTATTGGGTGATCTGCTGGCTATGCAGCGGGCGATTTCAGTTTGTAACTCAGACTTACAACTGGTGGAGGTTGAGCAGCCTGAAGATGCCATCAATATGGATGCAGACAGGCTGCCTTTATTGCCGGTTTCCAGCCTTACAGCAGCGGATATGGTGTATGGGCATCCGTCAGTGCAGTCAGGTGATGCAATGTATCGTTATATCCGCAGGGCTACTGAACTTTGCCTGTCCGGTCGGGTGGCTGCCATGTCAACAGCACCGATTAACAAAGAAGCGATGAACCGTGCCGGACACCTCTACCATGGGCATACCGAGCTTCTGGCAGAGCTTTGCCGTTGCGATGATTACGTGATGATGCTGGCTGGTGATATTTTAAGAGTCGCACTGGTGACTATCCATGAAGCGATTACCAGTGTACCAGCCATGATAACAACCGCGCAGGTGCTGAAAACAATACGGGTAACTGCCGCTGGCGTTGCACCGCTTTGCGGCAGCCAGGCTCCGCGTATTGCTGTGCTTTCACTTAACCCCCACTGCGGTGAGGGCGGCATGTTTGGTGATGAAGAAGGGCGTTATATTATTCCTGCCATTGAGGCTGCCAAAGCGGAAGGGCTACAGGTGGAAGGACCTTTTTCAGCGGATACATTCTTTTACTTTGCTGCCCAAAAAGATTCACCTTGGGATGCGGTGGTGGCGATGTACCACGACCAGGGGCTTATTCCGCTGAAAATGCTGCATTTTGATGATGGCATCAATATCACCTTGGGGTTGCCGATTATCCGCACCTCTGTTGATCATGGCACTGCCTATAATCTGGCAGGTAGCGGCACTGCTTCAGAAGCCAGCATGAAGGCTGCTGTAAGGACAGCCGCAAGCCTTGCAAGTACTAAAGAGAGATAATCACAATGCTTTTACCACCATTAATATCCGGAAAACTTATCCTCCGTTACAAACGTTTTCTTGCTGATGTTGAACTTGATGACGGCACTGTTGTAACTGCCCATTGCCCCAACTCTGGCAGCATGAAGGGCTGCAACCTGCCTGACAGTCCGGTAATGCTGTCCAGAAGTGACAATCCGGCACGTAAGCTTGCCTTTACCTGGGAGCTGGTGCAGATCAACGGCTTCTGGGTGGGGCTGAATACCATGTTGCCCAACCAGCTTACAGAAGAAGGGGTGAAAGATGGAACTATCAGTGAACTACAAGGATACGCAAAACTACGGCGGGAAGTGCCTTACGGCAGTGAACGCAGCCGGATAGACCTGCTTTTATCAGGAAATGGAGTTGATTGTTACGTTGAGGTGAAAAACGTCACTTTAGTTGAAAACGCTCAGGCTCTTTTCCCTGATGCAGTTACCACCCGTGGTCAGAAACATCTGCGAGAACTGATGGAAGTAGTGGCTGGTGGTGGCAGAGGCGTAGTTTTTTTCACAGTGCAACGTGGGGATGGTCTGTCTGTGGCTCCTGCTGATAATATTGATCCCGAGTATGGCCGCCTGCTGCGCCAGGCAGTAAAAAGCGGTGTGGAAACAATAGCTTACCGCGCCGAAGTAACACCAAAAGAGATTAAGCTTACAGAAAAGCTGGGGGTTGTTTTGTAGTTTATACAGATAACCGATGTTGTACACTCCACTGCCAACAGTGCCCATGAATCAGCAGCGGCAGCAGCGCAGTTACGCGGCAATGCTGTAGAATTACAACAGCTGGTAAGCCAGTTCCGCCTTTAGTTTGTTGTTATACCCTGACCGTAACGTTGAGACTGGTTTCCGGCAGGGGAACATAGACCTGTAGCGGTGGCGGACCGCTGGGCAGCGGTTCGCCCTTGTCGCCGGTCTGCTGCAACTTGCGCTGCACCATGACCCGCACCGAACGATATAACCGCTTCAACTCCTCCATTTCTTCCTGCATCTGGCTGTTCTCACTGCCAGCCCTGGTCGGTTTGCTGTTGTTGGTAATTCCGGTTGATTGTCCGCCAGTTTCGCCCTTAGCAGCACTTTCATCCTCATCCGTAGAGGTATCTTTGGCAGTTGCCACCTTATCTGCCGCCTCCGCTGCGCCGGTACTGCCCAAGTCCACCGCGCTGACATCACCGCTGCCACCGTTTCTTCCGTCTGCCGCCAGCGACGACAACTGGGCGGCGATCTGCCGCAGTTCAGCCTTCAGCGACTTTACCGCCGATGGACTCATGAACGGAATCATCTGCTTCAGCATCTTCAGCCGTTCCTTGAGCATCTGTATCTTTTCGGCCTTATCCTGGCGGTCGGCAGTTTTCTTATCCGGCACCTGTTTCAGGGTGGAGCGGGCATCGGCCAGTGCCTTCATCTGCTGCTCATAACGTTCTGTTACAACTGACGAGGGGGTATCGGGAAGAGCGGAAACCAAGCTGCGTTCTGACCGGCTAAGTGCAGGTAGATGCTGTTGAACAATGGGCGATAGTTCCATGACTGGTGACCTCCTTTTTTTATATATCGGTTATTACGTGGCAAACTCCACAACCTTAATGATTGTGCTCCGCTACCTCTCCTTCCTGCCGGTGAACACGCCAATCGGCACGGTGTAGCGCACTCCATCACTGCCGTGGCGGGCGTTGATTCCCAGGGCGTCAGTGCCGATGTCGGCAGTGACCATTTCCCGCAGCAGCTCCCTGCCGCCGGGCGCGGGAAACGAGGCGGCAAGCTGCGCCTCCAGCCCCAGCTCCACCCCGTAGCCTGTCTGCCGGCAGTCCACCAGGCCGCTGTTCAGGAACAGGCCGGCAAACTCCTCCGTGGTCAGGGCATGGGTATGGGAAGGGTCCCGGATCAGCTCCAGCCGGTCATAGGCCGCGACCTTTGCCGGGTCCATAGCCACATCCGCCACCAGCACCCGGCCGCCGGGACAACAGACCCGGACCATCTCCGCCAGCACCTGGTGCGGCTCCGGAAAATGGTGAAAACTGTAGCGGGTGATCACCAGCGAAAAGCTGTCATCAGCCCAGGGGAGTGGCAGCGCATCCCCCACCACCCAGTCCAGGTTGCCCAGCCCCTGTTCCTGCTGCCGCTTGCGGGCCTGTTCGATCATGGCCGGGGTGATGTCGATGCCGGTGACCCGGCCGGCATGGGGGGCAAAGGCGCAGGCCACCAGCCCCGACCCGCAGGCTACGTCCAGCACGGTGTCGCCCTGGTCCGGCCGGGCCAGTTCCAGCAGCAGGTCCAGGGCATCCAGGTGCCCCGGCAGGTTGGCAAAGGGGATCGCCTGGCGGGTGAACTGCTCAACGATTCTGTCGGTATGTTTGTTATACATAGGAGTTCTCCTTGTGTGTGATGGTCTAACAATACCTTGCAGTTGTCTGGCAATCTTTCTATAATATGTCAATGAATATCGTGAAACTGACACGGCTGGCTCCGGTGGAATTGGGCTATCGCTTGGATGCCGATCTGCCGGTAATTCCTCTGGCAATGGAAGTAAGCCCTCATCAGTTGCAGGTCAGGCAGGTGGGCTGCGCTGCGGTGCACGCCCATCCGCGGGGGCAGTTGATCTACGCCAGCAGCGGCGTGATGCGAGTCATCTGCGGTCGCGACATCTGGGTGGTGCCCCCTTCCCAGGCGGTCTGGGTACCGCCGGATCAGGAACACGAGGTTTATTTTCCGGGGGATGTGGCGTTGCGTAACCTGTTCATCGACCCCACCGCCACAACGGGGCTGCCGCTACGCTGCGCCGTGCTGAAGGTGTCGCTGCTCTTGCGGGAGCTGATTCTCAGGGCGGTGCAGATCGGTGAGGCGTACCGACCGGGGGGCGAGGGGTGGCGGCTGATGCAGGTGCTGCTGGATGAACTGCGCCGGGCCGAAGAGACTCCCTTGCACCTGCCCATGGGTCGGGATTCGCGGGTGATGCGGGTGATTGAAGCGTTGCTGGAGCATCCGGAGGACAGCCGCAGTCTCGATGAATGGGGTATGCTGGCTGGAGCCAGCGGTCGCACTCTGGCGCGGCTCTTTGCAACGGAAACTGGGCTCACCTTCGGGGCCTGGCGCAAGCGACTGTTGCTGCAGGAGGCGGTCAAGCGGCTGGATCAGGGGCAGCAGGTGACCCGCGTCGCCTTTGACCTGGGGTACCAGAGCCTAAGCGCCTTTATCGAAATGTTCCGCAGGGAACTGGGGGCATCGCCGCGGCAGTATGCCCGGCGGCGGGGGGAGGGGTAAGCGAAATTAGCAAAATTAGCACTATGACAATTAGCACTATAACGCCCGACTCACGCGCCGGTTTGACGCCGCGAAGCGGCGGGAAAACGGTCGCTGTGCAGCCGTTTGTTAGGGCATCCCATTCTCTATCCTCATCAAATACGAATATGGATTGCTACGTATGGCTCCGGCTTTTTCTACATTGTAAAGAATGCCAGATCCGATTAGGGACACCCCTACGCCTACCAACAAAGCGTTGGCAGTTGCCAAGCCCATACCAGCCAGCATTGAGGATGACCCAGCAGAAATGAAAGCAATCTTTAACCAACTATCCGTTAGCCATTTTATGCGGCTACCGGTTAGGCTCTTCTTTAAGTCATCCAGAGCGGGCCTTACTTCGTTCAAATAGAGGTCACTTGCGTGTTGCTGCATTGCGGCAAAAGGAGCGTCATTGGGAAGGGAAGAAGATAACTCTCCCACCTTAGATCGGAAACGGCCAAGTTCTGACGCGTGCTTTTCTCTGTAAGATATTATTTTCTCTATTGGTGTTTCAGGGTCTAAGGTAATTTTTTCCAACATCAATTGAACCAAGAGCCCTTGACCTAACTCTCTTGGCACTCTGTGCCAATGGCGATGAAACCTGAATTCGTCAAGTTCCCTATTGGTCAAATTTGTCATACTCGCATCAGCTTTCACTTTTACACTTAAATTGTGTGGAAGAGCAGATGATGTAACCAAACCCGCTCCGATACTGTCAGAAAGACGCGAGGCCAATAAAGTCATATAAAATTCTGCAAAGCGATTATTTACCCTGAGAAACCCATCATCGCCTGGGACGCTCAAACCCATGTCCCTGAGCATATACTCTATTTTATACGCGAGTTTTCCAGGGTGCATCCGGGAAAGCCTACCAAGGGAGCCAGGTAATTTCTCAGGATGGAGACGGGTAATTTCACTATCTGTACCTGACAGCAACTGCAAACCTTCATCGCTGTTCAAATATCTGAGAACAATTGGAGCGAGCTCTTCAATATCTTCAAGCTCAGGAGTGACATGAAGTGGCGATAGAATGCTGGCATCCTGCATTGCTCTTGCAGTAGGGCTCTGATAAGGATTTTTGATAGGCGCGGGAACAATGGTTTGAATTTTATCCCAATATAGTCCCGCTGTTTTTAACCATACTTCGTCGCGGATATCAATCCAAGGGTAATAAAGCGACTTTGTGAATGCCATGTTGTTCTCCTTATCCTCCGGCGGCTACGATTGCCCTAACTCTAAACCTGACCGGCAGGTGTTTGGCCGGTCTTGGCGCTAGTTGGTTCCACTTTTCTTTATAGAACCTAGTAGAGCCTAGGGACGCTCTTTGCTATTTTTCTATTTCACCCATTATCTGTCCCATTATTGCCGGATCGACCTTCAGAAGCTTCTCGCCGCGCTGTGCTGCCAGACTTACTCTGACCTGGTCAAGTAATAATGGACAGTTTGTTAAGCCACTTTTTTCTGATGATACTTGTCCTCATATTCTCGTGGGCTGACATTTCCTAAATATGAATGTCGCCTTTTGCTGTTGTAAAACATCTCGATGTAGTCAGTGATATCTTTTCTGGCATCATCTTTGGTTTTGTACTTTGCAAAAAATACCCGTTCGGTTTTCAGGCTGCCAAAGAAACTCTCTGCCACGGCATTGTCCCAGCAGTTTCCTTTGCGACTCATGCTACAGATAATGCCATGGGTTTGGAGTACATTTTGAAAGTCACCACTGCAATACTGACTGCCACGATCTGAATGATGAATTAACCCACGTGCCGGCTTTCTTCGCCAAATAGCCATCAATAACGCATCAATTACCAAAGTACGTTCCATGTGATTGTTCATGGACCAACCGACAACCTGACGGGAAAACAGATCAAGCACCACTGCCAGGTACATCCACCCTTCACTGGTCCAGATGCAGGTAATGTCGGAAACATAGACCGTATCTGGCTTGTCAACCATGAATTCACGATTTGGCAGGTTGGAGGCGACTGGCAGGCTATGCTTGCTGTCAGTGGTAATTTTGAATTTCCTTTTCTGTCTGGCAGCAACACCAGCACGTTTCATTATTGTTGCAGCTTTGGTGCGCCCGCATGGAATACCGTTAGCCACAATTTCATCAGCTATACGCCGTGCACCATAAGTCCCATTTGATATACGATGCACCTCGCGAACAATTGGAATCAGTACGTCATATTCTCTTTGTCGAAGTGATTTCTCACGTTTTTTCCAGGCATAATATCCACTCCGACACACATAAAGGACATCGCACATCAGGGATATTGGATACGTCTTCTTCTCGGTATCTATGAACTGATACCGCTCCCTGATTCTGCTGCGAAGAAGACTGCTGCCTTTTTTAATATTTCTCGTTCCAGTTTAAGTCGGTGATTTTCTTTTCTAAGTCGGGCTAGCTCTGCATGAACATCTTCTTTCATAGAAACTGATTTGCTCTTTTCGGCTGAAATAGATTCATTTCTCCAGCGACGTAATATGCTGATATTGATACCAAGATTACGCGATGCTTCTGAAAGCTGATAACCTTGCTCTGTTATCAGTTTGACTGCCGAGTCTTTGAATTCCTGAGTGTATTTCCTTCTGACCGTTGACATGAACACCTCCTTTGAGGGACAGTAAACCCCGCTCTTAAAAATGTGTCCATTAATTTCATACCACGTCACTTTGTCTCCTGGCAATCAAGGTTACGTGTGCCCAGCAAGACCGCATGACCGCTCCAAGGATAATGGTCAAGCTCGTCAAGGCTCTTGACCATGCCGGCTCTCAGTGGATTCAGATGGATGTATCTGACCAGTTCCAACAAATACGACTCTTCTTCACAAACAATCGACCTGTAACGGTTCTGGAACAGATGTCCGGATCTCTTGTAGCGGCGATTGAACGCCAACGCGTATCCGGTAAGCAGTGATGCAAAGCGGTCCAGAAAGCGTTGTCGGTCATGATCATCGCTGAAAATATCGTGGTGCTCGATACCGCGCACGATAACGTGCTGGAGCACCCCCACAATGTCGAGTCTGGCTAAGCGTGGCATGGGCGGAATGTACCATCAAGAGAAATTAGCAAAGAGCGTCCCCGTAGCCCGAGCTGACCGGTGCTGCCGTTGATTGAACTATTACAAGTTATCTAATTCATTAGGATCAAGTTCAGCCATATGGTCAAATTGCATAGTTATAGGTGAATTTTCGATTATAACAGGACTGGTGGACGAAAGATCTATATGGCTTCTTTTTATTTCTCCGTAAGGCTTGTCTTTGTTAAATGGGGTTGGAAGGAATGTAAGAGTGATTTCTTTTCCATAGAGGTTAGAATCTCTTGAAATTGACGGAACATTAATCTGATACATATAGTTTGCAAAAGCCAATACAAAAACCATGTATGGGACGTCTAATTTGTCGTTTTTTCTTCGAAATAGAAAAAGTTTTATTCCCGGGTGCGGACTAGGACCAGGCATAAAGGTATAAAGAGCAACCATTGGTGAATATTTAAAAGATTTATCTGAATGCTCTTCTTCCAATATCCATTGTATCGTTTCTCCAAAATTGGTGACTTCCTCTTCCGGCATAATGGCGATAGCCATCTTTACTAAACATTTAAAAACGCCCATTGGAACATAAGGTTGCTTGTGCGTTTTGATTACTAGTTTCTTATTATCTTTGTCAATTTCAAATATTTTATCATCATATCTTTCTTGAACCTTAAGGCCTTCAGGGCCGAAATCAATTCTTGAATTGCCATGTTTGGTTTTGTAGGAGGGCACTCCACCTTTACCCTTAATTTGGGAAATTGTTCTCGAAGCTCCCATGAATTTGGCAAAGTGGTCTTCTACGAGCATGCTGAAATGGTCGTTGCAAATATCGCATTCATCGTTTGCAATGACTCTTTTATTGCCTATAAACTCAGGAATGGCATGAGCTAGCTTTTTGAACGGCACTGCGTCTGTATCTTTACCACAATAGCGGCATTTTCTGTTTGCCGGGGAACCAATGTGAATTTTATCTCCATCCGGAAACGTGTGAATATCGCGTATGATTTCATAATTAGTTTTAAAATATTTTATTTGCTTTTCCATGTTTTCCTTTCTTATTTCAACTCATTATTGACTGGGTTCATGCGCGCACGCGCGTGAACCCGGTGATCCTCCCGAATGGGACAATTATCCTGTCTGTCGCACTCCCCACACCGTCAGGATTTGCATCGAAAAAGACGGGCTTTTAGGTCACTTTTAGCTGTTCATGCTTAAGCGACGTTGCGGCGGCAATCAGCACGCCGGCCAACGTGACATTAACCCCTGTTTATGTCGCAGGGGGTAGCTCGAGAAATATAACAAACTTTACCCCAGCAGCATCTCCATCAACTTATGTCCTTCCTTGATTAAAAGTCCGCTGTTTTTTGCTGAAACTTCATTATAGCTGTCAGCTCCGTTGCTTGTCTGGTTGTTCGGGCAGTAGATTACAAAGGGTACCGGATCACTGGTGTGGGTTCTTAAAGCCACTGGTGTGTGGTGATGAGGCGCACCAGCGGCGCGGGGTTTTATACGCGACGACTGAGTGCCGCCGATTGTTGGTCCTTACTCAGTTTTTCTCATTACAACGGAAATACACCTTAACTCGACTTTGCTATGCTAATCGGGCATTACCCCGACATACTTTGCCCTTGACCGGATTGGCCGATTCTGGGCATACTGTTCCATGATATGTGCAACCAGGCCAGCCAGCCTCCCCAGATAAAAGAGATAAACACCCGATTTTTCGGGTAAAGCCAATTCTTTTTCCATGACAACCATTGCAAAATCCACGGTAGGATACGAAGGTGTTAGAAGTTTATCAGCCGCTTCTTGTGCCTGACTAATGTAGCTGTTGCGGTCAGGCAGTCTTGGCAACAGAAAGCGTGCCCTTGGGTCTGCGTCATAAAGTTTGTGGTTGAAGCCAGGAACAGGGTCGCCACGTTTGACTCGCGATTCAATAACCTTATAGAGGCTCCCCTGTCCAGATGCTTCATTCAGAAGCCCGCGAATCCGTTCTGTGTTCCCTCCATGCCGGCGGCCAAAAAAAGCATGCGTAGCGGCAGCCACCGATGCATAGGGCGAGCAGCCAGCAGAGGCTACACAGCGGGCGGTAAAGGATGAAATGTTCAGTTCGTGGTCTGCTACCAGAATTAATGCACTGTCGAGGATTGGCACAAGTGGGGCATCAACCCTCCATGCTACTGCCAGATGCTCGGCAATCCTTGAGCTTGGCCATGCTCCGGTCAAAACCCGCACAAGACTTTCAAGCATAATTCTGCCGGCACTTATTGTGGCTTCCCTGGTAAAGCTGTAGGCGCTGACATCCTCATGATTCAACGTCGCTAGAATGTTCTGAAAGAGATCGATCGGGTCATATACCTTCCGGCTTTTGAGTAATTTTTCAACCTGATCGCGCAGCACCGGATTGACCATTACCGGGTCATTTTCCGTAACGTCCCAGAGTATTGCCATTACTTTCTCAAATGTCTGCTCAGCCGCCAATGTTGGTACGCAGAAGCCTCTATAAAAGAAGGTTTCATCGCCGATCAGGGTGATAGCAGACTCCAGAATGGGTGCCCCCCAATCGGTGGAACTTTGCAGCGCTATTGCCGGTGCTTTGAAAATCTTGCTTCGGGTGGCCATTCGATCAACGTCAAGGGCATGATACTGGCTGGTCTTCGCCGAAGGACCGGTCGGCTCGGAGCGGATCAAGCCTCTGCTGACGTAGGAATAGAGGGTGTTTCGCGAGACTCCTAGGCGATCGCTGGCCTCTTGGGCAGAATAGAATCTGGACATGCACGACTCCTGATGTGTTGATTGCGCTATCAAGATTGACGATATGTTTACTGTATCTGATAATTCAGTCAATACATTCTTTCGGAGGTGTCACATGATTGAACGGATTGACCACATTGTATTTACCGTAGCCGACATGGAGGCAACCTGTAATTTTTATGAGCGGGTTTTGGGGATGAAGATGGAGACTTTTGGTGAGGGGCGAAAGGCACTCTGCTTCGGGGTGCAAAAAATCAACCTGCATCAGTATGGGAAGGAATTTGAGCCAAAGGCGAAAGCCCCCGCTCCGGGGTGCCAGGATATCTGCCTGATTACAGGAGTGCCGATTGCCGAGGTGATGCAGCATCTGACGTCATGCGATATAGAGATTGAGGAAGGCCCTATTAAAAGAACCGGCGCCATGGGACCAATCAATTCAGTCTATTTTCGTGACCCGGACGGTAATCTGATCGAGGTGTCAAACTATCTTTAGAATCGAACTTTTTTGCTTTGTCGTCCAACTTGTTATTGACCGGGTTTATGCGCGCACGCGCATGAACCCGGTGATCCTTCCCAATGGGGCTTTACCCCAGCAGCATATCCATCAACTTGTGTCCTTCCTTGATTAAAAGTCCGCTGTTTTTTGCTGAAACTTCATTATAGCTGTCAGCTCCGTTGCTTGTCTGGTTGTTCGGGCGGTAGATTACAAAGGGTACCGGATCACTGGTGTGGGTTCTTAAAGCCACTGGTGTGGGGTGATCAGGGCAGCAGAGGATGCGCAGGTCTTCAAAGTCAGCGGCATTTTTAAGGATAGTGCCCACTACTTTCTGGTCAAAGTCTTCAATTGCCTTGATTTTATCATTCAGGTTACCGCTGTGTGATGCTTCGTCCGGTGCTTCCACATGCAGGTAAACAAAATCATAGTTTTGTAATGTTTTTATTGCTGCTTCGGCTTTGCCCTGATAATCGGTATCAATATAGCCGGTGGCTCCTGGCACTTTAATGACATCCAGCCCGGCACAGACACCAATCCCTCTGATCAGGTCAACCGCAGATATTACCGCGCCTTTAAGCCCAAACTTATCTGTATATGGGGTTAGCTGCGGGATTTTGCCATGTCCCCAGAACCAGGGAGAGTTGGCTACAGGCAGTCCGTTTTCCCTGCGTTTAAGGTTTACAGGGTGGTTATGCAATACCATTTGTGCTGCATTCAT
>JAVERM010000049.1:0-13478 GCA_034007105.1 Trichlorobacter sp.
CAACCAAAAAGGAAGCAGCAACCAAAAAGGAAGCAGCAACCAAAAAGGAAGCAGCAACCAAAAAGGAAGCAGCAACCAAAAAGGAAGCAGCAACCAAAAAGGAAGCAGCAACCAAAAAGGAAGCAGCAACCAAAAAGGAAGCAGCAACCAAAAAGGAAGCAGCAACCAAAAAGGAAGCAGCAACCAAAAAGGAAGCAGCAACCAAAAAGGAAGCAGCTGAAACAGTTGAGCCACCGGCAGCAATACAGGAAACAACACTAAAGCCGGAACCTGAGGTTTCTGTGCCTTTATCCATACCTGATTCTGGCAAGAATAAAGAAATGCAGAATATCCTGTTACAAATGAAGCAGGATGTTATGCAGGAGATTGCCAAAGCCATTAAATCAGGCGCAGAATCTTTGATTGTTGATGAAACAAGTGGTGATATTTATGACCAGGCTTCTTCAGAGCGTGACCGTGAGCTTGAACTATTGTTAAGTGACCGCGAGCGGGAGAAACTGCACAATATTAACGAGGCTTTGCTGCGTATAAACGAAGGTGAATATGGGGTCTGTGAAGAGTGTGATGATGAAATCCCCACCGGAAGACTGAAAGCACTTCCATTTACCAGACATTGCGTCAGGTGTAAGACTGATCTGGAGCGTATCCAGGCGCAAACCCGCTGGAATGATGATTTGCGTGCGTACAGGGAGATACCAGGCAGTGATGAGGATGAATAGTTAGTTGTTCTTTTCCCAATCTTCGGGATAACTTGTTAAAAACGACCGGATGCACCACCGCCGCTGAATCTGCCACCTCCTCCGGAGAAACCGCCTCCGGAAAAGCCACCTCTGGAAAAGCCGCCACGGGAGGAGCCTCCTCCTCCCCAACTGCCACCGCCTCCACCAAAACCACCGCTGCCATTTCCCGCGTTCTGCAATACTGTACTGACAAGTAGTCCGGCTATGCCACCGATTACGGCAAGCACAAGCAGGGTTGCATGGGAGGCACCCACAGTCAGATCAACGATTAGCGGCAGTGCCACAGCACCGGTGATCATACCCAGCTTGCGGGAGATTCTTGCGGCAATGCTTAAAAACATCATGCCTGCAAACAGCATTGGCATCAGGCTTTCGGTATTGCTGCTGTTCTGGCTGTTTTGCAGATCAGCGGTAAACTCACCTTTTACAGCCTGCATAATGGCAAAAAGCCCGTCCGATAGCCCTTTGTCATAATCTCCGGCAGCAAGGGATGGTGCCATGATGTTGCGGATAATACGGGCAGCAGTAATATCCGGCAACACTCCTTGCAACCCGTCGCCCACCTCTATCCTCAGCTGCCGCTCTTCTTGTGCCAGCAGTAAAATCACACCGTTATCCCTGCCCTTTTGCCCTATTTGCCATTTGTCAGCCAGGCGGATTGAAAAGTTTTCAATGCTGTCACCAGCAAGGGTGGGCATGGTCAATAAAACCACTTGTGTGCTGGTTTCTTTTTCAAAATCTGCAAGTTTTTGCTCAAGGTTTTTGGCAGTATCGAAGGAAAGCAGGTGGGCGTAATCGTTTACGCGAGCTTGCAGTAGCGGTATTTCAGTGGCAGATACCGGCATAATAAATGCCAACATCAAAAGTAATATTACTGCCATCAGGTGCAGCCCTGCTCTTATTTTACTGGTGAAAAAGATCATCAGAATTTTACTGCTGGTGCTGTTTTGGCTGCTTCATCAGCTTTAAACGGTTCTTTGCGTTGCAGCTTCAGCAGCATTGAGTTGGTAAGGCTGTTGGGAAAAGTACGGATACTGGTGTTAAAAACCTGCACCGCAGCGTTGTAGCGATCTCTTGCCACATTAATCCGGTTTTCAGTGCCTTCAAGCTGTTTTTGCAAATCCATAAAATTTTCATTTGCCTTCAGCTCGGGATAACGTTCGGTAACAACCAGTAAACGTGAAAGTGCTGATGAAAGTTCGCCCTGATTTTGCTGGAATTTACTGATGGCAGCAGGGTCGTCCAGCAGGTTTTTATCAAGCTGCATACTGCCAACTTTGGCGCGTGCTTCTGTCACTGCCTGCAAGGTTTCCGATTCATGCCTTGCGTAGCCTTTTACGGTTTCCACCAGGTTAGGAATCAGGTCTGCACGACGCTGATAGCTGGATTCAACATTACCCCAGGCAGCAAAAACCGCTTCTTCATTGGCTTGTATTGTGTTGTAGCCGCAGCCGTTTAAAGAACCCAATATTACCAAGCCTGCAATTGCATAAAACAGTTTTTTCATTTTTTGCTCCTTGATTATGGCCATACAATTACAATGCCGTGTATCTGTTTATTCTGCTCATCCAGATACTGTATAACATCCAGGTTTCCGGCTTTGCCGCGCTTTATCTCATACCCTTCCTTTGTTTCAGAAGTAACTGCGCTCAGGCTGTTTGTGTCGGCAGTTTCCTTAAGAATGGTTCTGCTGAAAGCATCCTGGATGCCTGCTCCACTTTTATCAAGTATCTGCACTGACTTAATCAGCTTGTCCTCTCCTCTGAAGATGCGGTACTCACAAGTTTCACCCAGATAACGCTCCCAGCCAGGGTGGTTTTTGGCATAGTTTTTATCACTGTTTGCAGCCGGAATAAAAGAAAAAAGCTTGTCAGGGCGGATAGTGGTTTTATCTGTGACGTTTTTTGTTTCTTTTGGTGCTTCAGCAATATTTTCTATTGCTTTGTCACTGTTTTTTGCCAGATTTTCTGCCTGTTTTGTTTTTTTCACAGCATGCTCAGGCTTAGCAACAGGTTTGTTGCTGTCATTGTCAGATTTATACTGATAGGAGGTAATTGCCAGCGCAACAAGCAGCACTGCCAGTAAAATTCCTGCCCATTTATGCCGGTACCAGGGGGGCGGTTGCTCTGCATCGGTGATAATCAGATTTTTGCGCGGTGGTGTAAAACGGTTCAGGTTTGCAGAAGCAGCTGTTTTATCTTTGGGGAGATCATCGGGTGTTTGCTGCTTTTCAGTGGCAGACTTTTTTTTGTCATCATTTTTTGTGGCTTGCGTGGCAGCAGTTTTTGAGCTGGCAATGGATTCATCGCGGGAAAGCTCTTTAAACAGCACTTCAGCCCTGGATGTTACAACCTCTTCCTGCGGCAGCCTGTTTTTGGGCAGCTGTGCAGCAGTCAGCTTTTCCAGATCAGTTTGCAGTTCTGCATCAGTTTTTGATGGATCAATAATACCAGCAACAGCTGCTTTAGTTTCCGGTTCCAGAGCATCTGGTGTGCTTACCAGCAAAAAGCGACAATCATGTCCGTCAAGGCGGGATTTTATATGTTTTAGCAGTATATCGGCAGAAAGCCCTGATAGATGGTTCTGGATAATAATTATGTCCGGTTTCATGCTCTTAAGTGCTTCTGCACCGCGATGAATATCACCCACCACCACCAGATCATTGCGATTACGGGACATTTTTTCCAGTAAATCAGTGATGCGCGAGCTGTCAGTAATGGCCAAAATAATCATAAAAAACTCCGCTATAAAATAATTGTTCGTATTTATACGGCAAGCCACTATTACAGGCAACAGGGAATCGTCTTGCCAAGTTTTGCTGCTATCAGCTAATATAAAAAATTCAAGTTGATTCAGTCAGAAATGAAAGGGCAGTGCTAAATGCTTTGTCAGGAAATATATCAAGAACTGTGTGATATTGTTGGTGCTGATAATGTAGCCACAGAAAAACAGGATTTAATCTGCTATGGCTATGATGCCACCCAGATGGAGTTTTTGCCGGCAGCAGTGGTGCATCCTGCTGATGCACAAGAGGTTTCAGGTGTACTTAAACTGGCTAACCGGCATGGTTTTCCGGTTTATCCAAGGGGTGCTGGCAGTGGTTTTACCGGCGGTGCGTTGCCTGTTGATGGCGGTGTTGTACTGGTTACCACCCGCATGAATAAAATATTGCGAATTGATACAGAAAATCTAATCGCCGAGGTTGAACCAGGTGTTGTTACAGAGCAGTTTCAGCTTGCAGTGGAAAAACTGGGGCTGTTTTATCCTCCTGATCCGGCATCACTCAAGTTTTCCACTTTGGGCGGTAATGTTGCTGAAAATGCAGGCGGTCCCCGTTGTGTTAAATACGGTGTAACCCGTGACTTTGTGATGGGTCTTGAGGTGGTACTGCCCACTGGTGAGATTATCCGCACCGGTACTGAAACCTACAAGGCTGTGGTTGGTTATGATCTGACCCGGCTGCTGTGTGGCAGTGAAGGAACTTTGGGTGTAATTACCAGTATTATCTTCAAGCTTTTGCCACTGCCGGAAGCAAAAAAAACCATGCTGACCATTTTTGACTCAATAGATGGCGCAGCCCAGGCTGTTTCAACCATCATAGGCGGTAAAATTATTCCCACAACACTTGAGTTTATGGATTATGCCACCTTGCAGTGTGTTGAGCGGCGTTTTAACCTGGGTATCCCCCAGGAAGGACGGGCTGTGCTGCTGATTGAGGTGGATGGTGATAAAGACCTGGTGGACAAGCAGGCAGACAGGATACATGAGCTTATCAAACCCTTGGGGCTGGTGCAGTTCCGTGCGGCAAAAGACAATGCCGAATCAGAAGCACTCTGGAAGGTGCGGCGACTGGTATCACCATCTTTGCGTGATGTTAATCCGCACAAATACAATGAAGATATTGTGGTGCCGCGCAGCAAAGTACCCCATGTAATCCGGCAGATTGAGGCAATACAAAAGAAATACGGGATTCCCATTGTCAACTTTGGTCATGCCGGAGATGGCAATATCCATGTTAACGTGATGATTAACAAAGATGTTCCTGGCGATGAAGAAAAGGCACAACAGGCGATTAAAGAGATATTTAAGGCAGCCCTTGATTTAAATGGCACTATGTCAGGAGAGCATGGTGTTGGTCTTGCCAAGCAGCCGTTTATTGAAATGGAGCTGAACCCTGTGCAAATCAAGGTGATGGAATCAATAAAACTGGCACTTGATCCCCGCAATATCCTTAATCCCGGTAAAATATTCCCCTGGAAGGCTGTTGACAAGGGTACCAGCGTCAACTGAAAGGATAAAATCAAGATGCAGGATAATAATCTGCAAACAGAGCAAAAGAAATCGCTGATTGACCGTATATTGTCAATAGAAACCGGTCTGTTGCTGGTGGGGATTGCTTCTTTGGTTTATGGTGTTGCTTACCGTGAAACAATTAATATTTTCTGGGGTTTGATGATTGTGCCAGGGGTTTTTGTTTTGCATAAGGTACGCAAAAAAGACTGGAAAGCCCACTGGCAGGAAATCGAGGCTGAACAGCAGCGTCGTAACAAGACCGAACAGACCAAGGTAGAGCAGGCTAATGAATGAGATTGTGCTGGCTTCTGCCTCACCGCGTCGGGCAGAGCTGATGGAATTGGCGCAAATCCCTTTTAAGGTAATAGCAGCAGATATTCCGGAAGAGCCGCTGGAAAACGAAGAGCCGGCTGCATACGCCTTGAGGTTGGCAGCAGATAAGGCAACTTCTGTGGCAGACAAAAGTATTGGTCGCTGGTTTATCGGTGCTGATACCATTGTGGTGCTTGACAACAGGATAATGGGCAAGCCGCGCAATGCAAACGAGGCAGCGGCAATGCTGGGTAAGCTTTCAGGTCATACCCATCAGGTAATTACTGCCTTTGCTGTTTTTGATGTCAAAACCGGAGATTGCACCAGCAGGGCAGTATATACTGATGTGCAGTTTAAAAATCTGTCTGATCTGGAAATAGAAAAATATGTGGCAACAGGATGTCCGCTGGATAAAGCAGGTGCCTATGCCATTCAGGGCGGAGCAGCCCACTTTGTACAGGAAATTCACGGTTCTTACACCAATGTGGTGGGGCTACCCGCATGTGAGCTGGTTGAGCTGTTGCAGCAGATGGGGGCATTGGAAAAGGCATGAGCAGCATTGCTGAAAATCTGGCACAGGTTAAACAGCGCATTGCAGACACCTGCAAAGGCTGTGGGCGAGACCCGAGTTCTATCACTTTGGTGGCTGTATCCAAAACCCGCCCTGCTGAAGATATACAACAAGCAATGCTTGCAGGTCAGCAGGTGTTTGGTGAAAACTACGTGCAGGAGATGACCGGCAAGGCAGCAATGTTGCCAGATGCTGTGCAGTGGCACTTCATCGGGCACCTGCAATCAAACAAGGTGCGTCAGATTGCTGGATTGACCAGCCTCATCCATTCGGTTGACCGTCTTTCCCTGGCCAAAGAATTAAGCGGCCAGTGGGTAAAACTCAATAAAGTCTGCAACCTGCTTGTGCAGGTAAATGTATCTGGCGAAAAGAGTAAATCCGGCACCACAACAAAGGATGCCTTGGCATTGGTGGAGGAAATATCCCTGCTGCCTAACCTGCAAGTGCAGGGTTTGATGACCATGCCTCCTTTTTTTGACAACCCTGAAAAAGCACGCCCTTTTTTTCGTGAGCTGAAACTGCTGGCTGATGAGATAAAAGGTAAAGCATTTACTGGTGTTACAATGGAGCATCTTTCCATGGGAATGTCCGGTGATTTTGAGGTTGCCATTGAAGAAGGAGCAACTTTGGTGCGTGTTGGTACTGCCATATTTGGAGAGCGGTGATAGTGGAAAAACTTATTGCCAACAAGCGTCCCTTAGTTGCTTTTTTACTGACCGCTTTGGTGTTGCCAGGGCTTGGGCAACTTTACTGGGGACGCAAACTTAAAGGTGCTTTGCTGCTGGTAATTGTAAACCTATTGCTTTTAGTCGCGTTTTTTCTGACCATGAAGTTTTCTGCACCGCTTATAGCTGTAAAATTAAGCGGTGAAGTTATTACTCCTGAGCTTGTTCTGGCACAGCTTGAGCCGTACGCTTTTTGGGGCAAACTGCTGCTGGCATCCTTTTTGGGGGTTTGGGGTTTTGCAGTGATGGATATTGGCAGTATCTTCAGGGAGACCAGGAAATAATACATGTCGGGTTTGTGTATTCACACATGAAAAGGGGTGCTTATGAAACATTCGCAAATTATAGGTAGTGGTGCAGGCGTACCAGAACGTGTTGTTAGTAACGATTTTTTCTCTTACTTGCTGGATGACCCTGATGAGTGGATAAGTTCACGTACCGGCATCAGGGAAAGGCGTTTTGCAAGCCCTGAAGAATCAACTTCAGACCTTGCAGTGCGGGCTGCCAATGCTGCACTGCAAGATGCAGGAATTACAGCAGAAGAAGTTGACTGCATTGTCATCGGAACCTCTACGCCGGACATGATTTTGCCTGCAACAGCCTGCATGGTTCAAAAGGAAATCGGAGCAAAAAATGCCTTTGCATTTGATCTCAATTCGGTTTGTGGCAGTTTTGTTTTTGCCCTTGATACTGCCGACAGTTTTATCCGTGCGGGCAAGGCAAATACTGCCCTTGTAATCGGGGCTGATACCTATTCCAAAATACTGAATTTTGATGATAAAACAACCTGCCCGCTATTTGGAGACGGTGCTGCTGCTGTTGTGCTGAGGGCAACTGAAGAGCCGGATAAAGGCATTTTGCACACTTTTATCCGCACAGATGGCAATGGCTGGCCACTTATCCAGGTGCCATCTTCCGGTTCACGCAAGCCAATAACCGCAGATTCTATTGAGGCAAGGGAAAATACTTTTTATATGTCAGGCAAGCCGGTATATGTTTTTGCCACTGAAGCGATACCCGAGCTGATTAAGACCGTTTGTGAAAAAGCCGGCATTACACCAGCAGACCTGGACTGGTTGATTCCCCACCAGGCAAACCTGCGTATTCTTGATTCTGTTGCAAAAAAACATGGGATACCAAGGGAAAAATTTCTAGTGAATCTGCAAAAATATGGTAATACCGCAGCTGCCTCGGTTGCGCTGGCTGTTAATGAGTTCCGTCGGGATGGCACCATTAAGCCAGGGCAACTTGTGCTGGTTATGGGCTTTGGTGGTGGTTTATCCTGGGGAGGTCTGCTGGTCAGGTTCTGATTACTGTAAAAACCGGCATTAGTATAATAATATGCTGCTTTTACAGGATGTTTCAATTGATTGACAGCAACTTGTATACAAAATACTTGTGTTTTTTCATAACGGCGTTTAGTATGCGCAAGATATAAGCCTGCATACATCCTGTTTGATGTGCAGGGGAAACTTTGCAAGCATAGCAAATAAAGCCAGAAGGAGGCGTTGTCATGCGCAACATTTGTGAACGTAATTGGCGAGGTCCACCTGGTGTGCAGTCTGTTTTCGGTTGTGGTACCGGACAAAAGGCTCCATCTGGTTAATATCAAGCATATTCCGGATTGCCTGTAACCTTTAGTACCGTTGCTTACGGTTAACTTAAAATTCTAGAAAAGGGAAAAGACGCTATGTTTAGTACATCAATTGGCAGAAAAATTGTGATGGCAGTAACAGGTTGCTGTATGCTTCTGTTTGCCATCGTCCATCTGCTTGGCAACAGTTCAACTTTTGCCGGAGCAGCAGGACTAAACTCTTACGCCCAGCACCTGCACAGTTTGCCGCTTCCGATTATTATGGCTTTCCGTGCTGTTATGCTGGTTGTATTTGTGCTCCACGTTATTTACGGTATTCAGCTAACCATTGAAAACCGTTATGCAACACCTGTAAACTATGCTGTAAAGGCACACCGCAAAACAACCTTTGCCAGCGAAAACATGATCTGGACCGGTTCCTTACTATTCCTGTTCATTGTATATCACCTGTTTCATTTTACTTTCCGTGTAACACCCGGGCTTACCCTTGTGAATGATGCCAGTGGACACTTTGATGTCTTTGCCATGGTGGCTTCCAGCTTCACCACTTTTTCAGGCACCGGACTTTATGTTGTGGCAATGGCAGTACTGTTTTTGCATCTATATCATGGCGTACAGAGCTTTTTTCAGACCATGGGATGCAACAATGATTCTTGGCAGGATAACATCACCTTGTTTGGTAAAGTTGTAGCCTTGGTGCTGTTTGTTGGTTTTATTTCCATTCCGCTGTCTATTTTCTTGGGATTTATAAAGGGTTAAGGGGGTTATCGTGATTCTTGACGGAAAGTGTCCAACCGGACCTATTGAACAGACCTGGGATAAGCACCGCTTTGATCTGAAGCTGGTTAACCCGGCAAACAAGCGTAAGTATACAGTAATTATGGTTGGTACCGGTCTGGCCGGTGGTGCCGCTGCAGCATCTTTGGGTGAGCTTGGTTATAACGTGATGGCCTTCTGCTATCAGGACTCCCCACGCCGTGCGCACTCCATTGCGGCCCAGGGTGGTATCAACGCAGCCAAAAACTATCCTAACGATGGTGACTCAGTTTATCGTCTTTTCTACGACACCATTAAAGGTGGCGACTTCCGCGCCCGTGAAGCTGACGTATGGCGTCTGGCTCAGGTATCTAACAACATTATCGATCAGTGCGTGGCACAGGGTGTGCCATTTGCCCGTGACTATGCGGGTTACCTGGACAACCGTTCTTTCGGTGGTGCTCAGGTTTCCCGTACTTTCTATGCACGGGGACAAACCGGTCAGCAACTGTTGCTCGGCGCATACTCTGCCCTGTCACGTCAAGTGAAGCTTGGCAAAGTAAAAATGTATACCCGCCGTGAAATGCTTGATCTTGTCGTAGTTGATGGTGTTGCACGGGGGATTACCTGCCGTAACCTGGTAACAGGCGAGATTGAAAGCTATGCTGCTGATGCAGTCTGTCTGGCAACCGGTGGTTATGTAAACGTGTTTTACCTCTCCACCAACGCCATGGGTTGCTCTGTTACTGCAAAATGGGCTGCACACAAAAAGGGTGCCTATTTTGCCAACCCTTGTTACACACAAATTCACCCTACCTGTATCCCGCAGGCAGGTGATTACCAGTCCAAACTCACCTTGATGTCCGAGTCTTTGCGTAACGATGGTCGTTGCTGGGCACCAAAGAAAAAAGAAGACTGCAACAAAGAGCCTGGTGATATTCCAGAAGCAGATCGCGATTACTACCTTGAGCGTAAGTATCCGTCTTTTGGTAACCTTGCTCCCCGTGATATCGCTTCCCGTGCAGCCAAAGAGCAATGTGATGAAGGACGTGGTGTTGGTCCTGGTGGTCGTGGGGTTTACCTTGACTTTGCTGATTCCATCAAGCGTGTTGGTGAACATACCATCAGAGAACGTTACGGCAACCTTTTTGAAATGTATGAAAAAATTACCGATGAGGATGGCTACAAGCGTCCTATGCGTATCTATCCGGCACCTCACTATTCCATGGGTGGTCTGTGGGTAGACTACAACCTGATGAGCAATATCCCTGGTCTGTTTGTGCTTGGTGAAGCCAACTTCTCCGTCCACGGCGCAAACCGCCTTGGTGCTTCGGCGCTGATGCAGGGACTTGCCGATGGCTACTTTGTTATTCCTTACACGATTGGTGGTTATCTCGCTTCCATCAAGCCTTACGGCACAGACACTAACCTGCCTGAATTCAAGCAGTCAGCTGATGAGGTGAATGCTAGAAACGACAAGCTGATGTCTGTAAATGGTAAGGAAACAGTAACCCATTATATGCGTGAGCTGGGCAGCCTGATGTGGAACAACTGCGGCATGGCACGGTCCAAAGAATCTCTTAACGAAAACCTGAAGAAAATTCCTGCATTACGTGAAGAATTCTGGCAGAATGTCAAGGTTTCCGGTACTGGTGCCGAGTTTAACCAGGATCTGGAAAACGCCAGCCGTACAGCTGACTTCTTCGAGTTTGCAGAGCTTATGTGTCGTGACTCTTTACATCGTGAAGAATCCTGCGGTGGTCACTTCCGTGTTGAGCACCAGTATGATGACGGTGAAGCAAAGCGTGACGATGCCAATTTCTGCTATGTTGGTGCCTGGGAGTTTAAAGGCGTTGATAAAGAGCCTGAGCTGCACAAGGAACCACTTAAATTCGAGAACGTACATCTCGCGGTAAGGAGCTACAAATAATGAGCGATCACAAGACCATGACAATTAACCTCGTCGTGTGGCGCCAGAAAAACGCCAACGACACTGGCAAGTTTGAGAACTACACAGTAAAGGGGATAACCGAGCACCATTCGTTTCTGGAAATGCTGGATGTTCTGAACGAAGAGCTGATCAGGGCAGGCAAGTTGCCTGTTGCTTTTGACCATGACTGCCGCGAAGGGATTTGTGGCATGTGCTCCCAGGTAATCAACGGTATGCCTCACGGCGGACAGGAGCGTACCACTGTATGCCAGCTGCATATGCGTAAATTTAATGATGGTGACACCATTTATATTGAACCGTGGCGTG
This sequence comes from Trichlorobacter sp., assembly GCA_034007105.1. GTDB lineage: Bacteria > Desulfobacterota > Desulfuromonadia > Geobacterales > Pseudopelobacteraceae > Trichlorobacter. Next base: position 11,249 of record JAVERM010000049.1, read on the forward strand.
CCAAGGCTTTCCCGATTGTAAAAGACCTGGTGGTTGACCGTGAAGCTTTGGACAAGATTATTCAGGCTGGCGGATACACATCCTGCCACACTGGTGGTGTTGCTGATGGTAACGCTATCCTGATTCCGAAACCTGTTGCAGACGAATCAATGGATGCTGCCGAGTGTATCGGATGTGGTGCTTGTGTAGCTGGCTGCCCCAACAGTGCTGCCATGCTGTTTACCGGTGCCAAGGTATCCCAGCTTGCCCTTCTGCCACAAGGCAAGGCAGAGGCAAAGCAACGGGTACAAAACATGGTTCAGGAAATGAAAGACTGCGGATTTGGTAACTGTACCAACCACTATGAGTGCCAGGCTTCATGCCCTAAAGGGATTAACGTCAAGTTTATCGCCAGAATGAACAGGGAATTCCTGAAAGCTATGTTCTAATTTAAACTTTTGGCTTACAAAAGAATGGGGCGGGGCGATTATAAACTTAGTCGCCCCGTTTTTTATGGAACTTAAACTTAACTTCATAGTTATTGAATTTTCAGTTGCCCCAAAAGTTATCTGTCAGTCCGGCATCCTGTCCGGAAAAGGTGCTGTTTTTGAGAAAACTTTACAGCAGCTTGCATGCGCTAAAAACAAGACAAATTGCGCTGGTACGGTTTGTGAAAAATGGACAACCTGTCCTGTGGCAGAATTGACAGCCCGCAAGCTCTCCAATGATCTGCAACTGCGCAAGTTGCACCAAAAACCTGGATTACCCTATGTTTTCAGTAGTGTTGCCCCTTTTTGTATTACTACAAAGCCAGAATGCTTTTATCTGCTGCTGATCGAAGACACAATAAAGCACCTTGATCTGCTCATCCGAGCAGTTACTTGCTGCTGTGGCCACGGCAGCCACAAGGTCGGCCTGTCTGCAATGAACTATCAGATGCAGCCGTTGCCGCTTTTAACAGATGCTAACGGCGTTGCAACCAATCTGCCTGTGCTTGATGCTATCGAACTGGTGGCGCAATCAGGTATAGCCTCTACAACAGCAGCGGTACGGATTGATTTTTTGTCTCCATTAAGGCTTATAAAAAACAGCAAAGAGCTGACACATTTTCATGCTCCGCAGTTTGTCCGTGCTGTGTTGCGGCGACTTTCGTCCCTGTCAGCCTATTATGGAAAAAAAATTGATGCTGATCAGATTAAGTACCTTGCACAAATGGCTGATGATGTACATATTGATCAGTATCAGCCTGTTGCAACAGAAGGGCAGACTTTTACACGTGGCGTTACAGGCAGTTATCTGTTGAAAAATCTGCACCAGGAGCTTATACCGTATCTTCTGACTGGCAGCCTTTTAAACCTTGGCAAGGGAGCATCATACGGTATGGGGATATTTCGGGTAAATCATGGCTGAAAAACTGATATGCACAAATAAGCGTGCTTTCCACGATTATCATATTGATGAACGCTTTGAGGCAGGCATCGTGCTGGTTGGCACAGAGGTTAAATCTCTGCGTGCAGGCAAAAGCAACATGACCGACTCCTTTGTACTGGTAAAAAGCGGTGAAGCCTGGCTGCACAATCTGCACATTGCCCATTATGACTTTGGTAACCGCCAGAATCATGAAACAGAACGTCCACGTAAACTATTGTTGCACAAACGTGAAATCAGCAAGTTACATGCCCGTATCAGGCAGGATGGTTGCACAGCGGTACCTTTAAGGCTGTACTTCAAAAACGGGATGGTAAAAGTTGAAATTGGTGTGGCAAAAGGTAAAAAACTGCATGATAAACGGGAAGATTTGAAGAAAAAAGAGCTGAAACGTGAACATGCAAAAGAGTTTAAAATCAAGGCAAGATAGTCTATAATGTCTTGTAAGTATGATCTTTCAAAATCAGGGGGCGTAAAGGTTTCGACGGGGGAATGAACTCCTGGGTTGCACCGGGTCGGGGCAGGTGGCCGACCTTAATAAACCTGCACGGCAATATCTGCCGACAATTATTACACACAACCTGTAGCACTCGCTGCTTAACAGGCGTTCTTGACCGAGATGTCGGTGGTAGGAAAGGAACGTCATTTACTACCGAATAGGATTGCGTAAGCCCGATACGCAGCCCGAAATCCAGGGATCGCTGGCTTGCTGCCTTGTCTTTTGAACAGCAGACCGGTTAAATTGATCAAAAGACTAACGGTGTAGTAGCTCTTGATGTAGTTCTTTCGGACGTGGGTTCGACTCCCACCGCCTCCACCATTT
>JAVERM010000050.1:0-13066 GCA_034007105.1 Trichlorobacter sp.
ACAAAGAGCCTGTTATCCGGTAGCAGTCCATCTCTTTGGCAGCAGTTAGCTCAACTGCCACAGAGCTGTAAAAACGGCACTCACCCGCTTTTTCCATCTCATCCAGAACAGGAAATGCCGAAGCAGGTTCACTAAATGTATAGTGTCTTCCAGCTTCCTTGATCTGCTCTGTTCTAATCCGCATTGTAAAAATCTTTCAAAGTCCTGTTCCACCTAATGGTAAAGAAAGAATTAATATCTTGAAAACACCCAAGCTGTCAAGCTGTATTGAGTATCTTTGCATGATTACAAAAACACTCAACAGAGCTTTGAAAAACTACTGCGGAGGCTGTCTACTGCGTTGCAAGGTCACAAGCTTCCTCGGCTAACTTTAAATGTTATGCCTCGTCGCTGCGTGCCGTGCGCCTTGTATCCAGCCTTCCTCATAACGTTTTTCAAAAGCCTGTTAAGGCAAGTTCTGCATTGACCGCAAAAGCTCAATTCCGTATCATCTGACCATGAAAAACTTCCCCTATATAATCACAATCTGCTCGGAAAAAGGTGGTGTTGGCAAAACAACACTGGCCATTAACCTGGCAATATATCTGAAAGCAATGCAAGATGACCTGCCTGTTTCCATTGTTTCCTTTGACAACCACTTTACGGTTGACAAAATGTTTGAAATCAAGGGGCAACCCGATGCAAAAAGCGTACATGACCTGATTACAGGCACTAAAGGTTCACAAATATTACTGCCCGGGCAATATGGTGTGCAGTATATGCCTTCGTCAAACCACCTGACAGAGCTTTACCCAACAATAAAAGGTCCCATGGCCTTTTGCAGAATGGCAGCTGAATCAGGCATTTCAGGAATCATGATTCTGGATACACGCCCTGATCTGAATATCCTTACTCAAAATGCGCTCTATGCTGCCGATCAGGTGCTGATACCTGTAAAGGATATGCCAAGCCTTGAGAATTGCAAGAATATCTTCGCGCTGTTTGAGCAGCGTGGCATTGATAAAAAAACCATCACCCTGCTCCCCTGCCTGATTGATTCACGCATCAAATACGATGGTATTTTCAAGGATCAACATACTCTTTTACGTGCCTTTGCCATCAATAGGGGTTATCGCTGCCATAATTTGTATATTTCAAAAAGCCCGAAAGTTGAAAGCCTTAACACCAACCCGGAAGGGAAAATATACCCGATTTTAACCCATGCTCGCGGAACAGAGGTGCACAACCAGTTCACCAGCCTATCCACAGACCTGCTGGCAGATTACCACCAATGTAAAGAGCCTCGCGCTTATTTGTATCACCTTTGGCTCACCGAGCAGGAAAGCAAAAAAAAGGCAACTTTTCTGGCACGTCTGGAAGGGGTTACTGCCAACTGCGCCATCTGCGGTGCAATGCATGATGAAAGCTTAAAACGTGGCTTTTATTTTGAAACTTCAGACCGTATTGCCCGTGGATTTCTGCACAGCAACTGTGTAGCAGAAATGCTTTGTTGCAACCTGTACAACATGCACCCTGAAAGTGAGAATTTTAACCTTGCCTTGCGGGCAGTGCTTGATAATGCGTGCAGCAGCACCACCATTATTACTGCGACTGAAACTGACACAAACAAACTTTGGCATATTTTACAGGTGGATTTTGATGGAAATATCCAGATCAAACGTTCCCTGTCTTTATTACTTCCGGATTTTGCAAAAGCAGATGATCACAAAGATAACGGACTAAGGAAGTTTTTGACTGCTGCCATGCAGGGATATGATGGGAAAATGCGCAGTACCTGGCTTGCCATCCATCCTGTTGACGAAAAATATCCGGAAAAAATACTGCATGAAAAAGGATACCACCAATTACAGCAGACCAACATACAGGTTGCTGAACTGCTTCAAAACACCAGCTTGGATACATAAACCAGCTCAACCCCTTTTGCCTTTAACAACGGAAGCTGCCTGACCAGCACTGCAATGGTTGACGAGTGCGGATGCCCTATGGCAACAGCATGACCTGCCTTAACAGCCCTTTGTACAGCCTGCTCCAACTGCCCGCTTATATACTGCTCATTCTGTTCGTTATCCAGAAACACATCACGGCGCACAGTGGGGATGCCCAACTGTTTTGCCACACGGTAGCCGGCTGAATCAGGCGTGGTTACACTATCCACAAAAAACAGTTTATGCTGTTTTAGCACCTCCAGCATAGCCTTCATTCTTACTGCATCTTCAGTAAATGCCGAACCAGTATGATTACTCAATCCCACTGCCTGCGGCAGATCCTGCAAAGCTTTAAGTGTACGACTTTGCACCTCTTTTGCAGTATGTGCCAAAAGCAGACCATTGCTTTCCATCCTGCGCTGGGGATAAGCTTTTGATTGCATCGGCATATGTACAATAACCTCAACCTTGCGATTTCTGGCAAGATCAGCCACTTCCCCATCAAAGCGTAAACCAGGTATTACTGAAAAAGTTATTGGCACGCCAATGTCTGCCAAAGCAGCAGCATCAGCTTTGGAATTTCCAAGATCATCAATAATAATGGCAAGTTGTGGTTTACCTTTTGGCTTTTGGCTTGCCGGATCAGTCACGTCTTTGTCATAAAAACGGGTCACCAGATCATCCAGGGCATCATCTGGACTATAATCCGGCTCCTCAGCAGTATCTTTAGCCTCTGTTTCTTCTGTAATATCAACAGGCTTTTCAATAGTGCTGTCTCTTTTGGGCAGTGCCTTTACGCCGCTGTCTGCTGTTTTTTGCTGCGGTACAGGTATGGAATTTAAATACTCATTGAGGAAGTATCCCCCTGCTGTCAGCAGCAAAACGACGATTACAAAAGCGGCAAAAACAAAACCGCCGCTTTTGCCGCCTTTTTTTCTGTTTCTTGGTAATTTACGTGGATGCTGCTTTAAAAGAGACATCTGCTACTTCCCGTAATCCATCTGCTTCATAATCTCCCACCCTTTCAGTAAATCCAGGGCACGTGTTACTTGATAATCAGCCTTCAAAGGATCAGCATCTTTGCTGTCAACCTGCTGATCTGCCACAACAGTGGTGGCTGGCTCTTTTTTCTCATCACTGCCCTCAAAGTGGTTCTCCAGGTCTTTTTCACGAATCATCATTGATTCATGGCGGGGCATCGGCTTTGGTACCTCCATCTGTTCAACAACAATATCCGGCGTAATCCCCTTTGCCTGGATAGAGCGTCCACTTGGTGTGTAGTACCTGGCTGTTGTCAGACGCAAGCCAGAGTCATCAGAAAGTGGAATTATTGTCTGCACCGAGCCTTTACCAAAGCTTTGAGTGCCCATCACAATGGCACGTTTGTGGTCTTGGAGCGCGCCAGCAACAATTTCAGAGGCACTGGCACTGCCACCATTAATCAGTGTAACTATCGGATACTCCGGTTCTTTGGAACGACCGCTGGAGGTAAACTGCATTCTGGCATCCGGGTCGCGCCCCTCTGTGTACACAATCATTTTGCCGCTTTCCACAAAATGGTCTGCAATACGCACCGCCTGATCAAGCAGCCCACCGGGATCATTACGCAGATCCAGCACCAATCCGGATAGCTGCTTGCCGTTGTTTTCAGTGACCAGTGTTTTTAATGCCTTGCTGAAATCTTCATCAGTACGCTCCTGAAACTGTGCAATCCGCACGTATCCGTAACCACTTTCAAGCATACGTGATTTAACGCTTTTTACCTGTATAATATCCCGTATCAGCTTAAACTCTTTAGGTTTATCAAGTCCTTCACGCACAATAGTCAGCACAACAGCAGTACCTTTTGGTCCACGCATCCGTTTTACTGCATCGGTGATTGTTAAATCCTTGGTAAACTTTTCATCAATACGAACTATCTGGTCACCAGCTTTAATTCCTGCTTTTTGTGCCGGCGTGTCTTCTATGGGCGAGATAACAGTTAAAACATTATCTTTCATGCTGATCTCAATACCAAGACCGCCAAATGCACCCTTGGTATCAATTTTCATTTCCTTGTAAGTTTCAGGGGACATGTAAGAACTGTGCGGATCAAGAGATGAAAGCATCCCGTTAATGGCACCGGTAATCAATTTTTTGGAATCAACCTCTTCCACATAGCTTTTTTTCACAATCATCATTACATCGGTGAGCAGTCCGATATATTCGTAATCCTTGCCGCTTGCATCACAGCGACGCTGGGTACTGATGCCGATAAAAGCAACCAGCACAACAATTGTAACCAGAAAACCTGCTGCAACTTTCTTTGACCTGCTGAATTTCAGCATTTTGCCTAGTCCTCCATATTAAATTTATATCCAACTATCTGGTTTCCACCCAAAAACTACCTTACCCATGCAGCAGGATCCACCGGCTTTCCCTGATACCTTATCTCAAAGTAAAGGGCAGGACCTTTGGCAGAATCAAGATCACCTGATGCGGCAATAACCTCACCACGCTTTACTTCAGCACCCACCTTGCGGTGTATGGCAGAGTTATGGGCATAAAGGCTGAAGTATCCACCACCATGATCCACAATTACCATATTGCCATAACCTTTAAAATATTCAGCAAAAATAACTGTGCCAGCATAGATGGACGTAACATTGCTGCCCGACGGCACAGCAATCACCAACCCCTTGCTATAGGTATAAGAGTTAAACTCCGGATGCTTATGCTTGCCAAAGGTCTCGATCACCTGTCCGCGCACCGGCATCTGCATCCGCCCTTTTTGGGTAGCAAAGCCGCGATCAGGCACTGGTGGCAATTCTGGCTGGGCTTTTCCCTTCTGCTTTGCCGCTGCCTTGCGCCGCTGTTCCTCTGCCAGTTTGCGTCTTTGCGCCTCCAGGCGATCCAGCATGGTTTGCAAACGGGCTGCATTGACCTGCAATGTCCGTAACGAAGCCTCATGCGCCTGACGATCTTTACGTACTGATGTCAGATGACTTGACTTTTTGTTTTTCTCTGCCTCAATTTCCCGCTTTTTGGAGGCTATATCAGCTTTAATCTGTGCTTTATCTGCTGCCTCTGCCTGCAAACGTTTTTTAAGCTGTCCAAGTTCTTCGATTTTTTTGTAATACTCCTGAAAAGCCTGTTTGTCATGCTCTAATATGGAGGACATATAGCGGACATTTTCAGCCAGTTGAGGAAAGCTTCCGGCAGAAAAAAACAGGCGCAAAGCACCCATTTCGCCTGCCTTGTAAAGTGATACCAGTCTGCGCTCTATCTGACGCTGCTTGGTGCGGGCTTCTTCAGCCACCTGATTTATCTCATTTTCAGTGCGGCTGATTTTCTTATTAATATTATCAAGATCGCGATTTAGCTTGTTCAATTCAGCAGTCTTGCTACTTAGATTGCGGTTAATAACCTTAAGCTCACCGGAAACAGTGGCTTCAACCTTGCGCGTTTTGTTAATCAAAGACTGCTTTTTGCTGATTTCCTTCTTTACATTTCGCAGTTCATCCTGGGGCGTGGCATCAACCAGTCGGGCTGAACATAACAGCAAACCACAAAAAAACAGTATGATAAGCTTAAGTTTTTGCATCAGTCAGCCGTAATCTCACCAATAAATCGCCGCAACGCAGCCAGGCTGCCGATAAACCCCAGCATCGCCCCTGACAGTAACAGTGCCACGCAATATTGATAAGGCAAAAAAGCCAGACCAGTGGCAGTGGGATTAAAAGTAAGGAAATTGCCGGACTTATGCAAAAACAGCTCGTAAACACCAAAAAGCAACAAAAGCGCAAGCAGACCACCGGCTAAACCTTGCAGCAAGCCTTCAATAAGAAAAGGCATTTTGATGAACATCCTGGTTGCCCCCACCAGGGACATTACTTCCAGCTCATCCTTACGGGTATAGGTTGTAAGCCTGATTGTATTTGAAACGATAAACACCACTGCCAGCACTAAAAAAGCACCCAAAAGCGCACCCACAACCCGCATGTAGATTAAAAATGTATTAAAACGCCGTACCCACTCTTCTCCGTACTGCACCTCACCCATACCCGGGATGGCACGTAGCCGGATCACATACGCCTCTATTTCTTCGCTGCTGCGATGGCTTTTTTTCAGGGTAATTTCAAAAGAGGCTGGCAGTACATCGGTACGTATACCTTCAAGCAAGGTTTCCTGTCCGCGCAGCCTGCCTTTAAATCGCTTTAAGGCTTCTTCCTTGCTAACCCAGTTTACGGAGGCTGTGCCGCTTAATGCCGTTAACTTGCCTTTAAGATGCTTTTGTTCCTGCGCAGACAGGTCACGATCAAAGTAAACCGTTATCTGAACCTTCTCACTCCAGCTTTCGGCTGCATTTTCAAGATTCACAAACACCAGCAAAAAAAGGGCAACAATCAGCAGGGCAAGGGTAATCGTACCCACAGTCACCAGATTTATAAACATATTCTGGCGCATGTTTGTCACAGCTCTTTTTATAAAGTAAGAGAATTTTCCGCCCTTGCCGACAGAAGTCATGGCAGGACGTTTAATATTCTTTTTTTTCAGCATCGTACTCCTCATCAGATTCTGAAAGCTGACCATCCTGCAATTTTAGCACTCTTTGGTGGGTATGCTCTATCAAACGGCGGTCATGGGTTGCAACAATTACAGTGGTTCCCTTGATATTTGCTTCCTTGAAAATTGATAAAATCTGCATCTTGTTGGCTTCGTCAAGATTACCGGTAGGCTCGTCAGCCAACAGGATGCGCGGCTCATTAACAAGTGCCCGTGCCAGGGCTACCCGCTGCTGCTCACCACCGGAAAGCCTAAGTGGTGTAGCTGCATGTTTTCCTTCCATACCCACCTGGCGCAAAATATGCATAACCATCTTGCTGGCATCACTGCCAAAGCAACCGGCAGCCTCCAGAGTAATGGCAACATTTTCAAAGACTGTGCGGTGTGGCAACAGCTTGAAATCCTGAAAAACCATACCAACGGATCTGCGCAGAAAAGGGGTTTCCGATGACTTTAGACGGCTTATGTTCTGACCATTGATAAGCACCTGCCCGCGAGTTGGTCGCAATGCACCATAAACCAGTTTTAACAGGGTTGTTTTACCTGCACCGGAAGGACCAGTAAGAAAAACAAACTCACCCTTTGCCACCTTGAAACTGATATCATCCAAGGCAGGAGCTTCTTTTTGATAAGCCAGCGAAACATTATGAAACTGAATCATTATCCACACTCACCACTTAAAAAATATCTGTTTTCCTGCTTAAAATCATTATTACTAACACAGCCCACCCCTTTAGAACAAACCCTAACCACTTTTTAAAACAAAAAAATGAACAGTTAATCACCCTGAAAACAATCACCTAAAGCCTGATTACTTGCTTTTATCAGATTTTTTTGAGATAAATCTGCTCTTTGAAAGGAGTTTTGTGCGTGAGAATCCTGGTAACAAACGATGATGGCATAGGTGCAGCCGGCATCAAGGCTCTGGCAGAAGCCATGACACAACTTGGAGATGTAACTGTAGTTGCTCCTGATCGCGAACGCAGCGCGACTGGTCACTCCCTTACCCTGCACGCGCCTTTGCGTATTTTTGAACTTAAAGAACACTGGTTTGCTGTGGACGGAACACCCACCGACTGTGTAAACATGGGAATTCACAACCTTTTGCCCTTTCGACCTGATCTGGTGGTGTCAGGCATAAACCAGGGCAGCAACATGGGGGATGATATCACCTACTCCGGAACAGTGGCAGCAGCCATGGAAGCAAACCTGATGGGCATCCCTGCCCTGGCAATTTCCCTGGCATCCTATACCGACACCAGCCACTTTAACGATGCTGCCACATCAGTATTGCCCATTATCCAGACATTTATCAGCAACGGATTGCCCAACAACACCTTTTTGAATATAAATATTCCCAACCTGCCGCTTGCAGAAATAAAACCACCGATGATTACTCGTCAGGGAAAACGCTCTTTTGTGGGATCAATAATTGATAAAGTAGACCCCTGGGGGCGCAAATATTACTGGATCGGCAGTGAAGAACCCAGTTTTATTGATGAAGATGGCACTGACTTCCATGCTGTCGGTCAGGGTAATATCTCCATAACACCGTTACACCTTGATCTTACCAACTACAATGCCATGGATCTGTTGAATAACTGGAATCTGCAATAAATCCGGAACAGATGGAGGAGAAGTGCCAAACTTTGAAGTAGCCCGCAAACGGATGGTGCAGGAGCAAATTATCGCCCGCGGCATCAGCTCACCGCGCCTTATTGAAACATTGGCAAAGCTGCCAAGACATCTTTTTGTGCAGGAAGCCATGTCTGCACAGGCTTACAGCGATGGTCCGTTGCCAATTGGTGAAAAGCAGACCATATCCCAACCCTATATGGTTGCGCTGATGACCGAGCTGCTGGAACTTACCCCCAATGATCATGTGCTGGAAATTGGCACTGGATCAGGCTACCAAACCGCCGTGCTGGCCTGCCTGGTGCGCAAGGTTTATACAGTTGAAAGAATCAGGACACTAGCAACACAGGCGCGCAAAGTACTGGATTCATTACACCTTATCAACGTAAATATTAAAGTTGGTGATGGCACCATTGGTTGGCAGGAAGAAGCTCCTTTTGATGCAATACTGGTAACTGCCGGAGCACCCGCCATACCGGAAACCCTTGCAGAACAGCTTGCCCCTGGCGGTCGCCTGGTCATACCGGTTGGAAGCGAAAACAATCAGACCCTGCTGCGCATCCGTAAGGAAGCCGATGGCAGCCTCACCCACGAAACCGGCATTGCCTGCCGCTTTGTACCGCTTATTGGACAAAAAGGCTGGAACCAAATCTGATTTAAAAATTTCAGGAGACTACAAGCATGGACGACCTCAAAAACAGTATCCGCTCCATACCCGACTATCCCAAAAAAGGGATTATCTTCAGAGATATCACCACCTTACTGCAAGATGCCAAATCCTACGCCAAGATGATTGACTCCCTTGCCAACCGTTACATCGGTCAGAAGATAGATAAAATCGTAGGTGTGGAAGCGCGAGGCTTCATCATAGGATCAGCACTGGCATACCGCCTTGGCACCGGCATTGTGCTGGTACGCAAACCTGGTAAACTGCCCTCTGCCACCTTCAGCAAAACCTATGAACTGGAATACGGTACAGACACCCTGGAAATTCATCAGGATGCCATTAAACCTGGCGAAAAAATCCTGCTGGCAGATGATTTGCTGGCAACCGGCGGTACAGCCGCCGCTGTAGTGGATATGGTCAACGAACTGCAAGGTGAAATTGTTGAATGCTGCTTTATGGCAGAGCTGAGTTTTCTTGATGGACGCAGCAAACTGCCACAAGGAAAGGTTTACTCTCTGCTCCAATTCTGATAAAAGAGAAAGCTTGTCCCCGTAGCTCAGCTGGATAGAGCATCTCCCTCCTAAGGAGAGGGTCGGACGTTCGAATCGTCTCGGGGACGCCAATAAAAACAACGGCTTACTGGATTTACCTGTAAGCCGTTTCTCTTTGTGCTGTAATAGAATATCCAGAACACAAAAAATGAAGCAATATGTAACTATGCAGAAGTGCTGCACAAAATATTTTACAAACCCTTTGATTATGCTGCCAGCTTGAAGGACGCTGACACTTCGTCCCACGGAACAAAATAAAGACCTGCCTCGTCCTTCTCCACAAGTCCAATCTGCTCTAACAGCTTCACATCATCAAAAACATTTTTATAATGCCGATTAAGCAGCTTTGCCAACGCTCTGACGCTGGTCGCTCCGTTATGATGGAGATTATCCAGCAGTTCAAAACGTTTGGGCGTGATATATTTGAGGAATGTTTTTACATCGTGGAAATAGACACGTTCAATCGCCTGCTCTGGAAATATACCATTGTCGAACTGTTCAAATATTGCGCTGGTTTCCTCGTCACACTCTTTGCGACTTTTGATTCCAACTTTAAAATCTCTCATGATTTTACCCCTTGTTTTTGTAAAGCTGCATCTCTGTCTGCAATAAAATCGGTAAAAATTGTTTTCAGGCTACTGAAGATGTACGGGTATTCAACACCTGCAATATGCTTATGATCTCCCTTACCTCTCTCGTTATCATAACGGACAAGGCAAACACCGTCATCAGTCCCAAAATAAAAACGATACTTGAACAGATGTCGGCAACCAATAACAGGCGAATCAAGGAGCCATACAACCTGCTCCTGGATATAGCCGCCTTCTGATATTTTCTCGTTAAAAATCAGTTTTGCTTTCACGCTTTACCCTCTGGTGTCACACACCATATAGCTAAGTATGAAAAATTTCAATCAGCTTTTTTTGACTGTTCATGAATGATACCGGTCAACCTGGCTTCGTAGCCTTATGTGTCACCCAAACCAATGTGCATAAAAAATCACTATATCCCAATATTAGCCATTTAAGCGCAATTTTATACACCATACAGCTATTGACAATTGCGTTATATACTGCCATTGTAATCGCATATTATCCAACGGATACCCCCCTGTAGATATGTACAATGTAATGTGCATTTAAATAAACTTTAAGCGTATAAAAGCATCTTTAGGTGACAAATAATGTACCTTACAGCATATGATAAAGTGTCAGCAGCGCAGCTATGTGAGCAGATTGGCGAGCGGCTCAAGCAAGCGCGCTTAAATCGCAACATTACCCAGGAATATATTGCCCAAAGCATTGGCATTAGCCGCCGTACCGTGATCAACGCAGAAAAAGGTCAGGTTACTTTGGAAAATCTGGTGGCAATGTTGCAAGTGTTGGGGCTGGCAAGACAGCTGGATGCTTTTTTGCCACCACAACCGGTGTCGCCTGTGCAGCTGGCGCGCTTGCAAGGCTCTAAACGGCAGCGTGCTTCCGGCTCAGGCACACTTAAAGAAGAAATATCCAGTGTAATGGAAGACAGCCCATGGTAACGGAAGCTATTGAGATCAATTACCATGGTTTAAATGTTGGTGCAGCCAGCTTTGATACCGACACTGCCCTTGGTTACTTTGAATATTCGCCAGAGTTTTTGCACAGCGGTATTGAGCTTGCACCTCTGACCATGCCACTTTCCAGACGTGTATACAGCTTTACCGGCTTAAATCGCGAAACCTTCAAGGGCTTGCCTGGCATGTTGGCAGACTCTCTGCCGGATGATTTTGGCAATGCTGTACTTAACGCCTGGGCTGCCAGCCAGGGTAGACAACCGGCACAGATAACTCCGTTGCAACGGCTGCAATACACTGGCACACGGGGTATGGGTGCGTTGGAATACACTCCTGCCACCCGGATTAAAAGCCTGAATGCAACACAGCAAATTGCCCTGGATAGCCTTTTGATTACCGCTCAACAAGTGCTTGATGCACGGCAAAACTTCAACCAAAGCCTGCCTGCTGATCGCGAAGCCATGCTGGCATTATTATCAGTTGGCACCAGTGCTGGCGGAGCAAGACCAAAGGCAGTGCTGGCATTTAACCATGATTTTACCCAGGTGCGCTCCGGACAGGTGACAGTTCCAGATGGTTTTACCCATTATTTACTTAAATTTGATGGCATAACCGAACACAGCCAGCATCAGGAAACCTTTGGTGATCCGCTTGGCTATGGTGCTATGGAGTATGTATATAGCCTGCTTGCCACTGCCTGCGGCATTGAGATGATGCCCTGCCACCTGCTGGATGAGCCTTAACGGAAAACGTGACAATTTTATAAAAGCCGATTTGTACAGCTTGGAAAAAATCAGCCCTTTGTTTAACCGGCGTAAAATAAACCAGCTGCTGGATGAGATATGCACTGCTGTCAGCCAATGGCGACAACAAGCACAACAATGGCAGGTACCGGCTGCACTGATTAAAGAGGTGGAAAAAAACTTGCGACTGAACTGGTAAAAAATAAAAACAAGCCAGGAGCCAACATATGCAAGAACTTAAATCATCAGATCTTAAAACCATCTTGCACTCAAAACGCGCCAATATTTATTATCTTGAATACTGCCGCATCATGCAAAAAGATGGGCGCGTGCTGTACCTCACAGAAGATGACAAACGCAACCTGTACTACAACATCCCTATTGCCAACACAACCTGCCTGCTGCTGGGCACAGGCACTTCTATTACCCAGGCTGCCATGCGTATGCTTGCTCAGGCAGGGGTGCTGGTGGGCTTTTGTGGCGGGGGTGGCACACCTCTTTTAATGGCTACAGAAATTGAGTGGATGACCCCGCAAAGTGAATATCGCCCCACAGAATATGTCCAGGGTTGGATGAATTTCTGGTTTAATGATGATAAACGGCTGGAAACTGCCAAAGAATTTCAACTATCCCGCCTGATTTTTCTGCAAAAGACCTGGACTAAAGATAAAGAACTTAAACAAGAAGGTTTTGATTCATCAGCCCCTGTTATCCAAAGCCTGATGGGTGAATTTACTCCAAAAATCACAAACGCTTACAATGTAGGCAAACTACTGCAACTTGAAGCCGAAATAACCAAAAAGCTCTATAAATTCGCTGCGCAAAACACCAACCAGCCAGACTTTAACCGCAACCGCGATTCTCAAGACAAAGCTAACGAATTTTTAAACCACGGTAACTATCTCGCCTATGGCTTAGCTGCTACCACCCTGTGGGTTCTGGGCATTCCCCACGGTTTTGCGGTAATGCACGGCAAAACCCGCCGTGGTGCCTTGGTTTTTGATGTCGCCGACCTGATTAAAGATTCCATCATCCTGCCCTGGGCGTTTATATCCGCTAAAGAAAAAGCCACCGAACAAGAATTTCGCCAGCAATGTTTACAAGCTTTCACCAATCACAAAGTTTTAGATTTCATGTTTGATGAAGTAAAACGTGCTGCCCTTAAATACAAAACCCAACCAAATGAGGACACCAAACCATGATGGTGCTCTTTGTTTCCCAATGTGAAAAAAATGCCTTAGCAAAAACCCGCCGTGTGCTGGATGCCTTTGCAGACCGTATTGGCGACAACACCTGGCAAACCGTCATCACCGCAGAAGGGCTGCAAACAGTTAAAAAGCTTTTACGCCAGACTGCCAGCAAAAGCACTGCCGTAAGCTGCCATTGGATACGCAGCCGCTCGCGCAGTGATTTATTGTGGGTGGTGGGGAATAAAAGAAAGTTTAATG
>JAVERM010000051.1:0-13053 GCA_034007105.1 Trichlorobacter sp.
CCTTTTTAGGTGCTGCTTCCTTTTTAGGTGCTGCTTCCTTTTTGGGTGCTGCTTCCTTTTTAGGTGCTGCTTCCTTTTTAGGTGCTGCTTCCTTTTTGGGTGCTGCTTCCTTTTTAGGTGCTGCTTCCTTTTTAGTTGCTGCTTCCTTTTTAGGTGCTGCTTCCTTTTTAGGTGCTGCTTCCTTTTTGGGTGCTGCTTCCTTTTTAGGTGCTGCTTCCTTTTTAGGTGCTGCTTCCTTTTTGGTTGCTGCTTCCTTTTTGGTTGCTGCTTCCTTTTTAGGTGCTGCCTCCTTTTTAGGTGCTGCTTCCTTTTTGGTTGCTGCTTCCTTTTTGGTTGCTGCTTCCTTTTTGGGTGCTGCTTCCTTTTTAGGTGCTGCTATTTTTTTGGCTGTTTTTTGCTCATCGGACATATTTTATGACTCCAGTGGTTAGCTTCCGAATCGGAAAGGTATTGGTGTATTAAAAATAGCGGCAAGCAGTACCAAAAAACAGTAAAGGTGTCAAGGCGAATGGTAGAACCACTTTATATTTCAACGGGCTGTTTCCCAGGAAGTTATATGTATTCCTTATGGATAATCCTGAACTGCACCTCTAAAGTCTTGAACGCCTTAACCAGCTCCGGATCAAAATGAGACCCTTCTCCCTCCAGCAACATGCTGCAAACCTGCTCATGACAAAAGCCTTTGCGATAACAGCGGTCTGAGCGCAAGGCATCGTAAAAATCCGCAACAGCCATAATCCGTGCCGGCAGTGGTATATTTTTACCCACCAGACCATCGGGGTAACCGCTACCGTTCCAGCGTTCATGATGGTAAAGGGCAATTTCAATACCCATGCCGATAAAGCTGTTACCCGAATACAGGTTGTACACCTGTTGCAGGTTTTCTGCGCCAAGCACAGTATGTTCTTTCATTATTTCAAATTCTTGCGGTGTTAATGTGCCTGGCTTAAGGAGGATCCGGTCTGGAATAGCCACCTTGCCAATATCATGCAATGGCGATGCATTCTGGATACAATCAACAAACTCATCGTTAATATAATGGCTATAGGGTGAATCTTCCCCCAGGCGCACTGCCAGTAATCTGCAAAACTCCCGCACCCGCTCAAGGTGTGCGCCGGTGTCTTCATCACGTTGCTCGGCAAGCTTTGCCATGGCAAAAATGGTTGCCTGCTGGGCATCTGAAATCTCACGCACCTTTTTTTCCACCATCTGCTGAAACTTGAGCTTATTTTCCAGCATACACAGGTTAAGAAACACGGCAATTCGAGCCCTTAGCTCATCAAAATAAAAAGGCTTGGTGATAAAATCCACTGCACCCAGGTTAAAAGCCCGTACTTTGCTGGACGGGTCAAGATCCGTACTAAGCATAAGCACCGGTATATCTCGCAGCCGGCTATCCTGTTTTAGCTGATGACAAAAAACATAGGCATCGGTATCAGCCAGATTGGCTGCCAGCAAAATCAGATCAGGCAGATAGCTGTTAAGAGCCAGTCTGGCAATGATTCCTGACGGAAATACAACAACCTCACTGCCATGTACCACCAGCAGACTGTTCAGTATCTCAAGGGTTGCCGGATCATCATCAATCACCATGATTTTGGCTTTTTTCAGATAATCAAGCTCTTTGCCATTCATTGCATCCATTTAAACCATTCCTTTTTATTAGACACAAAAAAACCCTTCCGGATGTACGCGGAAGGGCAAAGTTTTCTGACCAGTGCCCCTCGTTGGCAACCCGGCCATCCTTTCAAAAATCTGTTGAAAGGATCCGTTGGCTTTGCGTCACCTGATCACTCAGGTTTTGCTTTTTACAGAGGGTTTTTAGCTTGTTCTTTCAGTAATCAAATAACCTGGAAGTTCATCAGACTCCTATATTGTATACAGACAAACCATAAAAAAACAGTAATTTTGATGATAAAGGTCAAGAATTCATATTTTCAGCTATCATTTCCAGAAACTGGTCTTCAGACAACACTGCTACACCCAGTTCTACAGCCTTTTCCAGCTTACTACCGGCATTGGCACCTGCAACCAGGTAATCGGTTTTTTTAGATACTGATTTACTGACCTGGGCACCAAAGCTTTTTGCCAGATCTGCTGCCTGATCTCGGCTGAATTTCTCCAAGGTACCTGTAAACACGAAAGTCTGACCTTGCAAATTACTGCCTACAGTTGCGCTGTGCTGTTGCGGGGCAACCCCCAAAGCCTGCATACGGGAGATAATCTGCCGATGCACAGGGCTGGCAAAAAAGTTGCAGATACTGCCAGCCACCGCAGGTCCGATGTCCCTGATTTCCTGCAATTCTTCCAGTGTGGCTTCAGACAAAGCTGCAATGGAGCCAAATCTTTCTGCCAGCAGTTTTGCTGTCTGCTCACCCACATGACGGATGCCAAGGGCAAAAATAAAAGCATGTAGCGGTCGTGTTTTGCTGGCAGCAATGGCATTTAGCAGGTTATCTGCCAGCTTGTCCCCCATCCGTTCAAAACACATAAAATCATCTTTGCTGAGGCTGTACAGGTCAGATAAATCCTTCACCAGACCAAGGTTTACCAGCTGCTCTATATATTTTACTCCCAGGCCTTCCATGTTCATGGCATTGCGGGAGGCAAAATGGCTTATTGATTCCACCAATTGCGGTGGGCAGGCTGCTCCGCCAGAACATCGCAAAGCAACCTCGCCGTTGTTACGGAATGTTTTGGAACCGCAGGCAGGACAAACCTCTGGTTCGGCAATTTTCTGTTCAAGTCCGTTACGTCTTTCTGTCAGCACCTTGACAACCGCCGGAATCACATCCCCTGCTCTTTCCATCAGCACATAATCACCTGTGCGGATATCTTTGCGGTTAATTTCATCCCAATTGTGCAATGTGGCACGGGAAACAACCACCCCGGACAGATCAACCGGCTCAAGCAGTGCCACCGGAGTAATTACGCCGGTACGCCCCACAGACAGCTCTACACCACTGATTTTACTGATGGCCTGACGCGGCGGAAATTTGCAGGCCAGTGCCCAACGCGGCGCACGGCTTTTTGTCCCCAGCTGCTGTTGCAATGCCAGATCATCAAGTTTTACAACCATGCCGTCAATCTCGTAGGGCAGCCCATCGCGCCCCTCTTGCAGCTCTTTAAAGCAGGCAATTACTTCATCGGTGCCATGTGCCAGATTGCGGAGCTTGCTGACCGGCAATCCCAGTGCTGCCAGCTGTTCTATCAAGCCATTTTGCGTAGCAACATCCTGCAAACTGCCATCAGCGGCAAACTCGATATTACCAACTCCATAGCAGACAAATTCCAGCGGTCGCCTGGCAGCAACAGAAGAATCAAGCTGACGTACCGAACCGGCAGCAGCATTGCGCGGGTTGGCAAACAACGGCTCGCCTGCTTCCTGCCGCTGCTGATTAAGCCGCCGGAAGCCGGCAAGCGGCATATAAACCTCACCCCGAACCTCCAGCAATTGCGGCGGATTTTCTCCCTGCAAACGCAAAGGCACCGTTGAAATTGTACGGATATTGGCAGTCACGTCCTCGCCAACCTCACCGTCACCACGGGTTGACGCCAGCACCAAAAGACCATTGCGATAAACCAGCTCAACAGCCAGACCATCCATTTTGGGCTCGGTCTGCCAGACAAGAGTTGTAGCGTCTTCAGCAGCGGCAAGGCTGGCAACACGCCTGCAAAAATCATGGATTTCAGTTTCATTCAGGGCATTTTCAAGGGAAAGCATCGGCAGGCTGTGCCGCACAGAACTAAATTTGTCCAGCACCGTCCCGCCAACTCGCAAAGTTGGGGAATCATCCACACGCAACTGCGGATGTCGCTCTTCCAGCTCCTGCAACTGGCGAAACAGCTGGTCATACTCGCTATCCGTTATTTCCGGCTGATCAAGTAGATAGTAACAACGATTATGATGCTCTATCAGGCTGCGCAGCCTGGCAGCTTTTTCATCCAGCGATTCTGTATCCGCTGCTACTTCAGCAAACAGCAACTGTTGTGATTTCATTGTAAAATATCCCTGTGGTGGCAAGATGTTTTGTCAGATACAAGTATAAACTGCTCAAGCCATTTTTACGTATTGCTAACAGGTTTGGCAATTTTTTTCACCTCCCCCTTGATTTTTATCAACACGCCTATTATATTCCTGGTTGTTTAGCACTCAACCCAAAAGAGTGCTAGCAGACTGCATAGTCAGACATCACAAAAGATAGCAGTGAAAGGAGATGGAAAGATGAAGCTTAGACCGTTGCATGACCGTATCATTGTAAAACGCCTGGATGGTGAGGAAAAAACCGCTGGTGGTCTGTATATCCCGGATACAGCCAAGGAAAAACCGCAAAAAGGTGAAGTAATCGCTGTTGGTAATGGCAAAAAAAACGATGAAGGCAAATGCACACCACTGGATGTAAAAGTTGGTGACAGCATTTTGTTTGGCAAATATGCCGGCACTGAAGTGAAGGTTGACAGCGAAGAATACCTGATGATGCGTGAAGATGATGTTCTGGCAGTTATTGAGTAAAACCTGATTCAAGTCCCATTAAATATTAAAAAAACCGGAGGTTTAATTAAATGTCTGCAAAAGAAATCCGCTTTAATGAAGATGGCCGCAACGCCATTTTAAAAGGTGTAAATGCACTTGCCGATGCCGTAAAGGTTACCCTTGGTCCCAAAGGTCGTAACGTCATTATTGAAAAATCCTTTGGCTCCCCTTTAATCACCAAGGACGGCGTTTCTGTAGCCAAAGAGATTGAACTGGAAAATAAGTTTGAAAACATGGGTGCGCAACTGGTTAAAGAAGTTGCCTCCAAAACCTCTGATGTGGCTGGTGACGGTACCACCACTGCCACAGTACTGGCTCAGGCTATTTTCCGTCAGGGTGCCAAACTGGTTGCTGCCGGCCATAACCCTATGGAGCTTAAGCGCGGTATTGACAAATCTGTTGAGGTACTGGTGGATGGTCTGAAAAACATCTCCAAACCGATTAAAGACCACAAGGAAATCGCTCAGGTGGGTACAATTTCTGCAAATAACGATAAAACCATTGGTGATATCATTGCAGAAGCCATGGAAAAAGTCGGCAAAGAAGGCGTTATCACTGTTGAAGAAGCAAAAGCAATGGAAACCAGCCTTGAAACAGTGGAAGGGATGCAGTTTGACCGTGGCTATCTCTCCCCTTACTTTGTTTCTGATCCTGAAAGAATGGAAGCCAGCCTGGAAAACGCCATTATCCTGATCTATGACAAAAAAATCTCCAACATGAAGGATATGCTGCCACTGCTGGAGCAAACCGCAAAATCCGGTCGTCCGCTGCTGATTATTGCTGAAGACATTGAAGGTGAAGCATTGGCAACCCTGGTTGTCAACAAACTGCGCGGTGTGCTTAACGTATGTGCTGTAAAAGCTCCTGGTTTTGGTGACCGCCGTAAGGCCATGCTGGAAGATATCGCCATCCTTACCGGTGGCAAGGTTATTTCCGAAGATATGGGCTTTAAGCTTGAAAACGCCACTATGGACATGCTCGGTCAGGCCAAGCGTGTAGTTGTGGACAAAGACAACACCACCATCATTGACGGCAGCGGTACTGATGCCGATATCCAGGGTCGTGTAAAGCAGATCCGCGCCCAGGCTGAAGACACCACCTCTGATTATGACCGCGAGAAACTGCAAGAGCGTCTTGCAAAATTGGTTGGCGGCGTAGCAGTAATCAAAGTGGGTGCTGCAACTGAAACCGAGATGAAAGAAAAGAAAGCCCGTGTTGAAGATGCACTGCATGCAACCCGTGCTGCTGTTGATGAAGGGATTGTACCTGGTGGTGGTGTTGCCTACCTGCGCACCCTGTCCAACCTGGACAACCTTACCCTGAATGCCGAGCAGCAGTTTGGTGTAAGCATCGTCAAAACAGCACTGGAAGCACCTATCCGCCAGATTGCTGAAAACGCTGGCATTGATGCTTCCATCGTTGTTGACAAGGTTAAAAACGGTAAAGATGCCTTTGGATATAACGCAGCAGACAACAGCTATGCGGATATGCTGGAAGCCGGTATCATTGACCCAACCAAGGTTTCCCGCTGTGCATTGCAAAATGCCGCTTCTGTGGCTGGACTGATGCTGACCACCGAGTGCATGATCGCTGAAAAAGCTAAGAAAGATGCACCTATGCCTGCAATGCCAGGCGGTATGGGCGGCATGGATATGGGTTATTAAAATCCATTCTGTTTGCTTGCCAAAATCTGTACAGTATAAAAAAGGGCGGGGAATATTCCCCGCCCTTTTTGTTATCCTGCTTAAAACAGGTTAGCCACGAATTAACACTAATTTACACGAATTTTATCTCAAGTATCAGGCAGTTAATCCCAGAGGTTTAAACCAAAAAGTTATTTGCTGCTTTGTCAAAAGCTTTTGATTTTATTCGTGCTTATTCGTGTAGATTCGTGGCAAAATCGTTTTTAACAGCTTATAACTTCCCCTTACCCCCATCAATATCAAACCCGCCGCCAGCAGAGTGGCAGTCGCTACAGTTTACAGTGTAAAGCTCATCACCGATATCAACAGGGTGGACAAAATCAGTAACTTTTGTGCCAACAGGGATATTTTCCTGAACCTGATTCAGCACGTCGTGGCAGATATTGCAATCTTTGGAGATTACCTTGCCGCTACTTGTTTTATGCTTACCATCATGGCAACGGAAACAGCCAGGTGTGTAAAAATGCCCCAGATGATTGGGATAGGTGTTCCAGGATACCTTCATCTTCGGGAAATAGTTACGACCATAAATCTGCTTGATCTCATCAATTGCCTGCTCAAGTGCGGCAGCTTTGTTGCTAACTATTTCGGGATAGTTTTTGGCATAGTACTCCCTGATACCGGCTTCCAGGGATTTTTTGGCTTCTTCTGCCGATGTGTAAGGTTTTTCCAGCAGCTCTACAGCTATCTTTTTGATGTAGGGCAAGCCACGGTCAATTGTGCCGGAAACAAAATGACGATCCATCTCTTCATCAGGTGAATAGTAGATATGGGTTGGTTTGTTATGGCAATCAGTACAATCCATTACCCTTTTTTTGGCAGAGGCTATCTCCTCTTTGGTGAGAGGATTGCCGGCATCCATATATTCTGTAAAAGAACCATCATCGTTTTTGACTGCCACATAGGGTATGTCAAGACGTTGCTTGTCCGCAGCGATGTAACTTACTTCACGACCGATATGCCAGTGTATACCCATGGCGTTTGGAGTTTTTGGGGTGCCACCGATTTTAATCAGCAGGTCAACCTCACGGGGTGTGTTCTCCTCGTTAGGAGCATAGTGATAAAAAACCTTCTGGCGACCGGCATAGAATTTTTCCGGCCAGTGGCAATGCTCGCAAGTACCCCGCGCCGGACGCAGGTTTTCAATGGGGGTATGAATCGGCGTTGGCCATGAATGGGTTAAAACAGCCCATACCTGCCGCAAGCCGGATATTTTTGCCTTTACATACCATTCTGCGCCAGGTCCCACGTGACACTCTACACACTTAACTCTTGAGTGCGGAGAATCTTTCCATGCAGTATGTTCCGGCTCCATAACAGTATGGCAAAGCTGACCACAAAAAGATGGTGATTCAGTAAACTCAAACGCTTTAAGTGATGCTACGCCAATCACCAGGAAAAAAACTATGGAGCAGATTACAAAGTAGATTGTCAGCTTGATGGAATGTGGATCATTAAAATCAATCCTTGGCATAACCGGCAAAGAACCGTCTTTGCTTGCCCTGTAACGCTTCCTGGTAATCCATGCTCCCATTGGTACAAGTAACAGTCCCAGCACCAAAACTGCAGGAAAACCAGCATAGACAAACATCCCCAGATAGGGGTTTTCAAGACCGGTAAAGGCCTCCATTACAACAAAAACCATAATTACGATTGTTGCAACCAAAGCCAGCAAAAAACCTGCCAGGCTGTACGGGTTCATCAGATACTGGTAAATTCTTGGTTTTTTCTTTTCCATACTTAATCACTCCTTTTATGTAACTGTCTTCCGGTATGTGGATAAAACCATCCTAAAAACGGAAAACTCCTAGTAATTGACTAAAGAATTCAGTGAACTAGTTTCTTTAAACTGTTATAAAAACATTGTCAAATAGAAAATGTTTTTAAATCACTGTTTGTCCTATAAAACAGCCTGAATATGCGTTTCACTGTATACGCTATCACTACTGGGCTTTTCGCAAAACCGCTCTAACATAAACGCTGTTCTAGCGCACCTGCCTCTCTGAAAAAGAGAGCAGCCATGAAAAAACCATCTGCTTACGTGGCTGATACTGGTTTTGCCATCAGTGACTTCTTACTAGAAAACAGCAAAAGCCATCCGTACAACCGGATGGCTTTTGCTGTTACAGCCTGTAATACCACTTGGAAGGTTAGTGCCCACTGCCTCCAATAAAGGCGATTATCATCAGTACCACCAGACTTATACCGATGAAGACAGCGGTGAAGCCAAAGGCCTTCAGGATAAAGTCATAGATGGGACCACTTGTTCTCTTGCAGGCAAACTGCTCGGTAATCCCTTCTTCTTCATAACGCTTCCACTGATCGCCACGCTCTTCGATCATCTCTTCCTTGGCAATCTGACCGTTGAAGATTACGTAATCCATCGGGAACTTCTCCGGACGACCGTGGGTATTGAAGAAGTGAACAGTAAAGATAAAGCCGGTTGCCAGCAGGGCTTCGTCAGAGTGGACAATGGTTGCCACGTTAAACGCCCAGCCAGGTAGGAACATACCAAAGAATTCGGGGAACCATAGCATAAGACCAGAACCACCAATGGCAAACATACCCCAGAAAACCGCGATAAAGTCAAACTTCTCCCAATATGTCCAACGCTCAAAGTTTGGTTTTGGTCCGATGAAGAAGAACCATCTTACCATTCCAATGACATCCTGAACATCACGCAGGTTTGGACAAAGTGAATCCGGACCAAAGAGCCGCTGGAAGAATCCACCCTTGATATCCTTGCGGATGAACAGGAAGTGAATACTCATTGCCAGTGCCATACCAAAGTAAACAAAGGTTAATACAGCACATCCACGGTGGATAAGACCAGCATTGGCAGTGCCACCCAGGAAGTTCATCATCGCCTTGGCCCAGCCTTGGTCGCTGAACTTAAGCGGAATGCCGGTAATGGACAGACCAAGGAAGCTGGTGATTACTAAAAAGTGCATAAACACGTGCACAGGTCTAAAGCGGCGATACTGTTTGTGCGGCTCTGAAATATGGTGTTCATGCTCACCTTTAATCAGTTTTGCCTGACGTTGCCTGTTTTCAATAAAGCCACGGAACATCCAGAGTATGGAGTGAATCCAGAAAACTGCAAAAGTACTAACCAGCAATCCGGTCATGGCTATAAATGTGTAAAACAGAATCGGGTAGTTTTGACGATCAGAATGCTCGCCGTGTGAGTAGAATTTTGTAAAAAGCGGGGTTGCTTTGGGGTGACACTTTGCGCAAGTCTGCACAAGGTTGTCTTTATTTACACTTGACTGTGGATCATCGGCAGGCAAAACCTCGTGGGCTGTGTGGCAATCAGCACAACCGGCAACTTTTTCAGGGAAACCAAGACGGTAGTTTTTGCCATGATAACTGTCAAGATAGGTTTTTGTAGCAACATTGAAGACATTATTGCGATCCATCATCTCCTGATCGCTATGGCATTTCATACATACTTTTGTATGGAAATCCCGTTCTTCAAATGAGCCTTTAGGTCCAAGCTCTTTAATGGCGTGCAGGTTGTGGCAATCATTACATGCTGCCGAATCTTTATTACCATTGGCAACGCCCTTGCCATGGATAGAATTTTGAAAGCCTTTTTCGTTATCATGGCACTGGATACATTTCTCAACAACCTTGCGCTTGTCATTTTGCCACTGGGTGTGGACATGGATATCTGTATGGCAATCTGCACAGGAAATTTCTCGGGCAGCATGGACGCTGCCGTAATGCTCGGAGCTTTCCTTTTTATGGCATCTTGTACAGGAAACCTTTTGCACCTTGATCTGACCTGTCATATGTCTGGTCAGATCGGTTATGTCAGTGTGACAACTGGTACAGGCATTTTTACCATGTACAGAATCAGCAAAATCTTTTACGGGGATGATGTCACTGTGACAACCAAGGCAAGTGGCAGGATCTATAGCCATGCCCTGTTCGGCACGAACTGCCACCGGGTGCGCCAGTAGCAACAACAGTAAGGGAAGTAAATAACCAACCAGTCTCCGCATAAAAACAGTCCTCCGCAAAATAAAAAATTCAGTACAGTCACAAACTGTATACAATTAAAATACAGTATCACATATTACGCCATCTGCAACCGTAAAATTGCCCTGAGGCAACTGAAAAACAGTCAGTTAACTTGATTTGTAATGGCTTGTTTGTTACTTTTCATGTTTATTATGATATATGTCATAATAGTACAAGGTATGAATAATATCACCTAACACTGCTGATTTACTATTGATTTAACAAAGCAGAACATGCAGCACCATCCAACCCAATAGCAGGAGAAAACAAATATGGCAAAAAAACTGTTTATCCCCGGTCCCATCAATATCTCACCTGAAATATTTACAGCAATGTCCAGACCGATGATCGGTCACAGGATGAAGGAATATGCCGAACTGCACGAGCGGGTAACAACCGCACTTAAAAAGCTGCTTTTCACAGAGGATCGTGTGTTTTTATCAACATCCAGTGCATTCGGTGCAATGGAAGGTGCCATCAGAAACCTGACCAAAACCCGCTGTGCCAACTTCTGCAACGGTGCTTTTTCAGACAAGTGGCATGAAGTAACCCTGCGCTGCGGCAAGGCAGCAGATGCCATCAAGGTTCCCTGGGGAGAAGCGATCACACCCGAGCTGGTGGACAAAACTCTGTCCAGCGGAAAATATGACTGCATGACCATGATTCATAATGAAACATCAACCGGTGTCATGTCACCATTGCCAGAAATTGCTGATATTATGCGCAAGTACCCTGATGTTGTCTTTGTGGTTGATACTGTATCATCCATCAGCGCACTGCCGATACCAGTGCAGAAAATGGGAATTGACTGCTGCATTTTCGGTGTGCAAAAAGCACTGGCACTGCCACCAGGTCTTGCAGTGTTTACCGCAACAGAAAAGGCATTACAACGTGCGGCAACAGTGGAAAACCGTGGCTATTATTTTGATTTTCTGGAGTTTGCCAATAATGACACAAAACACAACACGCCATCCACACCCTGTATATCTTTAATATACGGTCTGGATTGCCAGTTGCAGCGGATTTTTGCTGAAGGGCTGGAATCTCGCTGGAATCGCCATCAACTGATGGCTGAAAGAACACGCAACTTTGTGATTGAACATGGCTTTGAGCTGTTTGCACCCCAGGGTTGCCGCTCAGTTACACTTACCTGTGCAAAAAACAGTAAAAAAACCGATCTGGCAGCACTTAAACAAAAACTCTCGGCGCGTGGTTATGCCTTTGATGACGGCTATGGCAAAATCAAGGGGGAGACCTTCAGAATAGCACATATGGGTGATTTGCAGCCTGCCGAGCTTGAGGAGTTTCTGGAGGTATTTGCACAGGAAATGGGATAAAAGAAGATGGATGAGGTTTATAGCCCCATCCATCTTTTAACAGTTTTTACACTGCTTCAAAAGCATCCTTGCCGGCACCGCACAAAGGACAGCACCAATCTTCAGGAATATCCTCAAAGGCAGTGCCTGGTGCTACACCATGATCAGGATCACCGGCTTCCGGATCGTACTCATACTGACAGATTGTACAGACATACTTTTCCATGTTACTTTTCCTTTCTTGTTAGTTGGTTTCCCAGCTGATCGCCTGCACAGGGCAGGAATTGATTGCTGACTCAATCTCGGATTCACTGGCTCCTGCCGGATCATAACACTCTGATTTTCCGGCATCATTAAACTTGAATACACCAGGACAAATGCTGATGCACATACCGCAGCTTATACATACTTCCTGATCAACAACCGGCTTTTTACCCATATTACGCCCTCCTTTGGGCAGTCTATAACATTAAATACCACCAATCGGCAAGTAACTATGCAAGCAGGAGTTTTAAATGATTTTTGAAACCATAACCGTTGGTCCACTTGGCGTTAACTGTATAATTTGGGGTTGCAAACAGACTAAAGAAGCACTGGTGATTGATCCTGGCGGTGATGTTGACCTTATTCTTGACAGACTGGCTGCACACAACCTGACCCTTAAAGGGGTAATCAACACCCACGGACATTTTGATCATGTGGGCGGCAACAAAGAGCTGCTGAAAGCCAGACCGGCTCCACTCTGGATACACAAGGCTGATGCAGAGATGCTGTCTCGCGTGGCAGATGTTGCAAGCATGTACGGACTTTCCGGCGAAAACTCACCTCAAGCTGATTTCTTTCTGGAGCATGATCAGGAAATAACTTTCGGCAAACACACATTACAGGTGATTCACACCCCTGGTCACACCCAAGGCTGTTGCTGTCTTTATCTGCAACCAGAGCAGCTGCTGATCAGCGGTGATACACTTTTCGCAGATGGCGTAGGCCGTACCGACCTGCCGGGCGGATCCCATGAACAGCTGGTTGACTCCATCAAGACCCGTCTTTTTGTGTTGCCAGAGCAGACCACAGTCTGGCCAGGACATGGACCATCAACCACCATTGGGCATGAAAAACGCCATAACCCATACCTGGACTAAGCCATGAATTTAAACGGCAAAAACATAGTTTTGGGTGTTAGTGGCGGCATAGCTGTCTACAAAGCAGTGGAGCTTTTGCGGCTTTTGGTGAAAAGCGGTGCATCTGTACATGTGGTGATGACAAAAGCTGCCACCGAATTTGTAACCCCGCTGACTTTTCAGGCTTTATCAGGAAATGCGGTAAATATTGAGCTGTTTAACCTGTACCGTGAGCAGGAAATAGGACATATCTCGCTGGCAGACAGGGCTGATCTGCTGGTGGTAGCACCTGCCACCGCAAACATCATCGGTAAAATTGCCAATGGTATTGCCGATGACCTGCTTACCACCAC
>JAVERM010000052.1:0-12792 GCA_034007105.1 Trichlorobacter sp.
GGAAACGTAATCAGCTACGCCACCCAGCACCACATGCTGGCGACCATCTGTGGCTTCACCTTTGATAATCACATCGCCACCTTTGGGTATTGCCCCTTCTGCCACCACAACAATGGCGTATTTACGACCGTTCAGCTCGTTCTCCATTAGCTTGTCGCAAACTTTTTCAATGTCAAACGGTACTTCCGGCAGTAAAATCACATCAGCATTGCCAGAAATACCACTGTTTAAGGCGATAAATCCGGCATTACGTCCCATCACCTCCACCACCATTACCCGATCATGGGATTTTGCTGTGGAATGCAGCCGGTCAATGGCATCGGTGGCAATACTTACGGCAGTATCAAAGCCAAAAGTAATTACAGTGCCGCCCATATCATTATCAATTGTTTTGGGCACCCCGATTACAGGCATCCCTTTTTGGGCAAATTTATGGGCTATCTCCATGCTGCCATCACCCCCCACAGCCACCAGCGCATCAAAACGCAACCTGCGGAAGTTATCCAGTACACGGTCAGATAAATCACGTTGTTCGCACTCGCCGGCAGCGTTGCAAACCTGCATCATAAAGGGATTGCCCTTGTTGGTGGTGCCTAAAATGGTGCCGCCGGTACTGGCGATACCATCAACTTTTTCCGGAGTAAGCCGGATGATTTCATCGGTATTCAAAAGACCGGCGTAACCACTTTTAATGCCGTACACCTCCCATTGCCGGTTGTAGGCTGCCATGGTTACCGCTTCAATTACTGCATTTAAACCTGGCGCATCACCACCGCCAGTGTTGATACATATTTTCATCCGTTTTGACATGGGCGCATCCTCCTGTTTCAAAGCATTTTTTTAAGTTCATCCAGTATGTTCAGGGCTGTGAGCGGGGTAAGTGCGGTTATATCCAGTTTTTCAAGCCGTTCCTTAATCATATCATTTTGAGCATCAAACAATGAAAATTGCTGCGCTTTTCTACTTCCATCAGCTTGTTTTATTTTACCAGGTTTTGAGTTTTGCTGATTTAAATCACTATCTTCCAGGTTTTTCAACACCTCTTTGGCTCTTGAAATTACTTCCATCGGTATACCAGCCAGTCTGGCAACCTGAATACCGTAGGAATGGGATGCTGCTCCAGGCACAATGGTACGCAGAAAAACAATCTGATCCTGCCACTCACGCACTGCAACAGTCAGGTTTACAATCCGCTCTTTACTGACAGCAAGCTCTGCCAGCTCATGATAATGGGTGGCAAACAGGGTGCGGGCGCGGTGATTTTCCTGGTCGTGCAGATATTCTGCCACAGCCCAGGCAATGGAAAGACCATCAAAGGTTGATGTGCCTCGTCCGATTTCATCCAGAATAACCAGGCTTTTGGGGGTGGCGTTACGTAGTATGTTAGCGGTTTCCATCATCTCCACCATAAAAGTGGATTGTCCTTTGGCAAGGTTATCTCCAGCACCAACTCTGGTGAAAATCCGGTCGGCAATACCGATAACCGCAGATTTTGCCGGCACAAAAGAACCCACCTGAGCCATCAGTACAATCAGAGCGGTCTGGCGCATATAGGTTGATTTGCCAGCCATATTGGGACCGGTAATCATCAGAATCTGCCGTTTTTCGGCATCAAGGCAGGTGTCGTTTGGTACAAATCGCTCAGCTTGATGCAGTGCTTCCACCACCGGATGTCTGCCTTCAACAATCTCAATCTGATCATCATTATTGACCGTTGGCCGACAATAATCCTGCTCTGCTGCCACAGTTGCCAGGCTTTGCAGAATATCAAGCTGCGCCAGACTTGCCGCAGTGTTGCTGATTACGGCACTGTTGGCAGCTGCCTCCATGCGCAATTCCTGAAACAGATTATATTCAAGCTCGCAAATCCGGTCTTCTGCACCCAGTACTTTTTCCTCATAAATTTTCAGTTCTTCAGTGATAAAACGCTCGGCATTGGCAAGGGTTTGGCGGCGGGTGTAGTTTTCCGGAACTCCGGCAAGGTTGGCTTTGGTAATTTCAATGTAATACCCAAATACACGATTATAGCGGATTTTAAGGGAGTTTATACCGGTGCGCTCCCGCTCCTGTGCCTCCATGCGGGCGATAAAACCTTTGCCTTCACGGCTGATGGTACGCAGTTCGTCCAGCTCGGTGTTGTAGCCCTGGGCAATGATATTACCTTCGCGCAGCGAAAAAGGAGGGGAAGGGACAATGGCTGCCTTTACTTTTTCCTGTAAATCAGGCAGTGCATCCAGAGAAGCTGCAAGTTTCCTGATAAGATCAGTATCAGCCTCAGCCAGCAGTAATTTTATCTGTGGCACCAGTTCCAGCGAATCAAAAAGCGCGCGCAGATCACGGCTGTTTGCAGAAGCAAGGGCAATGCGACCATTTAACCGCTCCAGGTCCTGCACTTTTTTTAATAATGTAATCAGCTGATTACGCAGTTCACTATCCAGCACCAGCAGTTCAATTGCATCAAGTCGCTGGTTAATTTCCATTGTATTAATCAAGGGATGGGCAAGCCATTGCTTTAAAGTACGCGCACCCATTGCGGTGGCAGTACGGTCAAGGCAGCCAAGTAAAGAGCCGCTTTTTTTATTTTCGCTTAGGGTGCTGACAAGTTCCAGATTACGGCGGGTTATGGGATCCAGCAGCAGGTGGTTTTGCTGGTTGACCAGGGTAATATCCTGCAAGTGGGGCAGGCTTGAGTGCCGGTTTTCCTGCAAATAGTACAAAATGGCACCAACAGCCTTTAAAGCAGCCTTGTTATCAGCAAGCCCGAAGGCATCCGGTGAAGCTACCTTGAAAAGTTCGGTTAAAAGCTGGGCAGCGTAATCATAATCAAGCACCCAGTCCGGTATTTTGGCAAGGGGGGATCTGGGCAGGGCAGTTTTAAGCTGTTGCGGCAGTTCTGTTACAAACTCTTCCGGCAAAAGCAGCTCTCTTGGCGATAATGAAGCCACCAGTGCGGCTGTATCATCAATATCTGCCAGTTGTGATGCCTTAAACTCGCCGGTGGAAAGATCAAGCCAGGCAGTACCCCAATCATCCTTTTCAGCACATATGGCAAGCAGGTATGAGTTTTCATCAGGGGTTAAAGATTCACTTTCTGTGACCAGTGCCGGAGTAACCACTTTTACCACATCACGGCGCACAATCCCCTTTGCCTGCTTTGGGTCCTCAACCTGTTCACAAACTGCCACCCGATGACCTGCCTCAATCAAGCGGGCGATATATGGTTGTGCTGAATGATACGGAACACCGCAAAACGGGATTTCATCACCACCACCGCCTTTATTGCGGGAAGTAAGGGTAATATCCAGAATTTTTGAGGCAATAACAGCATCTTCCAGAAACATTTCGTAAAAATCGCCCATCCTGAAAAACAAAATAGTGTCAGGATTTTGGCTTTTGATTTCCAGATATTGCCGCATCATTGGTGTTTGCAGTGCCGGATTCATATGGTTTTTAATCTGCCTTTTTACATAAAGTTTATCCTCCCTGATACCACAGCGTTCAATTGGATTGCAAGGAAGGGGGAGTGCAGGCTATATCTTTATCAGAGCTTTGAAAAACTACTGCGGAGGCTGTCTACTTCGTTGCGCGGTACTCGCTTCCTCGGCTAACTTTAAATGTTATGCCTCGTCGCTGCGTGACCTGCGACCTTGTATCCAGCCTTCCTCATAACGTTTTTCAAAAACCTGTTAAGAAAAGGAGGGTGGCAAAATGAATGTTTTAATCGAATACTGTGCATCTTGAGGTCAGCAACCAAGAGCGGCAGGTCTTGCCGCAGAAATTGAAAAAAATATTGATGATTGCAAGGTGGAAATCCGACCTGGCAAACAGAGTGAATTTGCCATTTATGCTGATGAAGAACTACTTTTTTCACGTCTGCAACAGATGCGCTACCCTGAGAATGGTGAGATTATTGTCAAGCTACGTGAGTTGTCCTGAATTTTACTTTGCAACCTTGCGGAGGTAGTCTGTGGAACTGGAATGGTTACAAGTCATGCAACATTTGGTAGTTGCACTGGTTGCAGGTGCTTTAATCGGCATGGAAAGAAGTTACCATGGTCGTCCGGCAGGTTTTCGCACCCACACCCTT
This sequence comes from Trichlorobacter sp., assembly GCA_034007105.1. Lineage (GTDB taxonomy): Bacteria > Desulfobacterota > Desulfuromonadia > Geobacterales > Pseudopelobacteraceae > Trichlorobacter. The sequence goes on from JAVERM010000052.1 coordinate 4,088, forward strand.
GTTTGCGTGGCTTCCAGCCTGCTGATGCTGGTCACCATGTACCATGGCAGATGGTTTGCCAACGCCTCGGTTGAAGTTGTCCGTATTGATCCAACCCGTATGGCGCAGGGGATTATGACTGGCATTGGCTTTTTGGGTGCCGGTGTAATCATGCGTGAAGGGCTGACTGTACGCGGTCTTACCACCGCAGCTTCCATCTGGATTACCGCTGCAATTGGCATTATGGCTGGTATTGGTTTTTACAGTGCGGCAATCATGGCAACCATCATAGCTTTGGGTACGCTTTCTGTTTTCAGGATGATGGAAAAAAAGATGCCAGCCCAGATTTTTGCCTCCCAGACAGTACTGTTTAATCGGGAAAATCTTATGACCGAGGAGGAAGTGAAAAACCTGTTTCACCAGTGTGGATTCAGCATGACAAACATCAGCTACCACCTGTTAAATGGTGGACGAAACCTTGAATACCGGATGACCGTGCGCACCATGGATAAAACCAACATTGAAAAACTTTGCTGCGCCTTGCTGCAACGGGAAGAAGTGGTTGAATTCAGCACAACGCAGGTGCGTGGATGAAGGGATAGTTGGGTTCCCCCTCTCTTGCCTTAAAGGGGGCAGGGGGAGTTATGAATTTGTGTCTACCACCCAGCCATGGCATGGCGTGCCATGCCCGTACAATAAAATATGAAGCAACGAAAGTTAAATGTAGGGGCACAGCGTGCCGTGACCAGATTGCTTTGTTTTTTCGTGCCCTTTCGTGGGTTTCGTGGCAAAAAACCTTGTAACCCCTCCCGACCTCCCCTTAACCTAAGGGGAGGAGCTGTAGTTCCCCCTCTTAAGATAAGAGAGGGGCAGGGGGGAGTTATGAGAATAAGGTTGTCATCCTGCGCTTTAGTCGCAGGATCTAGGGTTTAGATTCTGCAACTTCGCTAACGCTTCGAGCAGAATGACAACGAGAAGTTCTTTAACTCAACCACCCTGCTACTCAAAAGAAAGCACTCCAAAATGATTACAGGTATTGGCATAGATACGGTTGAAATAGCCAGAATCCAGAAGTTTATAGATGATGATAATCAGGCTTTGCTTAATCGTCTTTTTACTGCAAATGAGCAGCAACATTGTTTTGCAAAAAAGCAAGGAGCTGCTACTTGTCTGGCTGCCCGTTTTGCTGCCAAGGAAGCTTTTGTAAAGGCATTGGGTACCGGTCTTAGAAACGGTCTTAGCTGGGTGGAAATGGAGGTTGTAAATAATGAGCTGGGCAAGCCTGAGCTTTTACTTTTTGGGCGTACCAGTGAAATTTTTGCAGAAGTTGCAAAACGAAAAATACATCTTTCCCTTGCCCATGATGGCGGCAATGCCGTGGCAATGGTGGTTTTGGAGCAGCTATGAAAGTGATTACAGCGCAAACCATGCAGGAGGTTGACCGTACTGCAATCAATGATTTTGGTATTCCTGGCATTACTTTGATGGAAAATGCCGGCAGGCTTTGCGCCGAAGAGATATTGGCTGCCTATGGTGATATGCAGCACAAACAGGCAGTGGTTTTGGCTGGCAAAGGTAATAATGGTGGTGATGGTTACGTTATAGCCCGCCATCTATTGCAAAACGGCTGGCAGGTGCAGGTGATTGTCCTTGCCAGACAGGATGAGATTAAAGGTGATGCCTTACTTGCCCTTAACCAGCTTGAAAAGCATCAGGTCTGTTTTTGCACTGATACCCAAGAGTTTATCAGTAACCATCAGCAGCAGATATCTGAAGCATCTTTATTGGTTGATGCCCTTTTGGGTACAGGTTTAAGCCATGCGCTTTGCGGTGTTTATCTGGAGGCTGTCAGGCTTATTAACCGTAGCCAGGGTGTGGTTGTTGCGGTGGATATACCAAGTGGTATCAACGGCACAACCGGTAAGTTGCCTGGTGAGGCAGTAAAGGCTGATCTGACAGTGACCTTTGCCTGCATTAAAGCAGGGCATCTGCTTTACCCTGGTGCTGATTATGTCGGGCAGTTGCAGGTGGTTGATATTGGTATTCCGCAAACAGTGCTTAATAGTGCAAAAGGCTATGAGTTTATTGATGAAGCAGCAGCTACTTTGCTTTTAAAGCCGCGCCAGCGTACTGCACATAAAGGGGATTGCGGTCATTGTCTGGTGGTGGCTGGCTCTTCCGGTAAATCCGGAGCAGCTGTTCTGGCTGCCAATAGTGCTGTCCGTGCCGGTGCAGGTCTGGTAACGCTGGCTGTACCGCAGCAGTTGCACCAGACAGCCGAGATAAAAACCACAGAAGTTATGACTGTTCCACTACCTGCCGAAGAACCAGCTTCGTTAAATCTGTCTGCCTTGCCTGTTATACAGCAACTGCTGGCAGATAAGGATATGCTTGCTTTGGGACCAGGCATTGGTACACATCCCGAAACCATCAGCCTTGTACAGCAACTGGTTAAGACAATCACAACCCCAATGGTAATTGATGCCGATGGCTTAAACGCCATTGCAAAAAATCCGGAGCTGCTTTTACGCAAGGCGGCTCAAACATTGATTCTTACCCCCCACCCGGGAGAGATGGCACGGCTTTGCAACATCACCACACACGAAGTGAACCATGACCGCATTGCCATTGCTCGGGATTTTGCCAGTAAATACGGTGTTTATCAGGTGTTAAAAGGTGCCCGTACTATTATGGCTGCCCCTGATGGCAGAGTTGCCATTAACGCCAGCGGCAACCCTGGCATGGCAAGTGGAGGCATGGGAGACCTGCTCACCGGAATCATTTCCGCACTGCTGGCGCAAAAGTACGATGCCTGGACTGCTGTCCGGCTTGGGGTGTTTGTACATGGCATGGCTGGTGATCTTGTGGCAGAAAAACAAGGGGAAATCGGTATGAATGCCACAGATTTGCAGGAGATGTTGCCCTATGTCTATAAAAGGCTGTTATCCAGGAGAGAGTAGGTAATGTCTGAAACCATCACAATTTCACCTGTTACCCGTATTGAGGGGCATGCCAAAATCACCATTCATTTAAATGATGCCGGTGAAGTTGCTGATGCCCGTTTTCATGTTACCGAGTTTCGCGGTTTTGAGCGGTTTTGCCTTGGGCGCAGTTACCGCGAAATGCCATCCATTACAGAACGGATTTGTGGCATCTGTCCGGTCAGCCATGCTCTTGCTTCAGCAAAGGCTGGTGATGCCCTTAAAGGGGTTAAAATACCGCCGGCAGCCGAAAAACTGCGGCGGTTAATGCATTGTGCGCAACTGGTACAAAGCCATGCCTTAAGCTTTTATCTGCTTTCCGGTCCTGATCTGCTATTGGGGATGGAGAGTAACCCTGCCAAACGCAACCTTGTCGGTCTTTTGGAGCAGATGCCCGAGACTGCCAGAGAAGGGATAAGATTGCGTCAATATGGTCAGGATGTAATCCGTCTGCTGGGTGATCGATCTGTGCATCCGGCATGGGTTGTTTCTGGAGGTGTGCGGGAGCCACTGACAAAGGTTTTGCGCGACAAAATCGCTTCCGGCTTGCCAAAGGCCATGGCAACAGCGCGAAAAGCATTAAAACTGGGCAAAGAAGCGTTGGAACGCTTGCAGGAAGAAGCTTCCTGTTACGGTAACTTTCCCAGCCTGCACCTTGGTTTGGTAAACGAGCAGGGCGGGTTGGAGCATTATGACGGTTTTCTGCGCATGGTGGATGAAAAGGGAGAGCTGCTGGAAGATGGTTTTGACCCCGCTGCTTATGACAGCATTATTGGTGAAGGTGAAAAAAGCTGGAGTTACCTGAAGTTTCCTTTTTACCGTTCGCGGCAACACCACCCTGATCAGGGGATGTACAGGGTAGGTCCATTATCGCGGCTTAACGTGGCTTGTCATGCAAAAACACCGCTGGCTGATGCAGAGCTGGCATTTTTCCGTCAGTTTGGTGAAGCCGGAGAACCGGTACAGGGCAGTTTTTATTATCACCAGGCAAGGTTGATTGAGATACTTTTCTGTCTGGAAACCATGGAGCAGTTGTTAAATGATCCGGAACTGCTTGACCGTAATGTGCGCAGCCATGCCCGTACCAATAACAGACAGGGTGTTGGTGTTGTGGAGGCACCACGGGGAGTGTTGTTTCATGAATACCGTGTGGATGATAACGGGCTTTTAAACTATGTAAATCTGATAATTGCCACCGGACAGAACAACCTGGCCATGAACCGTACTGTGTTGCAGATAGCACAAAAGTATCTGGTTGGTGGTCGTCTTGAGGAAGGGCTGCTTAATCGTATTGAGCATGGAATACGCTGTTATGATCCCTGTCTTTCATGCTCTACCCATGCCGTGGGCATGATGCCGCTTGCAGTTACCTTGTATGGACCATCTGGCGAACTGCTGGACAGCATGGCTGCTGGTTGTTCCACTTGACAATGCCAAAACGCTGCTTATGTTTTTAACACATAGGTCGGATGTTCCGGCAAAACAATGACAAAAGGAGGATAAGTGTTATGGCAATCGTCAAATACAGCCCTTTGCGTGAGCTGCGCAGTATGCAAGACCAGATGGACAGGCTGCTTAATCTGTCCTGGGGTCATCCTGCTGAATTTAGCGGTGAAGAGATTAAGGAAGGGGTATGGCAACCGGCGGTGGATATCTATGAAACCGCTGATTCCATTGTAATCAAGGCAGAGCTGCCTGATCTGGAGCAAAAAGATATTGATGTGCGGATTGAGGATAATCTTTTAACCATCAAAGGCGAACGCAAGCATGAATCAGATGTTAAAAAAGATAATTACCACCGGATAGAGCGTTATTTTGGCAGTTTTCAGCGTAGTTTTAAATTGCCTGCAACAGTTGCACAGGATCAGGTTTCAGCAACCTGTGAGCGTGGCGTTTTAACCATTACCCTGCCAAAAAAAGAAGAAGTCAAACCCAAGCAGATTCAGGTTGAAGTGAAGTAAAGACAAACAGCCAGCCATTACAGACCATTACACAACAGACCAGGGATGTTTCCCTGGTCTGTTTGCGTTAATTTTACGCTGATACAGTTTTCAATTTACTATGCCTGTACGAGTAGTCTGCTGATTTCCTTATAGTGAGAAAACTGTTTGTCGGCACTGACGAGATGGCAATTGTTGTTGATTGCTGTTGCAATAATCAGGCGATCCTGCGGATCTTTGTGATGCTCGGGCAAAGAAGCAGCAAGTCGTGCTATTTGACCGGTCACCGGCAGGCAAATGATTTCGGTTTCAGAGAGTGCACCTGAGAACCAGTCATCCAGGCTGATGTCCAGCTCAATTCTTCCATGCCTTGCCAGCCATTCCAGCTCAAAACAGGAAATTGCAGAAACCGCAACCGTTTCAGCATGTTCAATTCTTTCAAGCAAGGAAGAAGAAAGTTTGTCCGGAGTACCGTTTATCCACCATAACCAGATATGTGTATCCAGTAATAGCATCAGGCAACTCCCCAGTCATCGACAGAAGCAGATGATAAAACATCACCAGTTTCGCGGATTTTGCCCTGCAAGCGGGTTGGTGGTTTGCGACGTGGGCGTGTTGCCGGTATCTGATTATCAAGGAGAAGCATGATGACTTCCACTGGTCTGCCGGGCGGCATTAGCGGCAACCCGGTCAGATGTCCGGTGGCATCGGCTTTTGTTACGATTCGTTGTGCTTGCATATGATGCAACCTCCTCCATTTGTAAATTGATAAAAATTATACGTCACATATCCATATACTGCAAAATTAATACATAATAGGTGAACAGAGCTTGTAAGGTGTAATAATAGGTATTCAGTTATGGTTTTGCAAAAGCATGTTAAGAGGGGGTATTTTGTTCAGGAAAGGCTTTAACTTTGAAAAACACCATTCTTGTCACCTGTACGACAGCAGCTTTAATGCTGTCAGCTTGTTCCACGACAACTGTGTGCAACTCAGGTTGTAGTGGAATGCAACAGGTGAAAGCTGCCTATATCAGCGATAGTGGTACGCAGCTTATCGCCTGTTTTGATCTAACAAAAGAGCAGGTTACTATCTGTTTTCCGGATGGTAGTTCAGCTACCCTGGCGCAGGCTGTTTCTGCTTCAGGTGCCAGGTATGCGTCAGATAATCTTGAGTTTTGGGAGCATCAGGGCAAAGGTTATTATTATGTTGATGGTAAGATGGTTTTTGAAGGAGTTGTTAAATGATGAAATCCGTTGAGATAACACTGCCAGAGTGGTTGCCAGGTTTTTTAGATGGGCGTACTTTATTTAATGATGATACCAGTAAAATGGAGTTGGCAGTAGCTCTGGCAAGGCGAAATATTGCCGAAGGAGGCGGTCCATTTGGTGCTGCTGTGTTTGACAGAGCTGACGGGCGGTTAGTCAGTGCTGGCATGAATCTGGTGGTTCCAGCCAATAACTCTGCTTTACATGCAGAGATGGTGGCGATTGTTTTTGCAGAAAAACTGCTTAAAAGTTATAGCCTTGCCACAAAGGGCAGGTTTGAGCTTTTTACATCCTGCGCACCCTGTGCCATGTGCCTGGGGGCAGTACTCTGGAGTGGTGTGGAACGGCTGGTGTATGCTGCAAAGGCTGATGATGCCCGCGCAATCGGCTTTGATGAAGGACCTGTTTTTGATGAATCCTACAACTATCTGGAGGAGCGGGGGATAGAAGTTGTGCATGGTTTTATGCGGAAGGAGGGCAGGGCAGTGTTGCAGGCATATCTTGCAGGTGGCGGCAATATTTATAATCCTTGAGTTTAGGCAGATATTTTTTTCTTGACGTGAATATTTTTTTGTTTAAAAAAGCGGGTAGAAATCACGAAGGTAAAATTCTGTAGGAGTGAGCAATCTATGCGCTTTACTATTAATAGCAGTTATTTTTCAGGTAGAAAGTCAGCCTGTATATTTGTCTTAATTGCATTAATTGCAGCCATGGTAATTGCTGGTTGCAGTTCAAGCCATTCAGATTCCATGGTTACCGGCATAGCTACTTTGGATGAACCGATTGTAGGTGCCACAGTTATCCTTACATCTGTTGATGGCAAAGAGATCTATCGTGAAACAGACGAAACCTATACAAATGGTTCGTTTCTGCTCTCTTATCCCGGAAAACTGCCTGATGACTATAATATAGTTGTTAGTGGGGGTACCGTTGGTCAGGGTGGAGAAACAATGACCGAAACGCTTTGCACAGAAGTACGTGGTAAAAATCAGGATAACTATGCTTTTTACGTTGTAAATCCTTTGACAACACTGATAGCAGAGTACCACCGAGCCAGACCGGATCTGAGCAATATTGACGCTGCAACGAAGGTGTGGGCATATCTGCAACTGCCAGATACTGTTGATTACGTTAATGATATCCACTTTTTGGAAGAGCAGTTCAATAGCGGTGCGTTTATGGAGGCAGTACGTAAAACTGGCGGATTACAATTATTTAACCAGCACCTGGTAAGCCAGATCGCTAATCCAACTGAAGATGCACCATGCTTTGCAAAAGAATGTGATGGTATGCTGACTGGAGCAGCTTCCTTTATTGCCGGTGCCATAGCTGAGGGAGCTTTGGGTTATGTTGGTTCTGAGGCAGCAGGCTATGTGTTGAAAGAAGCTTTTGGTTGGGGTAAAGAACCGCCAGATCGGCAAAATGAAATCATTGATATGTTGTCAGGGCAACAGAAAATGCTGCACAATATCATCACAGAACTTGCAGATTTAAAGGCACAGCTCGACAGCATAACCAATCAGCTTAACAACATGGAGTACAACCTCAAAAAGAGTACGCTTACCTCGATCATTGCCTTTGCTAATGAGGCCTATGAACAGCTGTACATTATTGCTGCAACCAATCCTGCCGAAAAAGGCTATGCGGATCTGGTTGCACATTTGGCAAACCGCCTTGAAAAGCGCGACCTTGAGACCGATCTTGCGACAATACATGCAACCCTGCTTACAGACCCTGTTACACATGCGCGAGGGCTGCTGGATATATGGGGAGAAATCCAGCACAAGCGAGGCTTTTCAGCGGATGTGTATCCGGAATTGGCTCGTCATGCAAGCTACTGGTATGATATACAGGTCAAGTTGTTAACCCTGCTGGTTGAACACCTCCATTACAAATATCCCCAAAACACAACGTTGGCTGCCAGTGCCCGCGCAACCTTTGCTGATCGCAAGGCTATTCAGAACAACATATTCCTGACTTACGTTGAGTCAGTGAATTTTGTGAGTCCACGCTATTTTGAAGAGACAGGCTTCCCTTATGCACAACGACTGAGACAGTTTTGCTGGGGAATGTTTTATTCACCACAGTTGGAACTTGCTGATCTACAGATAGGGAAGATGGAGCAAAGAGAGAAGTCATTGATTGTCAGGTTGTACCTAAACAGCTATAATTACTGGCTTAGAATGCGACTTAACGACATACCTTTGCAACTGAGAAACAATGACACTGGTAAAATTTATTCGGCACTGCCAGTGACCAATACTTTTACCGTATGGCTTGACACTCTGCGCCCTACGGCAGAGGTGGGACGTTATACTTTTAAGGATATACCCTATGGTAATTATTCAATTGTTGACAATAACAGCCATTACCCAAAAGCAGGTGTTAACTGGCTGCTTGATCAAGAGACACTTAGCCAGGTTATTTCATTTACAGATAGTAATCCATACAAGCACCTGATTGCCATGGCATGGGACAGTTACTATTTGCATGGGGCTACTGGCTGTATTGTTGCTGCTCCATAGTAGAGACAGGT